>NZ_JBEVLO010000135.1:0-7042 GCF_040509115.1 Mycobacterium sp. | reverse complement strand
GTTCGTTTCGGGCCGTCAGTTCCAGATATGCACGCGCTGAGCGGGTTCCAGGTACAGCTCGTCGGACTCGCTTACCTCGAACGCGTCGTAGAAGGCATCGAGGTTGCGGACGATGCCGTTGCAACGGAACTCGGGCGGCGAGTGCGGGTCGATGGCTAGCCTGCGGATGGCCTCGGCATCGCGAGACTTGGTGCGCCACACCTGTGCCCAGCCGAAGAAGACGCGCTGCACGCCGGTCAGGCCGTCGATGACGGGTGCAGGCTTGCCGTCCAGGGACAGCTCGTAGGCCAGTAGCGCGATCGACAGCCCACCCAGGTCGCCGATGTTCTCCCCGACGGTGAAGGCGCCATTGACGTGGGCGTCGGGGCGTCCACTCAATTGGCGTGGGACGAAGGTCTCGTACTGCGCGATCAAGGCGTCTGTGCGCGTACCGAATTCGGTGCGGTCGCGGTCCGTCCACCAATCGACGAGGTTGCCGTCGCCGTCGTACTTGGCGCCCTGGTCGTCGAAGCCGTGCCCGATCTCGTGACCGATCACCGCGCCGATGCCCCCGTAGTTGGCGGCGTCATCTGCCTCGGCGTCGAAGAACGGGGGCTGGAGAATCGCTGCAGGAAAGACGATTTCGTTCATTCCGGGGTTGTAGTACGCGTTCACGGTCTGCGGCGTCATGAACCATTCGTCGCGGTCGACCGGCCCGCCCAGCTTGGCCAGCTCACGGTCGTAACCCACCTCGTTGCCGCGCTGGTAGTTGCCGTACAGGTCGCCACGGTCGATCACCAGAGCCGAATAGTCGCGCCAGCGAACGGGATAACCAATCTTGGGGGTGAACTTGTCCAGCTTGGCCAACGCTCGCTCGCGCGTCTCCGGCGTCATCCACTCAAGCTCGCTGATGCTGAGCTGGTAGGCGTCGCGCAGGTTGGCCACCAATTCGTCCATTCGAGCCTTCGCGCCCGGCGGAAAATGCCGCTCGACGTAGAGCTTGCCGACCGAGTCGCCCATGAGGTTCTCGACGAGGGAAACGCCCCGCTTCCACCGGTCGCGGATCTCCTCGGTGCCGCTCAGCGTGCGGCCGTAGAAGTCGAAGTTCTCGGCCACCACGGCATCGGTGAGCAGCGACGAGCGCGCGCTGATCAGCCGCCAGCGCAGCCACCACTTCCAGTCTTCGAGATCGGCTTCGGTCCACAACTCGGCGAACGCCGTCAGGAAGTCGGGTTGCCGGACCACGACCTCGGCGACCTTCTTCAGCGAAGCGCCGGTGGAGGTGATCCAGCCGCCCCAGTCAAAGCCGGGTGCCTCGTCGATCAGGTCGGCGAACGTGCGCAGGTTGTAGGTCAAGTCGGCGTCGCGGCGCTTCACCACGTCCCAGTGCGCCGCCGCGATCCTGGTCTCCAGTGCGACGATGCGCGCCGCGGTTGCCTCCCACTCGTTGGGCTGCGGCTCCTCGCCGAGGACCAGCGCGAGCATCCTCGCGATGTGCTTCGGGTAGGCGGCGAGGATCTCGGCGTGCTGAGGGTCGCGATAGTAGGACTCGTCGGGCAGGCCAATGCCGGACTGCGACAGATGCAGCAGGTACCGGGTGGAGTCCTTGGAGTCGGTGTCGACGTACATGCCGGTACCCCCGCCGACGCCGGTGCGCTGCAGACCGCCGAGGACGGCAGCCAGCGCGGTGGGGTCGGCGGCGGCGTCGATGATGGCCAACTCGTCGAGCAGCGGCTGCACACCGATCCGTGCGACGGTGTCGGAGTCCATGAAGCTGCCGTACAGATCGCCGACGCGCTGCTCGTCGGTGCCCGCGGGGGAGCCAGTCTCGCTGGCCTCGATGATCAGGTCGCGAACCTGTTCCTCGGCGCGGTCGGCGAGCAGCCGGAACGCTCCGTCGGTCGCGCGGTCCGCGGGGATGGCGTAATCGGCCAGCCAGCGCCCGTTGACGTGGCCGAATAGGTCGTCCTGAGGGCGCGCTGCATCGTCGACGTAGGAGAGGTCGATGCCGGAGTTGGAGGTCTCTTGGTTGCGATTCGCTTCAATCGTCACGCCGCCCATCCTGCCACCGGCCCGTTGGTGCGCCGAGCCCACGCACGTCGACGGGCGTTCTCGCGGTTTGCGGACCCCAGCGGGCGCTGGGCGGAGCGCTTGAAACTCGCGCCGGGCAACGCCGGGTACCCTCACGCGCATGTCCGACGAGGAGCCCAGCAAGACCCCGACGCCCGCGCGGGCCGGTGGGGTGTTCAGCGGCTTCGGCATCGGGTCGGCGATTCTCGGCGTCATCTCCGTGGCAGCCGTCGTGCTGGCGACCTTGATGTGGGTGGGTCACCGCAACGACGTCGACGAACGCGAGTACCAGACCAGCGTTCTGCAGGCGGCCGCCGATTGGACGAACGTTCTGATCAACATGAACTCCGGCACGGTCACGCAGAGCATGAAGACCCTGCACGACGGCACCGTGGGTCAGCTCAACGCCAACTTCGAGGCCGCGGTGGAGCCGTTCAGCCAGGTGGTGCAGAAGCTGCAATCACAAACCGTGGGCCGGGTCGAGTCGGTGGCCATTGAATCGCTGTACCACGCGAAGCCCGGGGACGCGGCCCTGCCTGCACCCCCGCAGCCCGAGTTGGCCACGGTGGCGGCGCGTACCGACAACGTCATCGTCGTCGCCACCTCGGTGAGTCAGAACGCCGGAGCCGATCCGCTGACCGTGCACTGGAACCTGCGGCTGGCCGTGTCCGACGTCGACGGCAAGCTTCTGGTGTCGCGGCTGGAGACCATTCGATGAGGAACCGGCTGCGGATCCTCGCGTTCGACGTGCTCGCACCCCTCGCGGCGGTCGTCGGCCTGCTCTATGTGGGCGTCGCGCTGGGCTGGCCGCTGTGGTGGGTGTCGGCGTGCTCGATCCTGTGCCTGCTCATCGTGCAGGGGGTGATCGTCGACTTCGTGCTGTTCCGGCGCGACGGGGTGACGGTCGGCACCGACGACGACGGACCCGGGCTGCGGCTGGCCTTGGTGGGGCTGGCCACCGCGGCGCTGGTGGCCGCCGTCGCCGTGGGCTACACGCAGTGGACGGCGCCGGATGGCGCGCTGCACCGGGACGCGGACGAGGTGGTCGGCATCGCCAGTAGCGCAGCCGAGGCGTCGGCCACCTTCACTCCGCAGAATCCGACCGCCAATGTCGACCGTGTCACGGCGCTGATGACCCCGCGTGGCGCCGAGGCCTTCCGGGGCGAATTCGACTCCATGTCAAAGGATTTGACCAGTAAGGGCTATACCGTTCAGGCCAGCACCGTTGTCGCGGGGGTGGAGGCCATCGGCCCGGACGCCGCCGTCGTCGCGGTCGTCATGCGCGGTACCCAGAACGCCCCTGGCAAGCAGCCCGAGACGGTCCCGCTGCCGCTGCGGGTGACGTTGCTGAAGCAGGACGGACGCTGGTTGGTCGACGATCTGGCACCGATCAGCTCTCGCTGAGGTACTCCAGCAGCCGCGTGGCCAACACCTGGGGTTGGCTCAGCGACGACAGGTGTCCGCCGGGCATGACGTCGACGTCGCAGCCCAACCGGTCCCTGGCGACGCGGCGCTGGAACTCGAGGGGGAACAGCCGGTCGTCGCTGCCCTGCAGCACTCTGGTTGGCACGTCGGGCCAGGCGTCCAGCGGCCAGGCGCGCTCGAAGGGTGCGTCGGCCTGTTCCGGTTCGGGTTGACGCAGGGCTTCGGCGCGCACGGCGGCCGGAACGTCGTGAAAGTAGTCCTCGACTTCGTCGAATGCCCTGTCACCCAACCCAATTCGACTGAAGTACTCCGACCGGGCGGCGGATTGTCCGGTGGCGGTCCACCACTGACCCGGTGACTCGCCGGCCAACGGCACCATCGGGTTGACGAGGACGATCATCGCCACCGGCCGACGGGACGCCACGATCGGTGCGGTGAACGCGCCCATCGACTGGGCCACCACGACGAGCGGCTCGCGGGCGTCGGCGACGGCCCGGACCACGGTGTCCGCATAGGCATCGAGGTCGGCGGTCGGATCGGCTGCAGGCAGTTCGACGGCGATCGCGTCGTGACCGGCCGCAGTCAACAGCGGTGTGACGAGGTGCCAGTACCAGGCGCTGCCGCCAGCACCGGGAATCAGCACGAAGGTAGCGGGCACGGGCGAACCGGTCAGTCGGTGCGGTTGTCGTTCATCTTGGCGAACCGGTCCGACAGCCGCCGCATCCGGATCATCAGGGAGGCCGCAGGGCTGGTCGAGCCGCTGAGATAGGCGGCGAACTCGTCGTTGGGGATGCCGATCCGGGAGGCGAACTCCTGCTGGGCAAGACCGGATCGTTGCAGCAGCATCAGGATGTGTCTGGAGACCTCGGCGCACTCATTTGCTTCGAGGTTCGCACGAGTACGGGTCAGTACCTCGGTCAACGCCTTCGAGACGCCGTAGGGGCGCGCGGTGTCGAGTACCTCTTCGACCTGGCGGGCGGTCCTGCCGTACGGATCGCGCTTGATGGCGACGACGATGCGTTGCCAGACGGTGAGGTCGTCGGTTTCCAGCGCAGCGCGGATCGAGGACGTCGGCCAGAACTCGACCGGTCGCTGGTCGACGGGTTGACGTCGTCGATTGGCCGCCGACGCAGGGCGGGGCCGACCGGGAGCAGCGTCGTTGCGCTGGTCCCGCGTATCAGAAGTCAACGTCACCTCGCCTCCTCCAACATCGCCACGGCCACCGCGAGGCAACGCTGCCTGACGTGCGCCCAATCGGCCTCAGCATCGGAGCCCGCCAGCCACTCGTCGTCCTCGTCGGTCGGATTCGGATCTGCCAATCGCCGAACGAGCTGCGTAGCCACCCACTGGCTTCTCAACCGTTGTCCACAGTAGTACCGGTCCATTCCGGACAGCACCACCGCCGCGGTCTGAGTTTCCATGGACTCGACCAGATCGGCAAACTCTGCGAAGTCCCTGGCAGCGTTACGGCACATGATTAGGTAGCCCTTGAGGCGCAGGGTCTCGGCGCCGGTCGGGATCTGCAGCCGGTCGCCGGTCGGCAGCAGGACGTTGGTGGTCTCCATGGGGCTGAGTCGACGGACGGTGGGTTGGTCGGCGTCGGCGGCGGTTGCCAGCGCATCCAATGCCACCGCAAGCCGGCCCCGCCACATGGTGACCGGGTGGACGGGTTGCCGCGGGAAGAACTTGCCGGACCTGCTGCCGTTCGCGCCGCCGCTCCGTCCGCCCGGACGGTAGATTCGCCCCGTCTTCGCGCTGCCCGACTTCGGGTTCGCGCCCTGGTGGCTGGGGATGCGCACGGTGTCGCCGGGGAGGAGCTTGGCGAGCGGCTCGTCACCGCCCTTGACGTGCTGACCCAGGGAGCCGCCCGGTGGCAGGCAGCCGCTGAAGGCGAGCGGGTCGGCCACGGTGATGGTCTGTGGCGCAAGGACTTTGAGCTTTGCGGCAGATTTGACCACGTTGCGGATGTCGGCGCCCGACGGACCCATCGTCGAGATGTCGTCGGGGATCACGACGAGATCGCCGATGTCCGCCTTTGGCAATGGCTTCTCGAAGTCGACGGATGGCAGGATGCGGTCGAGCCAGGCGGGCAGCCACCAGTTCCATTGCGCGAACATCGCCATCAGCGCCGGAACCAGGATCAGCCGGACGATGGTTGCGTCGACGGCGATCGCCACCGCGCACGCGACACCGAGCTGCGCGACCAGCGGCATGCCTGCGAACGCGAAGCCGATGAACACCGCGATCATGATCAGCGCGGCACTGGTGATGGTGCGGGCGCTGGTGCTAACGCCGTACGCGACCGCGTCGCGCGTGTTGTTCGTCTGCAGGAAGCGCTCTCGGATCCTGGTCAGCAGGAAGATCTCGTAGTCCATCGACAACCCGAAGGTCATCGCCAGCACCAGTGGCGGAATGGTGCTGTCCAGCGAGGTCAGCGGCTCGAAGCCGAGCGCCTCCAGCCAACCCCACTGGAAGACCACGACCAGGCTGCCGTATGCGGCCGCCACCGACAGGACGGTCATGATGACGCCCTTGAGCGCCAGGAATACCGAACGGATCGAGATCAGCAGCATCACGAATGCGATCAGCGCGACGAACCCGAACACCATCGGCTGGGTCTCGGCGACGCGATCGTCGAAGTCCTTGAGCAGTGCCGTTGGTCCGCCGACGTCGATGGTGGCCGACGATCCCGGCGCCGCCGAGGGGATCTCCGCGCGCATCCAGTCCACGGTCTTGCGGGCGGCGGCGTCCTCCGGGTCCACCGACAGCACCGCAGACAGCAGCGCGCTGCGGTTGTCGTTGCCGAACACCGGCGGCATGACCGTCGCGACGTCCGGTCCCTGCGACATCTTCTGCTGGATGGCGTCGAGCGCCGCGGTGTTCGACGGGCCGTTGGCGTTGTGGTCGGGGAAGGTGACGAGGACGCGGATGGGGCCGAGTGCGCCAGGCCCGAGTGCCTCGGCCGCGGCGTTGACGCCGCCGCGGATCTCGTGGGTGGGCTCGAACTGGCGCTGCAGGCTGTTGCCCAGGGTCATGCCGAAGGCCGGGGCCGCCAGCACCAGCAGAACCAGTGCCGCGCCGATCGCCGACATCCACTGCCGCCGCATGACCCAGCCCACCCAACGGGTCCAGAACCGCGACTGCGTGGTCTCCGGTCGACGGGATACGTGCAACCACGACGACCGCTTGGAGGCGGCCTTGCCGAAGGTGGCGAGCACCGCGGGGATCAACGTCGTCGAGGTCAGCACGGCGACCGCCACCGCGAGGATCGCTCCGGTGGCCATCGAGGCGAGGACGGGAGTGTCGATCAGGTAGATGCCGGTAACCGATGCGATGACGGTCAGACCCGACAGCAGCACGGCAAGGCCCGACGTCGCCATCGCGGCATCGGCCGCCTGCGCGGGGTCGCGGCCGGAGCGCAGTTCCTCGCGGAACCGCATCAGGATGAACAGTGAATAATCGACCGCCAGCGCGATGCCGAACATCGACACCGTCGACGTGACGAAGACCGACATCTCGGTGGCCATCGACAGCAGATAGACCAATCCCATGGTCACCACGACCGTGC
>NZ_JBEVLO010000134.1:0-5563 GCF_040509115.1 Mycobacterium sp. | reverse complement strand
TCATCCGAGAGCCTTGCGGCGTCGTGGCAGCCATCAGCGCGTACAACTTCCCGTTCTATCTCAACCTGGCCAAACTCGGACCCGCGCTGGCAACCGGGAACACCGTCGTGCTCAAGCCGAGCCCCATGACCCCTTTGGAGGCGTTCGTCCTGGCCGAGGCGGCGCAGGAAGCCGACCTGCCCCCTGGCGTGCTCAACATCGTGTCGGGCGACGTGGAGGTCAGCCAGGCCGTCACAGCCGATCCTCGGACCGACGTCGTCAGCTTCACGGGTTCGGAGCGCGTCGGTGCGCTGATCGCGGCCCAGGCCGCCCCGAACATCACCCGCGTGCTGCTCGAACTCGGCGGCAAGTCCGCGCTGATCGTCCGATCGGATGCCGACCTCGAGGCGGCAGTCGATTACACCGTTCGTCAGATCACCACGCAGGCCGGCCAGGGCTGCGCGCTGTCGACGCGCCAGTTGGTGCACCAGACGGTGTACGACGAGTTCGTCGCCCGACTCTCGGAGGCGCTCGCCGGGGTCGTGACGGGAAACCCCCGCTCTGCAGGCGTGTCGATGGGTCCCCTGATCAGGGAGTCTCAGGTCGCCAAAGTCGAGAACTACGTCGAGCAGGCGCGAGCCGAGGGCGCCGAGGTCGTCACCGGCGGCCGTCGCACACCGGATCGTGGACGCGGCTTCTTCTACGACCCGACGGTGCTCGCCGGCCTGAACAACTCGTCTCGGGTAGCCCAGGAGGAGATCTTCGGACCCGTCGGCGTCGTTATTCCCTTCCGCGAGGATGCCGAGGCAATCCGCATCGCCAACGACAGTCCATACGGGCTGGGTGGTCACGTCTACAGCGCCGATACCAGAACCGCGTTCGACATGTGTCGCAGCATCCGCTCGGGTTACCTGGCCATCAACGGCGGGGCCGGTGGTATGCACCCCGAGCTGCCCTTCGGCGGATTCAAGCGAAGCGGCCTCGGGCGTGAGTACGGCGAGGACGGACTGCGCGGCTTCCAACAGGTGAAGTCGATCGCGTTCCACGCTGGCTAGCCGATGCCGCCGGTGTGATGGATCACAGCTACGTGGTATACCTAGTGAACTTCGTTGTCTCACTCGGATGGAGTCTGGCGTTGCGCGTTCTCATCATCGGTGTCGACACCCTGATCGGACGGTCAGCGGCTGCGCGATTCGCGGGCCGCGGAGACGGGGTCATCGGGATCGCCGCCAAGCGGCCCGTCGAATTGCCTCAGGGAGTGGAATTCGCCGCGATCGATCCGACGGATCGGGAGGCGCTGGCGTCAACGTGCACGGCGATCGACGTCATCGTGGACTGTGCGCCGCGGGTCCGAGACACCCAAGCGGTCTTCGAGATCGCGCAAGTGGTTGGCGCGCAACGGGTTGTCGTCGTCGCCTCGGGCGAATCCGCCGCCCCTCACCGGGCGGTGCGTGCGGACTCGACACAGCCGTCTCTGCTGGTGCGAACCGGTGTCGTACTCGGTCGGGGGATCGATGACGGGTTACGCGCGACGTTGACCAACGGCCGGCTGACGGACAACGTCAACGGCCGCGAACCGTCGAGCACGATCCATCACGACGACGTGGCGCGATTCCTGCTGGTTGCAGCGGACTCCGACCGCACGGGGTCGGCGAACCTGCTCGACCGCACGGAACTACAGGAGGTTTGGCGGTTCACCCCCGCGTGGACGGCTGCCGAGACCGTCGAGGACACCCGCCTGGCCGTCTGCGCGGTCACCAGTTCCGGCGGACGGCTGGCGCGTCCCCGCGGGCGGACGCCCTACCCGCACCAGATCGTGCCCGCCGACACCCCACCCGCCGATGGAGCACCGCTCGCATACAGCGGGCCGGACGACCTGCGGGGTGAGTTCGACACCCCCATCGATGTCCGCTTCCCGGTGTACTCCCAGACCAATCTCGCCGAAGCGCTGCCCGGTCCGTCGACCGCGCTGACCATCGACGTTCAGGGCAGGGCGCTGCGCGGAACGACATCGGCGGTCGCCGAGATGCTGGGACTGCCCGATGTTCTGCGCGTCGAATCCGCTCGGCTGCAGGCCGTGCACGCGCATCGGATGTACGTCAACGGATCCGGCGCTTACCACGTGGCACTGGCGATGCCGGGGTCGAATCCCGAGGCGATGGCCGAGCAGTTCACGGGCTCCCACGCCGACGAACTACCCGGCGGATTCGACAGTGTCGCCGGCACGTACGAACCGCCGAAGGCCGGCGTGCTCTCGACGGTGAGAACGGCCCTGCGGGTGGGGCCGGAGATCGTAGCGATGACGCGCCGGGCCGCGTTGGATATCGCCGAGGTGCGCTCCCAGACCGCCCGGTTGGAGCGCCACCTCGATGACGTCGGGGCTCTCGACACAGGTCGGCTCGAGGTCCTTCTGCTGCTGGCACGGGACCTGCTCGCCTATGCGTGGACGGTGCAGGGCGTGGTCAATCTGGTTGGTGGTGCGGCGTTGGAGATCGCCTCCAAGACCAGCGGGACGGCCGATCTGGGACACGGGGACGAGCTCGAGAGCGGCGCTACCCTTAGAGGGGTGCGCTCGCTGGCGGGGGAGGTCGCCGCCGACCCGGCCCTGATGACCCTGCTGTCCGATCGAAGCCCTGGGCTTCCCGACCGCATCGCAGCGACCGCTCCGCAGTTCTGGACGCGGGTTCGTGCCGCGTTGGACGAGTTCGGCCATCGAGGCCCAGCGGAGTCGGAGTTCGATTCCCGCAGCTTCGCCGACGACGTGCACGGCTTCCTCTCCACCGTGGGCAGGGCGGCGTCCACTATCGGGGCAGAACCGACGGCGGACACGAAATTCGCTTCACGCAAAGGCAACTGGGCGCAGAAGTTGGCCATCAAGATGCTGACTCTGCGGGAGCAGAATCGTGATCGCTGCGTCCGGCTCACGTGGCTGACTCGTCGTCTGGCCTTGGAACAGGGCAGGCGTCTCGTCGAAGCCGGCCGGATCGAGGATGTCCGCGACGTGTTCCACCTGACCATGTCGGAGTTGCTCGATCCGCCTCCGACAGCCGGGGCGACCATCGCGCGTCGTAAGCGCGAGCGGGCCCGCTTGGCACAGCTGCACATGCCACCGGTGTTCGCGGCGACGTGGAAGGCCGGCGACGTACTGCCCCCACTGGGGCCCGGCGAGACGCTGACCGGAATCGGAATCTGCAAGGGCAGGGTCGTCGGAAGGGCGCGACTGGTTTCGCCCGAGACCATCGACGACCTGGAGCCCGACGAGATCATGATCGCGCATGTGACCGACGTGGGCTATACAGCGCTCTTCGGCCACTGCGGCGCCGTGGTCACCGACATCGGCGGAGTGATGTCACACGCAGCGGTGGTGGCCCGGGAGTACGGCGTGCCGTGTGTGGTCGACACCCAGGTGGCGGCTGCCCGCATCCAGGACGGCGCACTGGTCGAGGTCGACGGGGCCGCGGGCACCGTGACGGTGCTGGAGGCCGCCCCCGAGGACGCACTGCTCGCTTGAGCGCCGCCGACTAGCTGGTGGCTGCGCGGATGGCGCGCTTCGCGATGGACCACCGATGCACCTCCGACGGACCGTCGTAAATGCGAAACGCGCGCACTTCGCGGGTGAGCCGAGCCAGCGGCAGCTCCTCGGAAACACCCAGACCACCGCACATCTGCGTGCTGCGATCCACGATGCGGAAGATCGCCTCGGAAGCATGGGTCTTGGCGATGGACGTCGCGTTCGACGCCCGGCCGCCCAGGTCCAGTTCCCAGCAGGCCCTGGTCAGTAGTGCGCGGGTCGCGGCGATGTCGATCTCGTTGTCGGCCACCAGCTGCTGGATCATGCCGAGGTCACCGATTCTGCCTCCGAACGCCTCCCGTTGAGCCACGTGGGCGAGTGCCACGTCGTGTCCGCGTCTAGCGGCACCGAGCCACCGCATGACATGGGTCATCCGGGCGGGGCCGAGGCGCACCTGGGCGTACTCGAAGCCACGATCAACCTCACCCAGAACCGCGGAGTCCGAGACATGTAAGTCGTCGAAGAACACCTCGCAGTGCCCGCCCAGCATCGCCTTGTCCGGCGTCGCGATGTGGCGGCCGATTCGCAGCCCCGGCGCGTCGGCCGGGGCGAGGAACATCGTGGCCCCGCCTCGGTCACCGGGGTCTCCGGAGGTGCGCGCGAAGATGATGAAGAACCCGGCGCCGTCGGCCCCGGTGATGAACCACTTGCGCCCGGAGATCCGCCACCCGCCGTCGGCCCGGACGGCGCGGGTCGTGAGCGACGAAGGGTCCGATCCCGCCCCCGGTGGCGGTTCGGTCATCGCGAAGGCCGACCGGACCTCACCTCGCGCGAGGGGGTCGAGAAACCGTTGCTTCTGTTCGGGATCGGCGACGTGGGCCAACAGGTGGACGTTGCCCTCATCGGGTGCTGCGATGTTGAGCGCGGTGGGCCCGAAGAGCGAGTAGCCGGCCGCCTCGAAAACCGGTGCGCGGTCGCACATCGACAGACCGTGCCCGCCGTACTCGAGAGGAGCGTGCGGGGCGAAGACTCCCGCCTCCCGTGCGGCCTTCTGGAGGACCGACCTGGCATCGTCTCCGCCGGCCGCCGAGATGTCGCCGTTGTGCTCGTCTTCCACCGGAAGCACCACCGCACGGATGAAGTCCTCGGTGCGTCCGACGAGTGCGGACACGTGTGGCGGAAAGGACAGGTCGATCGGCATGGACACACTCCTCGTAGTGGGCTCGCAGCGGCGGCAACTGCGCGTACGGCTAGGCCGTTTCGGCGAGCACCGCGCCGAGTCGTACGAGCTGGGTCCGGCAGTCTGCGATGTCGGTGAACAGGACGGTCTTGATGCCCAGCGCCTTCGCCGGCTCCAGGTTCTCGGCGAAGTCGTCGACGAAGACGACGTCACTCGGGGGAGTCCCGAGCCGGCGAAGGAGTTCGACGTAGATCGCCTCATCGGGTTTGCGCATACCGATCACCGCCGAGTTCATGATGAACGCGAACACGCCGGTCGGTAGGTTCTCGGTGTACCACTTCTCGCCGTCGGCGACGTTGTTGGTCATGATCGCGACGGTGTGTCCACGCGCGAGTTCTTCAGCCAGAGAGAGCATTTCGGGTAGCAGCGGTCGTGCTGCGAGGAAGCCGTCGCGGATGCGCGCGGGGTCGATCGCCACCCCGAACTCGTTGAGGATGCGGTTGGGTAACCGGGTGAAGAAGTCCAGGGCATCCATCGCCCCGACCTCGACCCGAGAGAACTCCGGGTCGCCCCTGAAGTACGAGGACAGGGCATGGCGTTCGAGACCGAGTTCGATGCAGTAGTCCTCGAGTTCGGCGAACGGCGGGCCGGACAATACGCCGCCCATGTCGAACACGACCGCGGCCGGGGGTGTAGTCACCAGGTGTAGCTCGGATCATCGGCACCCGATTCGACGAAAGTGCCCTCCCAGAGCGGGAAGTCGCGCGAGATGTGCACGAGCTGGCTGGGTGAGAAGGCGACACGTCGGTGCAGGATCCGCCAGCTGCCGTCGCGCTTCTCGAGGTGGTCGAGATAGCGCACGCGCAGGAACACCTCTTCGTCGCTCGCGGCGC
>NZ_JBEVLO010000133.1:0-2913 GCF_040509115.1 Mycobacterium sp. | reverse complement strand
GTTCGACATTTCACGTACCTCGTCACCTGAGCTGCGGCCACGGCCATCGGGGCTGGCCCAAACGTATGCCGCCATCCGGTCTGGCCGCTGCGGTCCTAGGTCACCCACCCGGGGTCGAAGGTCACTCGATGATCGAGGGGCCGTGGGTGGGCTTCGGCACCTGCCGACCACGGTCGCGCCCGACGCGGGACCAACGGCACTGACGCGACTTTCAAACGATGCCGACCGTTTGCCTTCGGGGCGCCGGTCCGGCTCAGCCGGGGCCAAATGGCCCTAGCGGCACGGCGCCGGGTGCGGTTGAGTCTCATCGTGACAGAGTCCTCGAAATCCATTGGAGTGCCATGATCACGCCGGAAGGATCGCAGCTCATCGCCAACACGACGACCACGCTGCGCGACGGCGTCACCGTGGTGGTGCGCCAGTTGTCAACGGCCGATTACGATTCGGTGCTGCGAATTGCAGATACCCTCAGCGACCGTGAACGGTACTTCCGGTTCTTCACCGTGCACCCCGGGTACATAGAGAAGTGGGCGGAGTCGCTGACCACGCCTTCCCCGGGGGTCGTCGCGGTGGGCGCCTTCGACAGCGGTGAACTCGTCGGGGTGGCGAACTACGCCGCGTCGAACCAGGCCGAGCACGCCGGAGAGGCAGAGATCGCCATCGTCGTCGCCCACGACGAACACGACCGGGGGGTGGGGACGGCTCTGTTGCGCGAGCTGGTCCGCACGGCTCGGCGCCGCGGCGAGCATCATCTGATCGCCGACGTGCTCGCGGAGAACGATGCAATGCTCCGGGTGATTCAGGATGCGCATGCGCCGGTCACGTTTCACCGCGACGGCGCGGTGTTCAGTATCGACATGGACCTGGATGCCCTGGAGGAAGAATAGGTCGAACCCCGTGGCGGCGGCCTGACGCGTGGACCAATGCCGAGTCTTAAGGGACGTTCGGCCCTGACCGCCGACGCCGAGCCTGGCCTACCGTCGGACTCGACCGTCCCGCAATTCCTCGGAGGGCAGATGTCCGACATCTTCCCACCCCGTCGCCTACCTTGCGCGTCACGTCGATTCGATCGGGCTCCTCGCGGTGGGCCACCTCGGCGACGAACTGCTCGAGTTCGCGTGGCCGACGCCACCCGGTGAGGCGAATGAAGCGAATTGCTCGGTACTAATTTGCGAACGGATGGGCGCGAGATGAGTTACACCCGGCACAATGGGCAACGACTGGACGACGACTCCGCGATTGGCCTGGTGCACGCACCACGCCGACCGCACGATCACCCCCGGAAGGGCACAGCGATGGTCACGGTGTTCCTCGTCGACGATCACGAGGTGGTCCGGCGCGGCCTGATCGACTTGCTCAGCGCCGATCCAGAGCTCGACGTCATCGGCGAAGCAGGCACGGTGGCCGACGCCATGGCACGAATCCCTGCGCTGCGACCCGACGTCGCCGTGCTCGACGTGCGGCTGCCCGACGGCAACGGCATCGAACTGTGCCGGGACCTGCTCTCCCGCCTGCCCGATCTCCGCTGCCTGATGCTGACGTCATTCACCTCCGACGAGGCGATGCTGGACGCCATCCTGGCCGGGGCGAGTGGCTACGTCGTCAAGGACATCAAGGGGATGGAGCTGGCGAAGGCGATCAAGGACGTCGGGGCGGGTAGGTCGTTGCTCGACAATCGCGCCGCGGCCGCACTGATGGCCACCTTGCGGGGAGACAAGGCTCGCTCGGACCCACTTGCGGGTCTCACCGATCAGGAGCGGATCCTGCTCGATCTGCTCGGCGAGGGCTTGACCAACAAACAGATCGCCGATCGAATGTTCTTGGCTGAGAAGACTGTCAAGAACTACGTGTCACGCCTGCTGGCCAAGCTAGGCATGGAACGCCGCACCCAGGCTGCGGTGTTCGCCACCAAGCACAGCCGTAGCAACCACACCGAGGACTGATCGCGAGGCAACCGCGCAGCGATTGGCAGACTTAGCTCGATGGGGCACGATCGGGATCGGGGCCGAACGCGAACGACCGGCCCGTCACCCGGGAGGGCCGGATCCGCACGAAGTGGTCCTTCGTGGTCGCCGTCCATGGGCGCAGCGCGGCACGTTCTGCCGCGGCGCGATCCTCGTCGGTCCGGACGACGCGCGTCCAGCCCTTCACGATGACGCTCCAACCTCCTGCGTCGTCGTACTCATCGGCCTCGAAGAGCACCTCGTCGTTGATCGCAGTGCTGACCAGTTTCGTGCCCTCCGCGGTCGAGAACAAGATGGTGTGGTCTTGCACGACGAAGTTGACCGGGAAGATGTCCGGGTGACCGGCAACGCTGGTGACGAGCCGACCCAGCGCGACGCTGGACAACCGTTCCCAACATTGCGGTTCGGACATGATCGAAATGGGTTGTGCCGCTGTGATCATGAGGCGACGTTAGCTTTGTGAGTCCGCCCGGCGCAGGTGCCATTGGTCACTCGATGGGGTGGCTAAATGCTGTGAGCGACGTGCTGTGTGCGACATGTTGTGAGCGATGACGCGGAGACGCATTCCGCGCGCACCTCCTATCAGCGACACCCGACTCGACCGGTCAAGACGCAATATCACGCCTTCACGTTCACGGGGTTATATGGACGCCTCCGATGTAAACGCCGGACAGCTCTTGATCGCATTGACATTTCCAGAGCCTCGCCGGCGTCGTCGTTCAAAAATGCCGCGCGATACGTCCGCCGACGACCGCGCTAACGCCATGCCAGTCCTCGCGGCTGAAGTCAGATTGCTCGCCGGACCACTAAACCAATTGCCACGATATGCCCGACTCTTTCCTCCGCCATGACCATGCCACGGCCACCGTTGCCTCACTGCCTAGCTCTCGGACAAACGGTGGTCCATGTGCAATTCACACTGCAGCATGGAACGGCAGCGGTCCGAGAT
>NZ_JBEVLO010000132.1:0-9007 GCF_040509115.1 Mycobacterium sp. | reverse complement strand
ACGACCTCCAACGCCCGCACGATGCGCCTGCCGTCGGTGGGCAAGATCGACGCCGCGGCTTCCGCGTCCACGTCGGCGAGTTCGGCGTGCAACGCGGCCACCCCGACGTCGGCGAGCCTGTCCTCCCAGCGGGCCCGGACTGCCGCGTCGGTGGCGGGGAACGCCCACTCGTCGAGCAGCGATTGGACGTAGAGCATCGAGCCGCCGACGATCACCGGTACCGCGCCGCGGGCCATCGTCGACTCGACCTCGGCGGCGGCGGCGTGCTGGTATCGACCGACGGTGGCCGTTTGGGTGACGTCGAGGACGTCGAGCTGGTGGTGTGGGATGCCGCGGCGCTCGGCGGGGGGCAGCTTCGCGGTGCCGATGTCCATGCCGCGGTAGAGCTGCATGGCGTCTGCGTTGACGATTTCGCCGCCGAGAAGCTGGGCCAGGTCCAGCGCCAAGGCGCTCTTGCCGGTGCCGGTGGGCCCGATGACGGCGATGGGCCTTGGGGTCACTCGATCGATCCCCCGATCGCGTCGGTCTCCCCCGCCCGCGGCACCCAGGTGCCCACGAAGTAGCCGACCCCGTAGGGGGCGCCCCGATAGCGTTCGCGCGCCGAGCAGGGGGTCGATCCCACCAGTCCGGCCAGCACCTGGTACGCCACCCTGCCGACGACGCGGTCGGGTAGCCGGGTGAGCGCGGCCGCGTCACCGCAGGCCAGGGCGTCGTCGAGGGCGTTCTGGACGGGGATTGACTCGGGGTCGTACCCGCCCGGCGCGGGCGGGGTCAGGGTGTTGGCGCCGTCGGCGACGACGAGTACGCCGACGGGGTCGGCGGCGTCGTCGATCTCGGCCCGCAGCGCGCGACCGCGGTCGAGGGCGGCGTCCACGCCGAGGTCGGCGGCGTACACCCAGACCTCGGCGTACGCGTCGGAAGCGGCGTGGCCACGCACCCAGGCGGCGATCAGGGCGCTCAGCGGCAGCTCCCTGGCCTCGTCGGCGCCGTGGGGGGACAGGCGCACCCGCACGTCGGCCCCGTAGCCGGCGAAGGTGCCGACCGCGCCCGATCCGATGACGTCGTCGGCGGGTCCGGTCCCGATGACGACCCATCGGTCGGGCAGTTCGGTGACGACGCTCGTCACTGCAGTCAGCAGGTCGGTGAGTTCGGCGGCGGCGCCGGTCGCGAGGGCGGGCACCAGGACGGGCGCCGACGGCACCAACGCGATCGCTTTCAGCACGCCATCACGCTAGCCAGCTTCGCTGGCAACCGGTTCACCTGCGTCCGGCACCTCACCCGCCTTGGCCTCGCCGCGGGCCAGCGCGACGGTGGCGACGATCATGACGGTGAACGCTGCGATCAGGGTCACGTCGCCCGCTTCGCCGGGCCTCAGGGTCTCGCCGAGGATGACGACGCCGAGGACCGAGCCGACGACGGGTTCGGTGACCGTCATCGTCGGCAGGGACGCGGTCAGTGAGCCTGCGCGGAACGACGACTGCTGCCAGGCCGTGCCTGCGACCGCGACGGCCGCCCACGCATACAGCTCCGGGGTGCGAAGAAGGGCCCACAACCCGTCGTCGAGGCGATCGACCACGCCCTTGGTCAGCACCGCGAAGATCCCCCACAGCGCGCCGGACACCAGGGCCAACAAGACGGCGCTGATGGGGCCCGAGAGGACCTTCGCCCCGATGACGCAGGCCACCATGGCAGGCAAGAGCACGGCGATGACCAGCCCCCAGGTCTCGACTGAGGCGCGCGACTGGCCCTCGGTCGGATTGCCGACCGTGACGATGACGACGACCGACGCCGCGAGCAATGCCGCCCACGTCCATTGGAACCGTGACACGCGATGCTGGTTCAGCCGGGCGTTGATCGGCAGCGCGAACAGCAACGCCGTGACCAGCAGCGCCTGCACCAGGAGCACCGATCCGAAGCCGAGGGCGGCGGCTTGCAGACCGAACCCCAGGGCGGATACCAGGCTGCCCAGCCACCACGTGCGATCGCGGAGCAGGCGGATGAATAGTTCGACGTGGCCGACCTTCTCATCGGTCACCTCGTGCGCCATCCGTTGGTGCATGACGTCGCCGACGGCGATGAAGAACGCGGCGCCGAGCGCGAGCACGGCGGCGATGTCAGCCTTGTCCATCGCCACTCTCCTGCCCGCCGCTCCGGCCCATGGAATCGCAAGCGTAGGCAATTCCTAGTGCCAAGGCGTGGGCATGCCGAGGAGTGACCTGTTTCAATAGCCGTTGAAGAACCACCGAAAGCTACCGCTACCAGGCGCCGCGTTGCGCGGCAGGAGCGTGGTCACCCACGCAGAGGGCACGAGGAATACGACATGACGACAAGTGAGTCCGGCGGAGCACCCAAGCCCGCACCCCGACCGGGACCACCACGCCCGACACCCAAGCCGGGCGGCGCTGCACCTGCAGTGGTCGTGCCCCCTTCGGCGGATCCGCACCGTTTCGGCCGCGTCGACGACGACGGCACGGTGTGGCTGATCACGTCCGCGGGCGAGCGGGTGATCGGGTCGTGGCAGGCGGGTGAACCCGACGCCGCATACGCGCACTTCGGCCGTCGGTACGACGACCTGCACACCGAGGTCGCGCTCATGGAGCGCAGGCTGGCGTCGGGGACCGGTGAGCCCCGCAAGATCAAGGCGGCGGCCGCCGCGTTGGCCGAGACGTTGCCGACGGCGTCGGTGCTCGGTGACGTCGACGGGTTGGCTGCCCGACTCGCCGCCATCGTGGATCAGGCCGACGTCAGTGCCGCGGAGGAACGCCAGCGGCGCGACGAGTTGCGCGCCGAGCTGACGGCCCGCAAGGAGGCGTTGGCCGCCGAGGCGGAGGACATCTCGGCCAATTCCACGCAATGGAAGGCCGCCGGTGATCGGCTTCGCGACATCCTGGAGGAGTGGCGGACGATCACGGGGCTCGACCGCAAGGTCGACGACGCGTTGTGGAAGCGGTATTCGGCAGCACGGGAGACGTTCAACCGGCGCCGCGGATCGCACTTCGCCGAGCTCGACCGTGAGCGGGTAGGTACGCGGCAGGCCAAGGAGGGGCTCTGCGAGCGCGCCGAGGCGCTGTCGGACTCGACGGACTGGGGTGCCACGGCGGCGACGTTCCGGGATCTGCTGGCCCAGTGGAAGGCGGCCGGACGGGCCTCCAAGGACGTCGACGACGCCCTCTGGCGTCGGTTCAAGTCCGCTCAGGACAAGTTCTTCAAGGCACGTAACGCCGTGAACGCCGAGCGGGACGCCGAGTTCGGGGCGAACGCCGCGGCCAAGGAGGCCCTGCTGGTCGAGGCCGAGGCCATCGACGTGTCGGACGCCGACGCCGCCAGGGCGGCGTTCCGGGCGGTCGGGACGAAGTGGGACGCCGTCGGCAAGGTGCCTCGGGAGCGGGCTCCGGAGTTCGAACGCCGGATGAAGGCGGTCGAGAAGAAGGTTCGCGACGCCGCGTCGACCAACTGGCAGGACCCGGAGGCGCAGGCCAGGGCCGATCAGTTCAGGGTCCGCGCCGAGCAGTTCGAGCAGCAGGCCGAGAAGGCGGAGGCTGCGGGACGCACCAAGGATGCCGCCGACGCCCGGGCCAGCGCCGCCCAGTGGCGGGAATGGGCCGAGGCAGCAGTCCAGGCCCTCGGCAAGAAGCGCTAACCAGCGCTTCTTGGGGTGTCGGGGTCCGGTGGGTCGGTATCGAGCAGGCCCTTGCGATGCCGTTCGCTGACGAACTTGCGGCGTTCGGCCTCGGCGGCCAGCTGAACGGCGGTCCGCGACCACACGACGCGGGCCCAGTGGAAGGCCAGCAGGATCACCGCGATCCAGGCGATGACAAGGCCGTACCCCGGACCGGGGTGCGGCTCGGCGACGGTTTGCCGCGACCACACCGCCAGCATCCCGATGGGGCAGGCCACCGCTGATCCGGCGAGTGCGATCCACGCCAGACCCCAGCGTCGGGTGGTCAGCGCGAGGATGGAGAAACCGACGCCGAACACCAGGACGAGCCAGATGAACACTCGCGACGGCAGCGCGATCGCCTCGCGGACGGCGGCGGCGTCGTAGATCAGGACGTCCAGCCCCCTTGCGCCGCCGGTGTGGGGCAGCACGAACGACAGCAGCAGCACGAAGACCAGGATGGCGACGACCAAAGCCCTTGCCCCGGGGTCGATTTCGCGCGCCACTCGGCGTTCGGCGTCCTCGATGTCGCTCTTGTAGTCGTCGAATCCTATGTCGTCGTGTTCGGTCATCGGGTGCATCCCGTCGTGATTGGTTGGGGCGGCGCCATGCCGATGCGGGGCAGCCCGAGGCCCACCGCCGTCGCGCCGCCGGTGCTCACGCGGCGTCCGGCTTCGTGGGCGTCACCCGCCCTGGTGCGGCGGTGGTCGATGAGGTCGCCGTCGGCGATCAGATGGTGTGGAGCCGCCGCGGTCACGGTCGTGGTGACGACGTCGCCGGGGCGCACGTCGCGGTCCCCCGGAGTGAAGTGCACCAGGCGGCCGTCGCGGGCCCGGCCCGACAACCTGGCGGTACTGGCGTCCTTGCGGCCCTCCCCCGTCGCGACGAGGAGTTCGACTTTCGAGTCGATCTGGGTCAGGTTCTCCTCCCAGGAAATTCGTTCCTGAAGTTCGATGAGGCGCATGTACCGTTCTTGGACAACGGCTTTCGGCAGTTGGTCCGGCAGCTCGGCGGCGGGAGTTCCCGGGCGCTTCGAGTACTGGAAGGTGAAGGCGCTGGCGAACCGTGCGCGCTCGACGACGTCCAGCGTGGCGGCGAAGTCCTCCTCCGTCTCGCCGGGGAATCCCACGATGAGGTCGGTGGTGATCGCCGCGTGCGGGATGGCCGACCGGACCCGGTCGATGATTCCGAGGTAGCGCTCGGCGCGGTAGGACCGGCGCATCGCCTTGAGGATGCGGTCGGAGCCCGACTGCAGCGGCATGTGCAGCGTTGGGCACACGTTGGCGGTGGCGGCCATGGCCTCGATGACGTCGTCGGTGAACTCGGCGGGATGTGGAGAGGTGAAGCGGACGCGTTCGAGGCCGTCGATGCGTCCACAGGCACGCAACAGCTTGGCGAAGGCACCGCGGTCGCGGGGCAACTCCCGGTCGGCGAAGGAGACGCCGAAGGCGTTGACGTTCTGGCCGAGCAGGGTGATCTCGAGGACCCCTTGGTCGACGAGGGACTGCACCTCGGCGAGGATGTCTCCGGGCCTGCGGTCGGTTTCCTTGCCGCGCAGCGAGGGAACGATGCAGAACGTGCAGGTGTTGTTGCAGCCCACCGAGATCGAAACCCATGCGGCATAAGCGGATTCACGGGTCGCGGGCAGGGCCGATGGGAACTCGCGCAGCGACTCCTCGATCTCGACCTGGGCGACGCGGTTGTGCCTGGCACGCTCCAGCAGGGCGGGCAGCGAGCCGATGTTGTGGGTGCCGAACACGACGTCCACCCACGGCGCCCGCTTGAGCACCGAATCACGGTCCTTCTGCGCCAGACACCCGCCGACCGCGATCTGCATGTCGGGGTTGGCTTCCTTGCGCGGCACCAGGTGACTGATGTTGCCGTAGAGCTTGTTGTCGGCGTTCTCCCGGACCGCGCACGTGTTGAACACGACGACGTCGGCATCGACGCCGTCGGCCGCGCGCTGGTATCCGGCGGCGTCCAGCAGGCCAGCGAGCCGCTCGGAGTCGTGCACGTTCATCTGGCAGCCATAGGTGCGGACCTGGTAGGTGCGCACGCGGTCGGGCGAGGCACCGACTGGAACGGTCGTCAAGCCGCTCGCCACCGTGGAAGTCACGGCCCAATGGTACGGCGGTCGTCGGCGCAGCCAAATTCCCAAGATCGGCCAGAGCCCGGCGAGCTGGACGTTCCCTGGGTAAGGTCTGAGCCCATGAAGCTCGACAAGTCGGATGCGGTGGCGGGCGAACCGACTCGGACGGCTGTGCCGATGATCTCAATTCAGGGCGTCAACAAGCACTTCGGCAGCCTGCACGTGCTCAGGGACATCAACCTCGAGGTGGACCGCGGCCAGGTGGTCGTGGTACTCGGCCCCTCGGGGTCGGGCAAATCGACGTTGTGCCGCACCATCAATCGGCTCGAGCCCGTCGACGAGGGCACCATCGCCATCGACGGCGAGAAGCTACCCGAGGAGGGAAAGAAGCTCGCGCAGTTGCGGTCCGACGTGGGCATGGTGTTCCAGTCGTTCAACCTGTTCGCGCACAAGACGATTCTGCAGAACGTCACGCTGGCGCCGATGAAGGTGCGCGGCAAGTCCAAGGACGAGGCCCGCAAGAACGCGATGTCGCTCTTGGAACGGGTCGGCATCGCCAACCAGGCCGACAAGTACCCGGCTCAACTGTCGGGCGGGCAGCAGCAGCGCGTGGCCATCGCCCGGTCCCTGGCGATGAACCCCAAGGTGATGCTGTTCGACGAGCCCACCAGTGCGCTGGACCCCGAGATGATCAACGAAGTGCTCGCGGTGATGACCTCGCTGGCCTCCGAGGGCATGACGATGCTGGTGGTCACCCACGAAATGGGCTTCGCCCGGCGGGCGTCCAATCGCATCATCTTCATGGCCGACGGCGCGATCGTCGAGGACGCCGAACCGGAAGTGTTCTTCTCCAATCCCAAGTCAGACCGTGCCAAGGACTTCCTCGGCAAGATTCTCAATCACTAACCCGCCCCTGTGAAAGGAATGCGAATGTCTCGATTCTCCCTACGAACGGTGGCCGTCGCGGCGATCGCCGTCGCCCTCCCCCTCTCAATGACCGCGTGCGGCGGTGGCAGCGAGAGTTCGGACAGCAGCAAGATCGTCATCGGCACCAAGTTCGACCAGCCGGGTCTGGGATTGCGCAATCCGGACGGCACGATGAGCGGCTTCGACGTCGACGTTGCCACCTACGTGGCCAAGGAGCTCGGCTTCACGCCCGAGAACATCGAATGGAAGGAGTCGCCGTCGGCTCAGCGGGAGACGCTGATCCAGAACGACCAGGTGAAGTTCATCGCCGCGACCTATTCGATCACCGACAGCCGCAAGGAGAAGATCGCCTTCGTCGGCCCGTACCTGGTGACGGGCCAGAGCTTGCTGGTGAAGGCCGACAACACCGACATCACCGGCAAGGATTCGCTGGCCAACAACAAGAAGCTGTGCTCGGTGTCTGGTTCCACTCCTGCGCAGAAGATCAAGGACGAGTTCCCCACCGTGCAGCTGCAGCAGTACGACACGTACTCGGCTTGCATCGAAGCCCTGAAGAACGGGGCGATCGACGCGGTGACCACCGATGAGGTGATCCTGGCGGGCTACGCCGCCCAGAGCCCGGGCTCGTTCAAGATCGTCGGTGAGACGTTCTCGGAGGAGAACTACGGCATCGGCCTCAAGAAGGACGACACGGAACTCCAGGGCAAGATCGCGGCAGCCATCGAGAAGATGGAGTCCGACGGCGCGTGGGCAGCCGCGTTCGAGAAGAATCTCGGTCCGGCGGGAATCGCAACGCCGGCGCCGCCCGCCCTGGTGGACAAGTAAATCGACTGATCGGGAGTCAGCGGAGCCCACGTGGAGATCTTCTCCGAGTATTCCGGCCGCATCTTCGAGGCGTTCTGGACCACGATTCAGTTGACGGTGCTCTCTGCCGTCGGTGCGTTGATCCTCGGTACCTTGCTGGCCGCGATGCGGTTGTCACCGGTGCCGATGCTCAACTGGTTGGGCACCGCATACGTCAACGTGATCCGCAACACTCCGCTGACTCTGATCATCCTGTTCTGTTCGTTCGGTCTGTCCCAGACGTTGGGCATCACTCTCGTGGATTCGCAGTCGACCACGTCGATCGAGGACAGCAACTTCAGGTTGGCGGTGCTCGGCTTGACCGTCTACACCGCGGCGTTCGTGTGTGAAACGGTGCGCTCCGGTGTCAACACGGTGCCCCTCGGGCAGGGCGAGGCGGCCCGGGCGTTGGGCCTGACGTTCGGGCAGAACCTGCGAATCATTTTGTTGCCGCAAGCTTTTCGGGCGGTGCTCATTCCGCTGGGTTCCGTGTTGATCGCGTTGACGAAGAACACCACGATCGCATCGGCGATCGGTGTCGCCGAGGCAGCGCTGTTGATGAAGGAGATGATCGAGAACACGGCCGCCCTGACGGTCGTCGGCAGCATCTTCGCGTTGGGGTTCGTCATCCTGACCCTGCCGCTCGGACTGTTGTTCGGCTATTTGGGCAAGAGGATGGCGGTGGCTCGGTGATGAGCGCTTGCGCGAAGAACAGACAGACACGATGAGCGCTTGCGCGAAGAACGGATGGTCATGAGCGGGTCGGTTCTGTTCGACGCCCCAGGGCCGCGCGCTCGGGCCCGAAACCGGATCTTCAACGGTGTGACGGTCGTCGTCATCCTGGTGGTGGCCTGGATCGTCTACTCACAGCTCGAGGCCAAGGGTCAGCTGACCGCGGCCAAGTGGGAACCGTTCCTGACGTCCAACCTCTGGGTCACCTACGTGCTCCCCGGCGTTCAGGGGACGCTGACCGCGGCGGTGGTGTCGATCGTGCTGGCCCTGCTGCTGGGGTTTGCGCTCGGCGTCGGGCGGCTGTCGACGCGTAACGGGATCCGCTGGACGTGCTCGGTGATCGTCGAGTTCTTCCGCGCCGTGCCGGTGCTGATCATGATGATATTCGCGTACTTCGTGTACGCGACGTACGACCTCTTCCCGTCGAAGCACCTTGCGCTTGCCGGGGTGATCACCGGGCTCACGCTGTACAACGGGGCGGTGATCGCCGAGATCGTCCGGGCCGGCGTGCACGCGCTGCCGCGCGGTCAGCACGAGGCGGCGTCGGCGCTCGGCCTGACCTGGGGTCAGACCATGCGGTCGATCATGCTGCCGCAGGCCATCACGTCGATGTTGCCGGTCCTCATCTCGCAGATGGTGGTGGTACTCAAGGACACGGCGATCGGCTACCAGATCACGTTCCTGGAGATGGTGCGTCAGGGCACCCAGGTGGGGTCCGCGTACGGCAACTACATCCCCGCGCTGATCGTGATCGCGCT
>NZ_JBEVLO010000131.1:0-2936 GCF_040509115.1 Mycobacterium sp. | reverse complement strand
GTTGGGGGGCAGTGCGCAGCGCCATCGGTCGTATGCCAGGCTGGCGCCATGATCGTGGCGTTCAGTGTGAGCCCGTCCGGCGGTGACGAGTCCGGCGGTGTCAGTGCTGCCGTGGCCGAAGCGGTACGGGTGGTGCGGGAGTCCGGCCTACCCAACGAGACCAACGCGATGTTCACCAACATCGAGGGCGAATGGGACGACGTCATGGCGGTGGTGAAGCGCGCCGTCGAGGCCGTTGCCGCGGCGGCACCGCGAGTGAGCCTGGTGCTCAAGGCCGACATCCGGCCTGGGTTCACCGGTCAGTTGACCGCGAAGGTGGAGCGCATCGAGCAGGCGCTCGACTCCTAGGCGTGATGTCCTAGCAGCCCAGGCTCACACCGGAAGCGCCGATCGGCGTTTCAGGACGGCGGTAGCTGTCCCGTCGCCTGAAAGACCACCCGCCGCCCGATCTCCACGGCGTGGTCTGCGAACCGCTCGTAGAACCTGCCCAGCAGGGTGATGTCCACGGCGGCGGCGACGCCGTGGGGCCAGTCCTTGTCCATCAGGACGGTGAACAGGTGTCGGTGGATTTCGTCCATGACCTGGTCATCGCGACTGATCTGGGCGGCTTGGTCGCGATCGAGGGACAGCACGACTTCCCTGGCGCTATTGCCGAGATCGACGGCGATGCGACCCATCTCGGCGAAGTAACCGTTGACTTCCTCCGGCAAGGCGGGAACGGGGTGTCGGCGGCGGGCGATCTTGGCGACGTGCAGGGCCAGACCGCCCATCCGCTCGGCATCGGCCACGTTCTGCATCGAACCGACGACGATGCGCAGGTCGCCCGCCACCGGAGCCTGCAGGGCCAGCAGGCCGAACGACGCCGCCTCCGCTTCGGCCTGCATCCGCGTCAGGCTGTCGTGATCGGTGATCACCTGCTCGGCCACGACCAAGTCCGCTTGCAGCAGTGCCTGGGTGGCTCGCTCCATGGCAAGCCCAGCCAGGCCGCACATACTGCTGAGGGTTTCGATCAGCGAGTCGAGCTGCTCGTGGAAGACGGTACGCATGGGCCCGACAATAAGGCGCAGACACCCCACCGCAACATGGACCCCTGAACGCGTCGTGAACAGGTTCGTTCCAACAGGTGAACCGCTGGGCGTGCGTGGTGTGGACCGGACAAGCTATCGCACCAGAGAGTCCGATTCGAGGGGAATCATGACGCTGTCTGACGTGCCCGACCGGCTCGCCGTTGGCTGGCGCACGGACCATGCCCGGGGGTGGTCGGGCTAGTGGCACGGTGCAATGAGTAAGAGTGGGTCCTCACCCGACGCCGAACCGGCCCAGGTGACGCCGTTGACTCAGCCCGCCGAGCGGGTCCAAGCTTCGCTCTTCATCACACTGCTGCGCGGCGAGGTCGCCGCGATGCGCAAGAAGGTCGCGAAGGCCGAAGCCCACTGGCGAGCGCGTTGCGAAGCGGCAGGCGACGTCGATCCGCCGGAACGGCTCGTCGTGGTCCAAGGGCGCATCGCGGAAGCAGTCAGGATGCTGGACGCACTCAAGACCCGCTTCGGCTAGCCGTCGCGCGCGGCCGCTCAGGCCTTGCCGAGCGTCACGTGGGCGGTCTGGGACGCACCGGAAGCGTCGAGGTAGGTCACTGCGACGCTGTCGCCCGGCGCCTTCGATCGGATGGCCGCCACTAACGCCTCCGGTCCGTCGATGATCTGGTCGTCGACCTTGGTGATCACCGCACCGTTGGGTACACCGGCTGCGGCGGCGGGACCTTCCGCCACGACCTGGGCGATCGCAGCGCCGGTATCGCTGCTGTTGCCGTCGTCGGCCATTTGCACGCCCAACGAACCATGGGTGGCCGTCCCAGTGGAGATGAGTTGGTCGGCGATCCGCTTCGCCTGATCAGACGGAATGGCGAAGCCCAGCCCTATCGAACCCGACTGGCCGCCACTAGAACCGGCCTCCGATGCACTCATGCTCGCAATCGCTGAATTGACTCCGATGAGCTCGCCCTTCATGTTCACCAACGCGCCGCCGGAATTGCCTGGATTGATGGCCGCGTCGGTCTGCAGTGCGTCGAGCACCGAGACGTCGCTCCCCGGCCCGTCTCCCGCGGCTACCGGGCGGTTGAGAGCACTGACGATGCCGGCGGTCACCGTGCCTTGCAGTCCGAGCGGGGATCCGATCGCGACGACGGGTTCGCCGACCGTCACGTCCTTGGACGAGCCGATCGCAATCGGCGTCAGACCCGAAACACCTTCGGCGCGAACGACGGCCAGGTCACCCGTTGGGTCGGTGCCGACGACGGTGAAGGGCACCGTTCGGCCATCGGAGAACGTCACGCTCTTGGTGGTGTCACTCGCCCCAAGGGCAGCTGGCTGTGCGCCGCTGTCCCCGTCTGTCGATGCGGCCGCCACGACGTGGTTGTTGGTCAGGATGAGGCCGTCTGGGCTCAAGACGATGCCGGATCCCTCGCCCCCGTGATCTCCGGTCTCGACGGTCAACTTGACGACGCTCGGCATCACCTTGGCCGCGACCTGCTCGACCGATCCCGCAGGGACCGTGGCGACCGGCTGAGTGACGGATGGCCGTGCCGCGGTCGATTGCGTCGCGGCAGGAATGGGTTCACGTGCCTGCTGAACGGTCACTGCCGTGAGAGCTCCGACTCCCCCGCTGACGGCGGTGAGGGCGGCGGCCGCGATGATCAGGGCGCCGCGGTGACCCCGCTTGTTGTCACGGAGAGGCAATGGCGCTGCGCCGTAGCGGTTTGCCGTCTCGCCAGCGTCGGTACGTATCGGGGCCGTGTCGGTGTTGGGGTCGTGCCAGCCGTACGAACTGTGGGAACCACTGTCATACGGCGCGCCGGGGTAATGCTGTCCGGCAGCGAAATTGGTCGGTGATGGGTCTTGCGGCCCAGTGGCGGGGTGTTGCGGAGGCGTGGTCACGCG
>NZ_JBEVLO010000130.1:0-8896 GCF_040509115.1 Mycobacterium sp. | reverse complement strand
CCCGGCCACGCACTGCTCGCGGTGTATCTAGGAGGAGTATGGGCCGGCTGTTCGGCACCGACGGAGTCCGTGGCGTCGCCAATCGCGAGTTGACCGCCGAGTTGGCGGTGGCGCTGGGGTCTGCCGCCGCCCGACGGCTTGGGTCCGGGACCCAGGCCCGCCGGGTCGCCGTCGTCGGACGCGACCCACGGGCCAGCGGCGAGATGCTCGAAGCAGCCGTCATCGCGGGCATCACCAGTGAGGGCGTGGACGCGCTACGCGTCGGTGTTCTGCCGACGCCCGCCGTCGCGTACCTGACCGGTGCCTACCGTGCCGAATTCGGTGTGATGATCTCCGCATCGCACAATCCGATGCCCGACAACGGCATCAAGATCTTCGGCACCGGTGGGCACAAGCTCGACGACGACGCCGAAGACCGCATCGAGGACCTCGTCAGTTCGGGTCCTGGCACGCGACCGGTCGGCGCGGACATCGGCCGCGTCGTCGACGCCGAGGATGCTCTCGGACGCTACTTGGCGCACGTCGCCACGGCGGCCCCCGATCCGCTCGACGGGCTGACCGTGGTGGTGGATTGCGCGCACGGCGCCGCGTCGACCGCCGCGCCGCTGGCTTACCGCGCTGCGGGCGCCAATGTCATCGCGATCAACGCGGAACCCAACGGGCTCAACATCAACGACGGGTGCGGATCCACGCACATGGACGTCGTCCAGCAGGCCGTGCTGACCCACGGTGCCGACCTGGGCCTGGCGCACGACGGCGACGCGGACCGCTGCCTTGCGGTCGACGCGACGGGGCAGATCGTGGACGGCGACGCCATCATGGTGATCCTCGCGCTGGCCATGCACGAGGCAGGTGAGCTGGCATCGAACACGCTGGTGGCCACCGTGATGAGCAATCTCGGCCTGCACCTAGCGATGCGCGGTGCGGGCATCGAGGTGCTGACCACCGCCGTCGGCGACCGCTACGTCCTTGAGGAACTGCGTTCGGGCGATTACTCACTGGGCGGCGAGCAGTCCGGCCACATCGTGATGCCCTCACTGGGCACCACCGGTGATGGGATCGCCACCGGGTTGCGGGTGATGGCGCGCATGGCGCAGACGCGGTCGACTCTCGCGGCCCTGGCCGCACCGATGAAGACGCTGCCGCAGGTGTTGATCAACGTCGAAGTGGCTGACAAGGCCACTGTGGCCGAGGCTCCCTCGGTGATCTCCGCCGTTGCGCAGGCCGAGGCCGAGCTCGGCGACACGGGACGAATTCTGTTGCGGCCGTCGGGAACCGAGCAGGTGGTCCGGGTCATGGTGGAGGCGGCCGACGAGAACACCGCCCGACAGTTGGCGTCACGCGTCGCCGAGTCGGTCAGCGAACAACGCTGAGGCGTGGAACCGGATCGGCCCGCTCTGCGTCGTAACCGGCATGGGAGAAACCGAATCCGCGCGCGTCGACGTGGGCGCGCTGCTACTGGTCGCCCGTCGCTATGACGAGGTCGCCGATTCCGTCGACGAGGTGGCGCGAACCCATCTGACCCGGCTTCGCTTCGACGGTGCCGCCGCAGGTCGCGAGTACGCACCGCGCGGCGACTCGCTGCGACAGGCCGTCGGCGAGGTCGTCGCACAGCTGCAGACCTGGTCTCGCGCGTTGCGTGAGATTGCCTCCGCAATCAGGGTCTCTGCCGCTCACTATGCCGATGTCGAGGCCCGTGCCGCCGCGCGGTTGGCGTGATGGACGGCAGCGAGTACGACACCGCTGCGCGGCTGGCGGAGGGCAGCCACGCCGTCGAGGTGGTCGAGGAGTACGTCGTGGCGTGTCATCGGCTCGGTTACCGACACCAGGACCTCACGGCGCGCGCCGGACAGCTACGCGATTGGTATGGCAGTGAGGACGGCCTCGACCTGCCCGCGCTGCACGCCGACAGCGCGTCGTTCGCGGCAGCGGCGGGCGAGGCTGAGGCCGCCGCACGCATGCACGTCGACCTCGAGGCCCAGTTGGCCAGGGCGTGGAGCGGTCGAGGCGCGACGTCAGCTGGTGAATTCGCCTGGCGCAGTGGTAGGTCCGGCAACGAGGTCAGCGGCGCGGTCAGACGGGTTGCCGATGCATTGGGGTCGCTACGGGATGAGCTCTGGCGTGCGGTCGACGCGAAGGTCGACACGGTGCAGGGCATCGACGCCAGGCATCAGGCGCAACGCGCCGAGTGGCTCACCGCGGCCAGGACGGTGACCACCGGTGCGGGTGATCTGGCTGCGGCCAGTGAGCTCGTCGACCTCCAGGTGAAACCCTTCGTGCACAACGACATTGGATCGGAATGGGTGGGCGCCATGCGCTCGACGATCGCGTCGATCGGCACGGCGTACGACACCGCGATTGCGGCGGTGTCCACCGGCGCTCCCGTCGTGTTCGAGGTCCCTGGCGAATTTGGTCCGCGCCCCGAATTCGCCGCCGTCACTCAGTCGGCAGGCACCTCGGAGGCCGCGGCGTCGGTGTGGCCGGGGCCTGCTTCGGTGGCCGCGGTGTCCCCGGCTGCCGCCGCGGTACCTGCCGTGGTACCTGCCGCCGTGGTACCCGCCGGAGGCGCACCGGCGCCTGCCGATTGGATGGCGCCCGCGCCCAGCGCATCCGCGTGGCCGCCACCGGCCGAGCCCGCGGGCGCGCCGACCAGTCCAGGGTTGGCCTCGCCGCCCATGGGTGAGGTGGGCGGTGCGCCGTCGTCGTTCGGCGGGCTCGCGGGATTCGGTCAGCAGTTGGCCGACCTGATCGGGTCGCTGTTCGGATCGGCCGATGCCGCGGCCGTGGAACCCGCGGCGCTGGAGGAACTGACCGATGGTCCCGACGTCGTCGATCCGGGGGCCGAGCTCACCGATGAGGACGGCACGCCAGCCGAGGACGGCGCGCCAACCGAGGAGGAGGTGGCCCACGACGCGGCCTGTGACGACCAGAGTGCGGACCCGCAGGCCGACGGCGAACCCGCACCTGAACCCGAACCCGACCCCGAACCCGCGACGACCCCCGAACCCGCGACGACCGTAGTCCCGCCGCCACCCGTAGAGCCACCGCCGCCTGACTCGCCGATCGTCGCGGAAGGTCTCGCAGGGCCCGCGGAGCCGACGCCGTGCGAGATTGCCGCAGACGAGCTGCCGCAGGTGGGGGAGTAGCCCGCGCCGGATGCAACGTGCATGCCACGAGCAGCTGAGCCCCGTGGCTAGGTTTCGGGACGTGCGTCGTCGTCGCTCAGACGGGCATGAACGTGCATGTCGTGCCAGCCGTCGGCATGCAATGCCGCACCGCGCCGAATACCCTCCGCTCGGAACCCGGACTTCACGGCCACCCGGCAGGACGCGGGGTTGCTGGTGGAATGATCCAGTTCCAGTCGATGGAAGCCTGCGCATCGGAAAGCCCACTGGGACAACGTGACGACGGCCTGGGTGCACACGCCTCGGCCCCGCGACGTCGGGCACATCCAGTAGGCGACCTCAGCCGTCGCGTCGAGCAGATTCAACCCCTTGAGTGCGATGCGGCCCAGCAGGACTTCGTCGTCCGGGTCGACGACCGCCCAGTTGCACTCGGACTCCTTCGCCCAACCACTCTGCCAGCGTGCAATCAGCTCGAGCGCCTCATCGATCGAATCAGCGCGTGCCACGTGCCATCGCCTGATCGCCGGATCGTCGAACGCCTCGACGACGGCGGCGGCATCGTCGAGAATCCACGGTCGCAGCAGCGCGATGCCTTGGACCGCGATCGTGGGTTGGGGCGCCGCTGAGAGCGCGCCTGCGGGCATGGCCGGGGGAAACAGGCTAGGCACGCAACCATCTTGCCTCGTGGCCGAAGCCGGATCGGGCGTCGATCAGATCGTCTGGTCGCGGCACGCCAGCGCCGCGGTGACGAACTCGTCGCGCACGGCGTCGGCGACCTCGGCATTCCAGATCAGCGTGACGCGGCTGGGCCCCACGTCTTCGATCGGGATCACCCGCACGTCGGGGCGCCGGTAGAACTTCGTGGTGGACCGCGGCAGGATCGCGAAACCCTGTTGCGCCGCTACACCTTCCAACTTCTCTTCGACGGTGGAGACCGTCTTGCGGGAGGAGGCGCGTCGTTGTTCGGCGTCGGCGACCGCATACCATTCGGGCACCGTGCCCGGCGGTTGAAGGAGTCGTCGCGACGCCAGGTCACTCAGGGTCAGTGTCGTTCTCGCCGCCAACGGGTCGGCTGCCGAGATCAGCGCATCCCGCGGTTCCTCCAACAGCGCAGCGGTGCCCAAGCCGGCGGAGTCGACCGGTTCCCGCGCATACACGACGTCGGCATCGCCGCGGTGCACGGCATTGACCTGGTCATTCCACATGATCGCGGTCACCTCGGCCCGCCGATGGGGATCGGCCGCCTCGAACATCCGGACCGCCGCCGTGGCCAACAATCCGGGAAGTACTCCAACGGACACGGTGACCAACGGCGTCGATGCCTGAAAGAGTCTCTCGCGCAATGCCTTCGACTCGGCGATCAGGAAGCGAGCGTCTTCGAGCAGTTGAAGGCCTGGCGCGGTCAGCGTGGTGCCCCGTGAGTCCCGTGCGAACAGGTGCGCGCCGAGCTCGTCCTCGAGGGCCCGGATCTGGCGGGACAGCACGGGTTGGGCGATGTGAAGGCGCTTGGCCGCCCGCCCGAAGTTCAGCTCCTCGGCGACGGCCACGAAGTAACGCAGCTTGCGCATGTCGAGATCGGGGCTGGCCATACCCCGAGGGTATCGCTCGACGACGAAAAGGGTCTTGGACGGACGGGACGGGCGCGCGGAACGTGGAGTCATGAGTTTGAAGAACACGACAGTCCTGGTCATCGGCGGCACCTCTGGCATCGGTCTTGGCGTCGCCGCCGCGGCCGCCGAGCGTGGCGCCATCCCCATCGTCGCGTCACGAAAGCAATCCAGCGTCGATCGCGCCCTGGCGGAGTTGACCGATGGCGCAAGCGGATTCGCCGTCGACTTCGCCGACCCGGCGGCGCTCGAGCGGTTTGCAGGTGAGGTCGGCGAGATCGACCACCTGGTGTACACCGCGGGGGACTCACTGGTCCTCGGCACGTTGGCCGAGCTGAGCGGCGAGGTGATCTCCGACTTCTTCGCCACGCGCTTCATCGGCGCGCTCAACGCGGTGCGGGCGTTCGCCCCACGCATCAGGACGGGTGGATCCATCACGCTGACCACGGGGACCGCGGCGCATCAGCCCAAGTTCGGCGTCCTGCCCGTCAGCGTCTGCGGTGCCATGAACGCCGCGATGACCGCGTTGGCCGTCGAACTCGCGCCGATCCGCGTCAACGCCGTGGCCCCCGGCGTGGTGCGGACGCCGCTGTGGGACTCGTTCGCCGCCGAGCAGCGCCAGGCGATGTTCGACGCGACGGCCGACGAGCTTCCCCTCGGCCGGATCGGTGAGGTCGAGGACGTGGCGCGGGCCTACGTGTACTGCATGGAGCAGACGTTCGGCACCGGCGTCGTCGTGACGGTCGACGGAGGAACGCTGCTGGGTTAGTTCAGTTCGCCAGTCCGACGAGTTCCTCGCAGAAGCGCACCGTTTCGCGTTCGTCACCGGACAGCGGGTGCACCAGCATCGTGGTGACTCCGGCCTCGGCGTAGGCGGCCAAGCGCTCCTTGACGAAACTGGCGGGCCCAACGAGTGACACGTTGCGGACGAGGTCGTCGGGCACCGCGGCGATCGCCTCGGCCTTGTTGCCCGAAAGGAAGAGATCCTGGATGCGGTCGGCGACCTCGCCGTAGCCGTAGCGGGTGGCCAGGTTGTGGTAGAAGTTCTTGCCGCGGGCGCCCATGCCGCCGATGTACAGCGCGAGTTGGGGTTTCGCCCATGCCAGCCGCTCCTCGACGTCGTCGCCGATGGCCAGGCTGGCCGAGACCATCACGTCCAGCGGGCCGAGCTCCGGGTCGCGCTTGGCGGCGCCAGCGCGCAGGGCGTCACCCCAGACGTCGTCGGCCTTCTCGGGGTAGTAGAACAACGGTTGCCAGCCCTCGGCGATCTCGGCGGTGAGCTCGACGTTCTTGGGTCCCAGCGCTGCGATCGCGATCGGAATGCGTTCGCGCACTGGGTGATTGATCAGCTTCAGCGGCTTGCCGAGCCCAGTGCCCCGGTCCGCGGGCAGCGGGACCTGGTAGTACTTGCCCTCGTAGGACACCTTCTCACGGCGCCATACCTGGCGGCAGATCTCGACGACCTCGCGGGTGCGGCCCAGTGGCGCGTCGAACGGGATGCCGTGGAACCCCTCCACCACCTGCGGTCCCGAGGTGCCGATGCCGAGCCGGAACCTGCCGTCGGAGACGTAGTCGACGCCCGCGGCGGTCATCGCAAGAAGCGACGGTGTGCGGGTGTAGATCGGGACGATGCCGGAGCCCAGCTCCATGGTCGAGGTCTTGGCGGCGAGGTAGCCCAGTTGGCTGATCGCGTCGTACGAGTACGCCTCCGCCACCAGGGCGATGTCGACACCGCACTTCTCCAGTTCGACGACCTGGTCGGCCGCCTCGCGGAAGCCGCTCGCATAGCTCAGGAAGATTCCGGTGCGCATCCCGGAGTTATACCACTCCCAACCAGTTGGTTGGGGTATCGGGTAGGCGACGACGGCTGCTAGCGCGCCCAGGTCCTCCGGTGCCAGCCGGTCAGGACTGCCGCCTAGGGCTTGAGCAGGGCGACGACCTTGTTCTCCAGCTCGAGCGGGTCGCCGGAGAACGGATCGAGCACCTCTGCCTTGGGCAGCGCCACGTCCGGGTCGGCGAAGTCGCGGTAGGTCTTGTCCCCGGCGAGCACGTGCAACAGATAGCCGGTGAGCAAGGCACGGACCGTCTTCTGCGTGCCCTTGTCGGCGCCGGGAAGCTTCAGGGCGCGAGCCAGTCGGCGGCCTTCGACGAGGCCGCCGGCCGTTACCTTGCTCACGTCCCGCAGCGTCGCAGGCTTCCAGGCCCGGGCCAACTCGACGGCGTTGGAGCGCAGCGACATGGGATCGCCGGGGTCGGCGAGGATCAAACCAGGTACCCGCAGCGTCGCCGCAGGTTGTTCGGCGCGCGGTGCACTGACGGTCGGGAACAGCGCCACCGCGGTCTTGAGCCTGTCGGCCATGCCTGCGGCGGCGAAAACCGCGGCAGAACCGCCGAAACCGTGGCCAGCGACGCCCAGCTTCGTGGGGTGCACGCTGATCTTGCCCGGCCCCAACCGCACGCCGGTGATGATGTCGATGGTCGTACCCAGGTCGTATGCCAGATTCAGCACCGACGGCGAGATCCCGGTCTCGGTGGCGGGCGCGGCCGCGACGATGCCCCACGACGCCAGGTGCTCGAGCGTGCCGGCATAGCGGTCGGCGGCGGCCAGCCAGTCGTGGCCGAACGCCACACCCGGCAGGTTCATCCCCGATTCGGGGGTGTACACGATCCCCGGCAAACCGGCGAAGGCCAGGTCGCCGCGGAGAACGCGATGCGGACCCCGACGGGTCAGTGCAGCGAAGAGCTTCTTCGTGCTAGCCACCCGATGACCGTAGCGCAGAGCTGGGCAATGGGGCTGCTCGCGTGCACGCGAAGAGCGGAAACCGCGGGCTGCACTACCCTAGTGAGCCATGTGCGGAATCGTCGGCTACGTCGGGAAGCGTCCAGCCCGCGGCATCGTGGTCGACGCCCTGCGCCGGATGGAGTACCGAGGTTACGACTCCGCCGGCGTGGCATTGCTCGACGGCGCGGGCGGAATGGCAGTACGACGCCGGGCGGGCAGGTTGGCCAACCTGGAGGCCGCCCTCGCCGAAGCCGACTCCGAGGGGCTGATCGGCAGCACCGGAATGGGCCACACCCGATGGGCCACCCACGGCAGGCCCACCGACCGCAACGCCCATCCGCATCGTGATGCGGCGGGCAAGATCGCCGTCGTCCACAACGGGATCATCGAGAACTTCGCCGCGCTGCGCGCCGAGCTGGAGTCCGCGGGCGTCGAGTTCGCGAGCGACACCGACACCGAGGTCGCGGTGCACCTGGTGTCCTGGCAGTACCACCACGGACCCACGGCCGGTGACTTCGTAGGCTCGGTGATGACGGTGCTGCCACGCCTAGAGGGCCACTTCACGCTGGTGTTCGCCAGCGCGGACGACCCGGGCACCATCGTCGCGGCGCGCCGCTCCACTCCGCTGGTGGTGGGCGTCGGCGACGGTGAGATGTTCCTGGGGTCCGACGTCGCGGCCTTCATCGAGCACACCCGCGAAGCCGTCGAGCTGGGTCAGGACCAGGCCGTCGTGATCACCGCCGACGGCTATCGGATCACCGACTTCCACGGCAACGAGGACGTCCCTTCTCGGCCGTTTCACATCGACTGGGACCTGTCCGCCGCCGAGAAGGGCGGCTACGAGTACTTCATGCTCAAGGAGATCGCCGAGCAGCCCGCCGCGGTCGCCGACACGCTCCTCGGGCACTTCGCCGACGGCCGCATCGTGCTCGACGAGCAGCGCCTGAGCGATCAGGAGCTCCGCGAGATCGACAAGGTGTTCATCGTCGCCTGCGGCACGGCGTACCACTCGGGGATGCTGGCGAAGTACGCCATCGAGCACTGGACCCGGCTGCCGGTCGAGGTCGAGCTCGCCAGCGAGTTCCGCTACCGCGATCCCGTGCTGGACCGCAGCACGCTGGTGATCGCCATCTCGCAGTCCGGCGAGACCGCCGACACCCTCGAGGCCGTGCGCCACGCCAAGGAACAGAAGGCCAAGGTGCTGGCGATCTGCAACACCAACGGCAGTCAGATCCCCCGCGAGTGTGATGCCGTGCTCTACACCCGCGCCGGGCCGGAGATCGGCGTCGCGTCGACCAAGACGTTCCTGGCGCAGATCGCCGCCAACTACTTGGTGGGGTTGGCGCTGGCCCAGGCGCGCGGCACCAAGTACCCCGACGAGG
>NZ_JBEVLO010000129.1:0-13082 GCF_040509115.1 Mycobacterium sp. | reverse complement strand
TGATGACGGTGTGGCAGTGGCTCCACTTCCGGATCGGCGTGCCCAAGCCGTTGCTGGAACCGCTTGCCGTGGAACGCATCTACCTCGACAACTACTTCTCGATCGCCAAGGCCGAACGCGATCTCGGCTACCGGCCGCTGTTCACCACCGAGGCCGCAATGGCGCAGTGCCTTTCGTACTACACCGACCTGTTCGCGCAGATGAAGGCAGCGGGCAAGACATCGGACCTGCCCGTGGTCGCGCTCGCGTGAGCACGAGGTAATTCGACCAAGCCCTGACGCCCGCGTCAGTACGCGAATACCCTTGCCCTCACCGGTGGTTCCGTCCACCCCGGAGCAAGGGAGTTCGGCATGCCCAACGGGAAACCCAACATCCTGGTGATCTGGGGCGACGACATCGGCATCAGCAATCTGAGCTGCTACAGCGATGGTTTGATGGGCTATCGCACGCCCAACATCGACCGCATCGCGGCCGAGGGCATGCGCTTCACCGATTCCTACGGTGAGCAAAGCTGTACCGCGGGCCGGGCGGCGTTCATCAGTGGCCAAAGCGTCTACCGCACCGGCATGAGCAAGGTCGGCGTCCCTGGCGTCGACATCGGTTGGGCCGCCGAGGATCCCACCATCGCCGAGCTGCTCAAGCCGCTCGGCTACGCCACCGGCCAGTTCGGCAAGAACCACTTTGGCGACCTGAACAAGTACCTGCCCACGGTGCACGGCTTCGACGAGTTCTACGGCAATCTGTATCACCTCAACGCCGAGGAGGAACCCGAGCAGTTCGACTACCCGCACAAGGACATGTTCCCGCGGCTCTACGAGTTGGCGCTGCCCCGCGGCGTCCTGGACTGCAAGGCGTTGGCCGAGGATTCCACCGAGCCCGACGACGAGAAGTTCGGACCCGTCGGCAAGCAGACCATCACCGACACCGGCCCGTTGACCGCCAAGCGCATGGAGACCATCGACGACGACATCGCCGACCGCACCGTCGAATACATCACTCGGCAGCACGAAGCCGACACGCCGTTCTTCGTCTGGTGCAACTTCACCCACATGCACCTCTACACCCACCTGAAGCCGGGCAGCAAGGGCCAGGCCGGCATGTGGCAATCCGAGTACCACGACGCGATGATCGACCACGACAAGAACGTGGGCCAGGTGCTCGACGTGCTCGACGATCTCGGCATCGCCGACGACACGATCGTGCTGTACTCCACCGACAATGGCCCGCACCGCAATTCGTGGCCCGACGCGGGAACGACTCCGTTCCGCAGCGAGAAGAACACCAACTGGGAGGGCGCCTACCGCGTGCCCGAATTGATCCGCTGGCCAGGAAGGATCAAGGCGGGCAGCGTTTCCAACGACATCGTTCAGCACCACGACTGGCTGCCGACGCTACTCGCCGCAGCAGGCGACCCCGACGTCAGCGACAAGCTCAAGAAGGGCTACAAGGTCGGTTCCGCCGGAAGTGAGCTGGAGTACAAGGTCCACATCGACGGGTTCAACCTGCTGCCGTACCTGCTTGGCGAGGCCGAACACAGTCCGCGACGCGGCTTCTTCTACTTCAACGACGATGCTCAGCTGGTCGCGCTGCGCTTCGAGAACTGGAAGATCGTGTTCGCCGAGCAACGCTGCCAGGGCACACTGCGGACCTGGGCCGAGCCGTTCACCGAACTACGGGTACCGAAGCTGTTCAACCTGCGCACAGATCCGTTCGAGTACGCGGACATCACCTCGAACACCTACTACGAGTGGTTCCTGCGACACGACTTCTTCGTCTTCTACGCGACGGCGATGGCGTCGGCGTTCCTCGACACGTTCAAGGAGTTCCCACCACGGCACCCACCGGCCAGCTTCAGCGTCGACCAGATCGTCAAGAAGCTCGAAGACTTCCTGGCAGCCGATTGATGCTCGACTCGTGGAACGACGGGGCGACCAAGTCGGCGATCGTCGACTTCGTCTCTCGGGTGACCGACAAGGGTCCGGACTTCGTCGCCCCGGAGGAGAGGGTCGCCGTCTTCGACAACGACGGGACCCTGTGGTGCGAGAAGCCGGCCTACGTGCAACTCGACTTCCTCATCCGCAGGATGGCCGCCCAGGCGGCGGCCGACCCGACGTTGGCAGAGGTCCAGCCCTATCTGGCGGCCCTCGACGGCGATCTGGCATGGTTCGGCGATGCAGTGACCAAGCACTATCAGGGCGATGACTCGATGGTGAAAGTGCTTGCCGCGGGCATCCTCTCGGCGAACGTCGCCATCAGCGTCGAGGACCACGCAGCGCGGGTGAAGGAGTTCTACGCCGAGGCCCAACACCCAACCTTCGGCAGGCCGTACAGTGCGTGCGGCTACCTACCGATGGTCGAACTGCTGCGCTACCTGGAGACCAACGGCTTCACCACCTACATCGTCTCCGGCGGCGGCCGGGACTTCATGCGACCCATCACCGGCAGCATGTACGGCATCCCGCCAGAACGAGTCATCGGTAGCTCGGTGGGACTGATCTACCAGGACGGCACCCTGACCACCACGGCGCAGCCCGAGTTCCTCGACGACGGTCCGATCAAGCCGGTCCGAATCTGGGCACGCGTCGGCCGCCGACCGATCTTCGCGGCGGGCAACTCCAACGGTGACATCCAGATGCTGGAGTACACGCAGGCCGGTTCGGCACCCTCGTTGCAGCTCCTGGTCCTGCACGACGACGCCGAACGCGAATTCGACTACGTCGCGGGCGCGGAGAAGGCATTGGCGGAGGCCGCGGCCAAGGGCTGGGCCGTCGCCAGCATCAAACGCGACTGGGTGAGCGTCTTTGCCTGACCCCCTTCCCGACATGGTCTGGATCCCACCCCAGATGACGACCGTCGGCTCCGATGCGCACTATCCCGAAGAGGGACCGACGCGGACGGTCGACGTCGCAGGCTTCTGGATGCAGAAGCATCAGGTGACCAACGCCGACTTCGCCGCGTTCGTGGAGGCCACCGGTTACGTCACGGTCGCCGAGCGGCCACCGGACCCCGCCGACTATCCCGGCGCGCCAGCGGAGAACCTGCAGGCCGGATCGATGGTGTTCCGCCGCACCTCGGGCCCCGTCGATCTGCGTCATCTGAACCAGTGGTGGGCGTGGACTCCCGGCGCCTGCTGGAACCATCCGCGTGGCCCGCGGTCGACGCTGCGGGGTCGCGAACGGCACCCCGTCGTGCACGTCGCCTACGACGATGCCGCCGCCTACGCCGCCTGGGCGGGCCTGGTGCTCCCCTCCGAGGTGCAGTGGGAGGTCGCCGCGCGGGGCGGGCTCGACGGAATGACCTTCACCTGGGGCGACGAGCCCGAGACACCCGGCCAGAACCTAGCCAACTACTGGCACGGCGAGTTCCCGTACCTGCCCGACACCGGCTACGGCACCACCCACGAGGTGGGCAGTCACCCCGCCAACGGTTACGGGCTGCACGACATGGCCGGCAACGCGTGGGAATGGACCACGGACTGGTGGGCCGACGATAAGGCCGTCCAGTCATGCTGCGCCGCAGACAGTTACGACCCGAGCCAGCCCCAGTTTCAGATCGGCCGCAAGGTGGTCAAGGGCGGATCGTTCCTGTGCGCGGACAGCTACTGTCTGCGCTACCGGCCCGCCGCGCGCAGGCCGCAGATGATCGACACCGGGATGAGCCACATCGGGTTCCGCTGCGCCAGGACGGACAGCACTGGTGAGGGCATCACGCCTACGCAATGATGCCTGGAACACGTTCTAGTTCAACGAGGGAGATCGATGACAGACGCCGTACTCGTGACGGGCGCCTTCGGGCTGGTGGGCTCCTCCACCGTGAAGCGACTCGCCGCCGACGGTCGCCGCGTGATCGCGACCGACCTCGACGTCCCCGCCAACCGCAAGGCGGCGCGCGTACTGCCCGCCGGCGTCGAGGTCCTCTACGCCGATCTGACCGACCCCGCCGCGGTCGACGAACTGGTCTCGGGCGTCGCCCCTGCCGCGATCATCCACCTGGCCGCGGTCATCCCGCCGTTCATCTACCTGCGCCGGACGCTGGCCGAGAAGGTCAACGTGGACGCGACGGCCACCCTGCTCGCGGCGGCCGAGAAACAGGCGACACCACCGCGCTTCGTGCAGGCGTCGAGCATCGCCGTCTACGGCTCCCGCAACCCCCACACGCACACCGAGGTGCTCACCGCGGACACCCCGGTCAACCCCTGCGACGTGTACGGCGCACACAAGGTGGCGGCCGAGCAGCTGGTGCGCGCGTCGTCGCTGGATTGGGTGATACTCCGCCTCGGCGGCGTACTCACCGTCGATCCGGCGGCGTACATGAAACTCGACAACCTCTACTTCGAGGGCCTGCTCCCGACCGACGGCCGCATCCAGACCGTCGACGTGCGCGACGTCGCACGGGCCTTCGCGGCGGCCACCGCCGCCGATGCCGTCGGCGAGACCCTGCTCGTCGGCGGCGACGACACCCACCGCCTCATCCAAGGCGACGTGGCTCCGGCGATGGCGGCCGCCATGGGCCTCGTCGGCGGATTGCCAACCGGGCTCAAGGGCAACCCGGATGCCGACGCCGACTGGTTCACCACCGACTGGATGGACACCGCCCGTGCTCAGAAAGTCCTTCGCCACCAACACCATTCGTGGCCGGAAATGTTGATCGAGACGGCCAACAAAGCCGGGGCACGCAGACACCTGCTCCGTGTGGCCGCACCACTGACCAAGGCGATCTTCACGCGGCGATCGGCCTACTACGGGACCACGCATCGGTACGCCGACCCATGGGGCGCCATCACGACGAAATGGGCGGCCCCACAGCAGGGCGGGGCCGCCGAGTGAACACCGCAATCGTCGTCGGCGGCGCATCGGGCATCGGGTGGGCATCCGCGCGCGCCCTTGCCGCGGACGGCTACCGGGTCGTCGTCGCCGACGTCAACCTCGAAGGTGCCAGGAACCGCGCCGCCGAACTCGGCGAACCACATCGTGGCGAGTTCGTCGACGTCGCCGACGAGGATTCCGTCGCAACGCTTTTCGAGAAGTCAGCCCCGGTCGACGCGGTGGTCAGCTGTGCAGGTTTCTCGACCATCGGCCTCATCGTCGACCTTCCCGCCGAGCAGTTCCGTTCGGTCATCGACGTATGCCTCACCGGAGCGTTCCTGGTCGCGAAGTATGCGGGCCGCCACCTCGTCGACGGCGGATCGCTGGTGTCGATCTCGTCGCTCAACGCCCGCCAGCCCGCCATCGGCATGAGCGCCTACTGCTCGGCCAAGGCAGGGCTGTCGATGCTGACCCAGGTCGCCGCATTGGAACTGGCCCGCCGCGGCATTCGGGTCAACGCCGTCGCACCGGGGTTCGTGCACACCCCGCTCACGGAGGGCGCCGCCCTGGTGCCAGGTGTCGTCGAGGAGTACGTGGAGAACACCCCACTGGGCCGTGCCGGCACCCCGGAGGACGTCGCCGACGCCGTACTGTTCCTGACCAAGGCGCCGTGGCTGACCGGCGAAGTGCTCGACCTCAACGGCGGAGCGCACATGAAGCGCTACCCCGACATCATCGGACACGTCACCAAACTCACCGGGCAGTAGGGCGCTTACTGACAGGATCATTGCCGTGGCCATGAAAACGGAGTTCACCCAAACGCAGAAGCGTGCCCTGGCCATCGCCACCGTCATCGCCCTGGCGTTCGGCGCGTACTTCCTGCGCGGCTACTTCATGCTCATCGTCGTCGCGTGCGTGGTGACCTACCTGTTCAACCCCCTCTTCGACTGGTTCCTCAAGCGTTTCAGTCGCGGCCTCTCGGTGACGTTCACGCTCCTGGCGGCGATCTTCGCCGTGATCGTCCCGCTGGGACTGCTCATCGTGCTGGCGGTGGTGCAGATCAGCGCGATGGTGCGCAGCGTCTCGGCGTGGGTGTCCAGGACCGACCTCAACTCGCTCGGCGACCAGGCGCTGAAGTTCGCCAACGACGCTCTCGACAAGGTTCCGCTCCTCAGCGACGTCAACCTGACACCGCAGTTGCTGCAGGAGAAGATGAGCTCCGTCGCCCAGCGCGCGGGTGAGTACGGCCTGACGTTCCTGCAGGGCGCCGCTGGCGGGTTGGCGGGCGGGCTCACCGCGGCGGTGCTGTTCATCTACGTGTTCATCTCGCTGCTGTCCAACCGCGAAGGCGTGCAGAACCTGATCCGCAAACTCAATCCGCTCGGCGAGGACGTCACCGACCTCTACCTGGAGAAGATGGGTGCGATGGTGCGCGGCGCGGTGTTCGGCCAGTTCGTGATCGCGCTGGCCCAGGGCCTGGCGGGGGCGGTGTCGATCTACATCGCAGGGTTCCACGAGGGCTTCTTCATCTTCGCGATCCTGCTGACGGTGATGTCGGTGATTCCGCTGGGCGGCGGCATCGTCAGCATCCCGTTCGGCATCGGAATGATCTTGTTCGGCAACGTCTTCGGTGGCATCTTCGTCATCGGGTGGCACGTGTTGGTGGTGACCAACATCGACAACGTCCTGCGCCCGATCCTGATACCGCGGGCGGCCCGCCTCGACTCGGCGCTGATGCTGCTGGCCGTGTTCGCGGGCATCACGATGTTCGGGTTCCTCGGGATCATCATCGGGCCGGTGTTGATGATCGTCATCGTCACGACGATCAGCGTCTATCTCGCCGTGTTCAAGGGCGTGCCGATCGACGACCCAGAAGACGGGGACGACGAACCGAAGGCACCAGGCCCCATCGCCCGGCTCATCGCGAAGGCGAGGGAACGCATCTGGGCCAAGCGTGACGAGAAGCGCCACCGGGCGCAGGAAGCCACCACGGCGGGCTAGGCCTCCGAGACCCCGTTGCGGGCGCGCTCACGGCGGAAATGAGCCATGCCTGCGGCCGTGGCCGCACGATCGCTTAGAACAGCCGTTCGGTGAGGAATGCGACGACCCGCTTGCGCGCCTCGTAAGCCGGGTGGCCTTCGACCTCGCGTAGCTGGTCGGTGAGCACCGAGTGCGCCATCCTGCCGAAGCCGTCGGGATTGCCCTTCGACGAGTCGATCTCGATGACCTCGAAGGCATCGCCGAGGCGGGCCTTGAGCGTCGTGAATCGCTCACCCGGCGACATCTTGTCCTCGCTGAACCGAAGACCCATCGCGCACAGACCCTCCTCGGCGGCGCGACGCTCGATGATCTTGAGCTCGCCCTCCGAGAGGCCCGGGTCGCGGCGTTGCTTCGGCGTCAGGGCCAGCGGCAGCCCCGGCTGGCTGAGCACGGGTGCCAGGACGCTCTCGTCGACCGCCGCCGCGAGCGCGAACCCACCGGTGAAGCACTGGCCGATGACACCGACACCCTTGCCGGGCGTCTTGGAGTTGAGATCGCGCGCCAAGGCCCGAAGATAGTGCGCGACGGGCCGGTCGGCGTTCGTGGCAAAGGCCGCGAACTCCTTGGTGACGCAGCCCTTGAGTATCACGGGCACGACACCCGGACGGACCGCGGGTGCCATCGGCGTGCCGAACAGCGATGGCGCCGCGACGGTGAAACCGTTGTCCACCAAGTGGTTCCCCAGCGCGAGCACCCCGGGATGCAGGCCGGGCATTTCGGGGATCAGGACCACGCCCGGGCCATCGCCCTTGCGGTACACGTCGTGGGTGAAGCCTGCGGCGGTGAACGGTTCGGCTGACCAGCCTGCGAGATCGGCCTCCGACTTGCGTGACGTCATGTGTGCTCCTCGCTTGGTGCCGCTATCCGACGGGCAGCGGTGACTGCGCCTGCGTCGCCGCCGCCAGCGTACGGTACTCCGCGGTACCCGCGGCGCCGGCGAGCGCGATCTGCGCGGGGCCGGTGGGCCCCGGGAGCCGCGTCGTCCAGACCGGCCGCGTGCCGTCGCCGCCCTCGTAGACGATCCACGTCACGCCGTCGACGTCCTGCGTGCCCGTCGGCACCAGGTCGGTGCTGATCGACATCACCAACTTCTGCTCGTCGGCGTCGCTTTGCGTCAGCTCGATGAACATGCCCGTCGGCGCCAAGAACCCGACGCGGGAGATCACGGCCCTGGCCGGCTTGCCAGACGCGTCCGTCCGGCCGCCATCGATGCTGCCGCGCGAGCCCGAGTTGGCGCGCCAGCCGTCGGGCAGCTGCGGGTTCCGGATCGGAATCTTCAGCGCTTCGGCGTCGGCCTTGAGGGCAGCCGGGGTGTCATACGGCGGCAAAGGCCCCTGACCTGGGCCGTTGGGCGCGAACGAACACATCCCGAGGATGCCGGCGAGCACGATGCAGGCCACCACCAACGGTGCCATCGACCAGAACATGTCGCGGCCGTCCTGCAGGAGCCGTGACTTGGCTGGCTTCGGCTCCGGAGCCGCCTGGGGTGTGGTCACTCCGCCAGTATCCCAGCTCCCAATCGCGGAGCCGCTAATGGGAGAATCTGCGCATGACACCATCGCGCCGTGAAGCCCCGGATCGCAACCTCGCCCTGGAATTGGTGCGAGTCACCGAGGCGGGGGCGATGGCAGCGGGCCGCTGGGTCGGCCGTGGCGACAAGGAGGGCGGCGACGGGGCTGCCGTCGACGCCATGCGCGAGCTGGTCAACTCCGTGTCGATGCGCGGCATCGTCGTGATCGGCGAGGGCGAGAAGGACAACGCCCCGATGCTCTACAACGGCGAAGAGGTCGGCAACGGCGACGGACCCGACTGCGACTTCGCCGTCGACCCCGTCGACGGCACCACGCTGATGGCCAAGGGCATGCCCAACGCCATCTCCGTGCTCGCCGTCGCCGAGCGCGGCGCGATGTTCGACCCCTCCGCCGTCTTCTACATGAACAAGATCGCCGTCGGACCCGACGCCGTCGACGTCATCGACATCACCGCCCCGATCGGCGAGAACATCCGCAAGGTGGCGAAGGTCAAGCATTCCAGCGTCGGCGACCTCACCGTCTGCGTGTTGGACCGGCCCCGCCACGCCAAGCTGATCGACGACGTCCGCGAGGCGGGTGCCCGCATCCGGCTGATCTCCGACGGAGACGTCGCCGGCGCCATCTCCGCGTGTCGACCCAACTCCGGCACCGATCTCCTCGCAGGCATCGGCGGCACCCCGGAGGGCATCATCACCGCCGCCGCCATCCGCTGCATGGGCGGCGCCATCCAGGCCGTCCTCGCACCCACCGACGACGCCGAACGCCAGAAGGCCATCGACGCCGGCCACGACCTGGACCGCGTGCTGCACACCGAGGACCTCGTCTCCGGCGAGAACGTCTTCTTCTCCGCGACGGGTGTCACCGACGGCGACCTGCTCCAGGGTGTCCGCTACTCCGGCGGCGGCTGCACCACCCAGTCCATCGTGATGCGGTCCAAGTCCGGCACCGTCCGGATGATCGAGGCCTACCACCGGCTGGCCAAGCTCAACGAGTACTCCGCGGTCGACTTCACCGGCGACAAGTCCGCGGCATACCCGTTGCCGTAGCACACCATTCAGGCGCCACCCACTCACCATCAACGACGAATAGGGAGCACATGACCGCCGCGAGCGAAGTCGACACCGAGTACCGCATCGAACACGACACCATGGGCGAGGTGCGCGTGCCCGTCAGCGCATTGTGGCGTGCGCAGACGCAGCGGGCCGTGGAGAACTTCCCGATCTCGTTCCGGCCGTTGGAGCGCACCCAGATTCGCGCGCTCGGCCTGCTGAAGGGCGCTTGCGCCCAGGTGAACAAGGACCTCGGGCTGCTGGCACCGGAGAAGGCCGACGCGATCATCGCCGCGGCCGGTGAGATCGCCGACGGCAAGCACGACGATCAGTTCCCCATCGACGTCTTTCAGACCGGTTCGGGAACCAGCTCGAACATGAATGCCAATGAGGTCATCGCGTCAATCGCGGCGAGCTTCGATCCTCCGGTGACGGTGCACCCCAACGACGACGTCAACATGTCGCAGAGCTCCAACGACACCTTCCCCACCGCCACGCACATCGCGGCCACCGAAGCCGCAGTGCGCCACCTGATCCCGGCATTGGAAGTGCTGCACGAGTCGCTCGCCAACAAGGCTCGGCAGTGGCGCACCGTCGTCAAGTCCGGCCGCACGCACCTGATGGACGCCGTGCCGGTGACCCTCGGTCAGGAGTTCGGTGGCTACGCCCGCCAGGTCGAGGCAGGCATCGAACGGGTCAAGGCCACCCTCCCCCGCCTTGGGGAACTGGCCATCGGCGGCACCGCCGTCGGCACCGGACTCAATGCGCCCGACGGGTTCGGAGCCAAGGTGGTCGACGTGCTGGTCGACCAGACCGGTATCGCCGAATTGCGCACTGCCGCAGACTCATTCGAGGCCCAGGCCGCTCGCGACGGTCTCGTCGAGGCGTCCGGCGCGCTCAAGACCATCGCCGCGTCGCTGACCAAGATCGCCAACGACGTGCGTTGGATGGGCTCGGGCCCGCTGACGGGTCTCGGCGAGTTGCAGCTCCCCGATCTGCAGCCGGGCAGCTCGATCATGCCAGGCAAGGTCAATCCCGTTCTGCCCGAAGCCGTTACGCAGGTTGCCGCCCAGGTGATCGGCAACGACGCAGCCGTCACCGTCGGCGGCCTTTCGGGGGCGTTCGAGTTGAACGTGTACATCCCGATGATGGCGCGCAACGTACTCGAGTCCTTCACGCTGCTGTCCAACGTGTCGAAGTTGTTCGCCGAGAGGTGCATCGACGGTCTCGTCGCCAACGAGGAACACCTGCGCGAGCTGGCGGAGTCGTCGCCGTCGATCGTCACGCCGCTGAACTCGGCGATCGGCTACGAGGAGGCCGCCAAGGTGGCCAAGGAAGCACTCAAGGAGCGCAAGACGATTCGGCAGACCGTGATCGACCGCGGACTGCTCGGCGACAAGCTGACCGAGGAAGAGCTCGACAGGCGCCTCGACGTGCTGAAGATGGCCAAGGTCAAGGACGGCGACTAGGCGTCGCCTCGTCATCGGCTCGGCCGACGAGCCTCGTCGTCGGCTCGGCCGACGAGCCAGTGAACACCCGGCCAGGCGGTGAGGCTGTGCACTACCAGGCTCAGCGTCACCGTCACGGCCACCACTTGCAGGATCAGTGACGACTCCTGCCCCACCTCGCCATGCTCCACCACCACCAGACCGAGCACCAGCGTGCCGATTCCGCGTGGGCCGAACCACCCCATGAACAGCCGGTGCCTGGCAGGCACCTCGCTGCGCAGCAACGCGACCGACACCGCCACCATGCGAACCAGCAGCAACACCACTATCGCGAACAGCACCACGCGCCAGCTGGCGTCGCGCCACCCGACGATGACGGCGTAGGCGCCGAACATCGCGAACACCACCAGCTCGAGCAACTGCCCCGCCGCATCGGCGACGTGCGTGGAGGGGCGGGAGCCCGTCCTCCTCGCGGTGAACGCGAAAGCCAGACCGCCTGCGAAAGCCGCCACGAAGCCGCTGCCGTGCAGCCCCTCCCCCACCTGGAAGCACAGCAGTGCGACCGCAAGCGTCGCCAGCTGGGCCCACGTATCACTCATCCAGCCGCGCTTGCGTGACGAGCCGATGACCCAGCCGCCCGCGCCGCCGATTGCGAGACCGACGGCCACCGACAACACCTCGGTCCGTAGCAGCAGCAGCCCCGTGCTCTCGGCCTCCGAGTGAGCGCCCTGCCGAGACAGTGCCAGGGCGGCGAGCACGGCCGCCAATGCGAAGCCGTCGTAGAAGCCACTCTCGGTGGACAAGGCGTGGCGGATGCGTCCGGGAATGCGCTCGTCGTCGAGCAACGCCTCCACGATGGCGACCTCCGTGGGTGCGACGATCGCCGCCAGGCACACCGCCTCCCACACCGGCATGGCGGGAAGGACGACGAGCGCGGTCGCCACCCCGAGCGTGATCGCCAACGGAATGCCGATGGCCAGTAGCCGGAACGTCACCTCACGTCGTCGCACGACCGCTGCGATGTGCAGCTCCGCGGCCTGGTTGAACAGGATCACCGTCAGTGCCAGTTGCGCGAGAACCGTGAACGTCGTGGTATTGGCGCCACCATCTAGCACCTCGAATCCGAACGGCCCCAACGCCATTCCCAACACCACGAAGATCAGTGCCGGCGCCACGTACCAGCGCGAGACCAGCCCGGAAACCACCGCGTAGCACAGCACCAGGAGCGTGAGGACGAACGCGGTATCGGTGTGCACGCCGGCGTTAGGCGCCGTTGTTGGGGCCGCCGGAATTCTGTCCGGGAATGTCGGTGATGGGAATGTTCGGCATGGGCGCCGGTGACGGAGTGTCCGGCAGCGGGGGAATGTCCGCGGGCGGGATGTCGACCAACTCGTTGACGGGAGGTCCGTTGTCACGGCTGCCGTACGTGCTGCCCGGTGCCCGCGGCCCCAGCATCTGCGTCACGGTGACCAGGTGGTAGCCGTTGGCCTTGAGGACGGGGATGAATTGCTCGACCAGGTCGACCGTCGACGAATAGGTGTCGTGGAACAGCACCACCGAGTTTGGTTTGATCTGGCTTATCAGCAGCGCCCGCGTCGCACCGGTGTTGGCGTCGTTGGCCCAGTCGAACGGGATGACGTCCCAGTTGATGTCGGCGAGGCCCTGCTTCCCCGCCTCCGCGAGTACCTGGTCGTTGATCAGCCCACCCGCCGTGCGCACCAGGAACGGTCGCTGACCGGTCGCGGCCTCGATCGCGTCACTGGCCTTGGTGAACTGCGAAGCGATGTCCTCGGGCGGGATGGTGGTCATGTTGGGGTGTTCCCATGTGTGGCTGCCGATCTCCATGCCCGCGTCGGCGATGCGCTTGGCGCCCGCGGGGTTGGCCGCGACCTTGTTGCCGATCAGGAAGAAGGTGGCATCGGCGTCGTCGTCCTGCAGGATCTTGAGCAGACGATCGGTGTACGGGCTCGGTCCGTCGTCGAACGTCAGCGCGACGCACTTGACGACGGCGCAGTCCACCTCGACGGCGGCCTGGGCGGGTGTGGCCACGTGGACCCGACCGGTGAACCCACCGATGACCACCACCGCGACACCGGCGCAGACGCCGAGCACCATGCGCCAGTACGCCCATTTCGAGGTCTCCGGACGTCTCCGCACGGGTGGCAGCCTACCGGCTGGCGGTTTGTGCACGCTCGCCCGCGACGCGCT
>NZ_JBEVLO010000128.1:0-15230 GCF_040509115.1 Mycobacterium sp. | reverse complement strand
GCGGCGGTCGTCGGCGCCCGCTGCGGCGGCGGGGGTGACCACCGTGGTGCCCACCCCCGTGGCCCCGACTCAGCCGAAGACGCTGATCGGTGTCGTCACGGAGTTCGTCGGATCGGTACTGCAGTCGCTGCTGAACCCCGGGTCGGGGTCGCCGATGCAGATCCCGATCCTGACGGCGGTGCTGTCGTTCGTGCGCACCGAGCTCGAGCGGTTCTTCTTCCCCCGCAACGCGAATGCGGCTCCGCAGCAGACCGTCACGCTCATCACGGATCCACCGTCGGCGGCAGTGGATCCCACTCAGCAGCACGTGCTGGTGATCGGTGTGGACGGAACGAACCTGAGCCGGATCCTCGCCGACGACTACAACCAGAACTTCCTCGAGTTGATCGGCACCAGCACGACCGCAGCGTCGAGCATCGTCGGGCACACCACGATCTCGAATCCGTCGTGGACGTCCATCCTGACCGGGTTCTGGGGCGAACGAACCGGCGTGATCAACAACGTCTTCACCCCGTGGACGTACGAGAAGTACACGACCGTGTTCAACCAGCTCGAGACCCTCAACCGCGACATCGACACGATGGCCGTCGCGGACTGGGACGTCATCAACGCGATCGCCGGCGCCGGATCGCTCTACGCCGACGACAACCGCTACGTCCCGCAACTCGACGGAGACACGAACTGGCTGGCGACCGACGATCGGGTCGCCGCCGTCACCATCGACGCGCTGGCGGGTGACGACGCGCCCAACTTCCTGTTCTCCTACTACGTCGGGGTCGACGAGAACGGCCACATGTATGGCGGTGACTCACTGGAGTACAAGCTGGCCATCCGGAACATGGACGACAATCTCGGGGACATTCTCGACGCGGTGGACGTGTGGGAGGCCGCGCACCCAGGTGAGGAGTGGACCATCATCGTGGTCACCGACCACGGTCATCAGCCGCAGCAGGGCTTCGGCCACGGTTTCCAATCACCCGACGAGACAGCAACGTTCGTGATCGCAGACGGGCCGGACTTCAAGGACGGTTACGTCAATTCGCGGTACCAGATCGTGGACGTCACGCCCACCGTGGTCAGCCTGTTCGGCGGCACCCCGGTGAGCGGTTCGGATGGAGTGCCGCTGACCACGCTCGCCGGCGGCGACGAGCATCCCGACGATCTGAAGAGTGCGCTGCAGGCCGAGATCGCCAAGAACAAGTCTCCCGACTTCCTCACCGATGCGGCGTTGACCCTGCGCACGATCTTCTCGACGGTGCCGTACTACGTGTACACGTTCGGCAACGACCTGACCGCAGGCCTGCCGAGCTTCCTCCAACTGCCCGTGAAACTGCTCTTCGACGGCCTGTACGTGGCCACCAACGTGCCCGCACAAATCGTCGCGTTCCTGACCGGTGTCTCCGGTGCCCGCATCTTCCCGCTGCTGCCACCGGCGCCACCCAACTTCCCGCCGTCGGAGGACGCGACGCTGCTGGAGTCACGCGTGCCGGTGTGCGGCCTCGGGTCCACGTCGGCCGCGGAACCCTCGTGCACCGCGGAAGTCCTTGTGTGACAAGACGTGCGGCGGTGAGCGTCAGAGACGGCTGGCGGCGAACTCCGCACCCTGCTGGATGAGCCCGGCCTGCACATAGGTGCTGTGGGCGGCGACGTCATCGCCTGGCGAGCAGACGGGATCGGCGCCATTGCAGAGATCGATGGCCTTGGCTCCGTAGAGCGGGCTGAGGCTGGTCAGCGGCTGACCCACCTTGGCCGACGGGTTGCCGAACACGGCGACCGCGGCGACGTGATCGGCGACCTCGGGCGGCAACGGGTTGGTGAAGCCGAGCGCGGGCGTCGCTGCCCACGTGATGGCGTCGATCACGGCCGCGCCCTGCGAATAACCACCCAACACGATCTTCGTCGTGGGGCAGTTGGCCACCGTGCCCTGAATGTGGGCGCTGGCATCGTTGGCGCCCACGGCGGCCTGCAGGAACTCGTCCGACGCCGGATAGTTGACGGCATAGACGCCGACGGAGCTGCCGACCAGATTCCTCAGCGCGCTGACGAAGGCCTCGCCCTCCCTGCCGAGGCCGGGGGGCTGACCGGTGCCGCGGGCCCACACGACCTCGATGGGCGAACAGGCCGCGGACGCGCTCGGCGCCCCGACCAACGCCAGGCCCGAAGCCACGGCGAACACCGCCATCGCGGGCAGAAAGGTCATTCGCCAGGCGGTGCCGATGGCCTTCACGAGGGTCGCATCATTGCGACGGTGCGTGCGCGTCATTGCCTCAGCGTGGGGTGCAGCGCCGTCGCGTGCAAGTCGAATCGGCTTTTCGCCAAGGATTCAGCTCAGCGTCACACCCGGGTGCAGGCACGGCGCAGGCGAAGAACCCGTACCCTCCCGTCACACCGTCGCAGGCACCCGCGCGTCCGCGGCGGACGCACGCATCTCCCGACGCAACGTGGTGAAGTCCGAGATCGTCTTGGACGCCACGGTCGCGACAGGCCGGGCGTTGCGACCGGTGGCCTCCTTCTTCGACACCATCACCACGCTGTCGATGTAGGGCTGGATGGTGGTGGCGTTCTGCACGGTGGCGACGATGACCAGCTGGAAGCCGAACTTACGGAACGCCTGCAGCGCCTGCTGGGCGAACTGTGGATCGGACTTCGAGAACGCCTCGTCGAGCATGAGCTGCGCGAAAACCGGCTTGTTGTCCGTGCTTTCGGGGCTCGCCAGGTTGAAGCTCAACGCGCCCGCCAGGCAGAACGCCATCAACTTCTCCTGCTCACCGCCGGAGTTGTCGCCTGCGTTGCTGTGCGTCCGGATCAGTTCTTCGCTCTGGGTGTCCCATTCGGCGCAGTCGAAGGTGAACCGGTTGCGCACGTCCAGTGCATCACGCGTCCAGGCCTTGTCCTCGGGGGCGGTCGACGCCAGCCGGTTGCGCAGCCGCAGGATGTCGGCGTACTGATCGAGGATCGCCTGCTTGTCGCCGAGGCCCACCTCGGCGATGCGCCGCGAGATGGCCCTGACGATCTCGGTGAGCTCGGCGACCGCGGTCAGGCTGCGGGGGGTGGCGCGCAGCGTCAACCGAGTGCCGCGATTGAACTCGACCGAACCAAGACCGGTGTTCACGCGTGCGATCTGATCGCTGATGCGCCTGGCCTCCTGCTCGGCCACCCGATGCAGCGTGAGGATGGCATCCGGCGCCTGCTCGGTGACCAGCCGCATCATCCGGTCGTAGGCCTCGGGGAGTTCCCGCTCGTCGATGTGCCTGCACAGCGCCACGTAGTCGTGGACGCGCTCATCGAACACGTCGCTGTCGTTCGGGATCGCATCGGGGAACGCGGTATCGAACGTGTTGAGGATGCGGGCGAGCTCGTCGTAGGAGCGCCGACGACTTTCGCGCAGTTGGTCGCGCTCCCGGCGGATCGCGTTGAACACCGCCTCCCGATGCGGCTCCGGGCTCAGCAGCTCGAGCGTCACCGGCACGTCGCCCGCATAGCGGTCCAGTAGTTCGGTGAGCGGCTCCGACACGAACGCGGGCGCCAGCCGCTCCTGCAACTCCAGCAGCCGGGTGCGTCGACTGTCCAGATCGTCGCGCCGGGTCTGGATTCCGCCGCGACGGGTCATCAGTGTCTGGATCTCGTCCCAGCACTGGTCGGCGCGTGCGTTGAGCGCCTCGATGTCGGGGTGGTCGGCGAGCAGTAGTTCGTACTGCTCGCGCAGGCGGTCGGCGTGCCCGTCGGCGGTCTCGGTGTCGATCTGGCTCCACTGCGGGAACTGCTCGCAGATCGCCTTGCACGCCGATGCCCGATCCCGCCACTGCTGGCGCTGGGCGGCGATGTCGTCGGCGGCACGCCTCGCCTGTTGATAGGCGTCTTCGGCGGCGGCGAGATCAACCGTCAGCGCGTCGATCTTGGCCGCGACGTCACCCTGAAAGATGTAGTCGGACTGCTTGAGTGGACGCCTGTCGTCCTTGATGGCGAGCCGGTCGGAGTCCTTGTACAGCCCCGAGTCGGTGACCGCACGCCGAAAGCGGGGGAACAGGTCGGGGGTGTCGACGCAGACGTGTTCGCCGGCCGCAGCGACCACGTCGGCCGCCTCGGCGGCGCAGACGTGCTTGGGATCGACGACGAAGAGCTTGCCCGCCAACGTGTTTGGCTGTGCTTCAGCGGCGGCCATGCCCAAGAACTTTGCGCGCACGTGGTGAAGCTGCAGTCGGCCGCCCATGTTGGTCTCGTTGACGAAGCGCAGCACCGCCGCGTAGTGGCTGTCGGGTACCAGCAGTCGCAGCCCGACACCGCGCAGCACCTTCTCCACCGCGACGCGCCACCGGCTCTGATCGGGGCGCAGATCCATCAGCTCGGCAATGTATGGCAGCTCGCTCGGATTGATTCCCACTGCGGCGCAGATGTTCTCGCGCATCATGATCGCGAACTCCGGCAACGCCGAGCCGACGTGCTCGACGCGCTTGAGTTCCTTGGCGGCCGCGTCCCGCGCCATCCGGGCAGCCTTCTGGGCGTACTCGGCGTCGGTGGACGCCTCACGGCCGCGGTCCAGTTTGGCCAGCAGCTCGGTGACCTGGTTGGTGAGTTCCTCGCGCAGATTCCAGAACTCGTCGGCGGTATCCGGGATGTCGAGGAGCTGCGCGCTGACCAGCGACTCGTAGGTCGCCCGACGGCGTGACACCTCGTCGGCCTGCGCCTCTGCGCCGGCCACCTGCGACTGGAGCGGCCCGATGCTGGCGCTGGATCCACTGATCTGCGCGTTGAGCGAATCGCCCTCGGCCTTGGCTAGATTCAGTTGCCGAGTGACGTCCTCGTACTCGTTGCCGAGCTGATCGATGGTGCCGTCCAGCGCGTCGATTTGAGGTGGGCACTGGGCCAGCCGGACGTGGTCGGTGTAGGCGCGCACCATCGGCTGATCCACCAGGTCGATGATGCCAAGGTCGGAGGACTCCGAGGCGTAGCGCTGCTGGATCTTCTCGATGTCGCCGAGGATCTTGCGCTTGCGCTGTGCCACGGCCAGCAGTTCGCGGGCGTCGACCAGCGGGTCGATCTGCTTGAGCGCCTCGGGCAGCCGAGTCAGGCTGCTTGGCTCGTCGAGCATGAACTCGCGGACGAACTGCTCAAGCCCGCCAACGCTTTTCAGCGACTTGGCCTTGCCGAGCAGCTGTTGGGCCGCGTCGGAGGCGCGGATGCCGATGGTGGCATAGAGCTGGGCGAGGTATTGCGACTCCACCTTGGTGGAGAAGCGCCAGTCGTCGGATTTGAACACGCCCGAGTCGAAGCGCCCCGATGCCCAGCGGTTGCAGACCTCTTCGATGTCGCGGTCGCCGTCGGCCAGCACGAACCTGCTGGACGAGTCCGACCGCGAGTCGCCAGTGAGCCACTTCAGCACCAGCCCGGTGACGGAGCGTCCCGTGTTGCTGCTATAGGTGACGGCAACCGCCGACCACGCCGTGCCGTCGCCGCGCAGGTACATCACCTTGCTGGCGCCGGCGTCGCTGCGTTGCCCCCACGCGCCGCGGACGTACTTGTCGACGGTGCGTCGTCCCGCGCTGGACCCGGCGGCCGAGTTGTCGCCGGACGCATTGAAGTTACGTCGGTTGAACGGCAGGAAGCCCAGTGAAATCGCGTCCAGCAGTGAGGATTTGCCACTGCCCGAGGCGCCAGCGATCAAGGCGCCGCCGCCGCTGAACGGGATGGTGTGGTAGCCGTCGAACACCCCCCAGTTGATGACTTGGAGTCGGGACAGGTGGAACTGTTCAGGCATCGAGCGCGCCCTCCTCGTCCTGGTCTTCGGCGGACTGCGGGATGCCACCGTTGAGCAGCAGCTCGAACTGCTGCTGCAGCTCGCTGATCACCGACGCCGTCATCACGGCGCTGATCACCGGGCTGACGGTGTAGCTGTCCTCGTCGTCGCGGGTCTTGCGCAGGATCTCCAGTGAGGCGAGCCGGGCGATCGCACCGTCGATCCTGGCCGTGAACGTGACGACGTCGCGGTCGACGTCGTTGAGAACCCCGGAGAACAGCCCATGCACCTCGTCGCGGCTGATGAGCACCGTCTGATCGCCGGAGGCACGCATCATCTGCGCCAAGTGCAGCGCCAGGATCGAGTCGTAGGTGCCCAGCGGCTCGCGGCGCAGAAGCTTTGCCCCCCTTGCCGATTCGTAGCGGGCCTGCTCGACGAAGGCGACCCCGTCACTTTCCAAGGGGCCGTCCACGATGCGCAGCAGCAGATCCAGTTCGGAGAGCCGCACCGACAGCTGACTGCGGTACTCCAGCACCCAGGTGTAGACGTCGCGGTCGGATTCGGCGCTGACGTAGCGGCGGGTCAGCAGCTGCTGCAGTGCCCAGCACGCCCGGTCGGGCAGCTCGCTGACGTCACCGTCGAACCGTGGCCTGCGCTGGTGCGGGACCCGCGCCGTCTGGTCGACCTGGGGCAGGGACGAGAAGTCGGTGTAGTCGACCGACTGCTCGGGCACATGCTCCTCCCGCAAGCGCTCGTCGGTACTCACGGGGCGGCCCCCACCACACTCGAGACCGGTTCGGTGAACATCAAGCGGGGAACCTCCATTTCCCGGTCGCGCCCGTCCAGTGACTGGAAGCGGACGGTGACCGACTCGGATGACCGAGCCTGGTGGTTGGGGTGGACGGTCTGCTTGAGCGCCCAGGACCACAGCACGATGACGTGGCCCAGGTAGGTGCCCTGCCCGTCGGAGGAGAGCATCTCCACCGCGTCGGGAAGCGACAACGGACCGTCGGCGATCGCCGAGTTGATCATCTCCGACATCGCGGGCGCGTCGACCTGGGTGCTCAACGCGGCGAAGCTGGACAGGTCGACCTCGCCGCCCGCGGCTTGCGCGGGTTTCGGATTGGACAGCTCGCCGATCCGGAAGCTCAGCGCCCCGACCGAGGTGAAGGCGTGCCGGGCCAGGGGCAGCTCGAGCTCGAGCCGCGAGTCGGTGAGGGACGACTTCAGCAGGGCGCGGGCCGCGCCGATGGCCTCGTTGAGCTGACGGGCCACGCCGCGGCTCTGTTCCAGCGTGCCGAACGCGGTGAACCTCTTGACCCGCTGCGCGCATCGCTGCTGGATGCGCTCGACCTCGTCGATCTGATGGCCGACCAACTCGAAGAATCCGGCCATCACCTTGCGCAGGGCCGGATCCAGCGCGGGCAGCGCCTCGGCGACCGCCGCCACGTCGGCCTCGAACTCGGCACGCTGATCGGGGTCGTTGATCATGCGCAGGAACGCCCGGTGCGAGTCACGACCCTGGGAATCCCAGGCGGCCTGGTAGTCGGCATACATCTGACGCTGCCGGTCGCGGTATTCGACGTTGCTGTCGATGGGTTCGTCGAGCGCGGCCGTGGCCTGTTCGATCATCGTCCCGTACTGGCCGATGTCGGTGATCAGCCGCTCCATCTGCAGGGCGATGGCCCGGGCCTCGTCGTACGCATCAGTGAGATCGGGTTCGGGGCGTGCCAGGCCCTCCGCGGCATCGAGGGCGTCCAGGTCGGCATGTAGCGCGGCGATCTCGGCCTCGATGCCGGAGCGGATGCGGTCCGGGTCGTTGCCCACTCGCAGCGCCACCTGCTTGAGCCGGGAGGCGATGCCGTTGATCGACCCGCCGGTCGCGATGGTGTCCTGGCGGCGCAGGCCGCGCAGGAAGTCCAGCGCCCGGCGTGCCTCCTGAGTCAGATAGCAGAGGTTGCGCTCGACGCCCGCACGCTGGTCCGCCACCCGATGCAACCACCCCTGGCTGGCCCACGCCTTGATCAGGGCGAGGCCGGACTGTTCGCCGCCGGGGCGCCCCAGCTCCTCGAGGTCGCGTTCGATGCGGACCACCAATTCGGTCTCGGGGACGACGCCGTCGCTGAGGTGGCGTTCCATCAGCGTGGCGGACACCCCCAGGTTCAGGGTGGCCAGCAGCCGGATGGTGGGGGAGCCCTGGATGTCGCGGTTGAGCTCGAGGAGCTCGGCCGCCGACATCGCTGCGGGGTCGTCCACCTGATCTCCTCCTCGGCCGTGTCAGTACGTCGGACGGTCCAAGATAGGCCACGGCGGAGACATCGGCGGGCGCGGCGGGCGGGCGGCGGAGGGTGTGTCGGAAACGTGCCGTCACAGTTGTCTCAGAGGTTGCATTCGCCCCACCGGTCACGTCACCAGGCCATGGCGGTGCGCGAAGACGACCGCGTGCACACGATCGCGGAGGCCGAGTTTGACCAGGATGCGAGAGACGTGCGTCTTGACCGTTTCGTCGCCGATGAAGAGCCGATGGGCGATCTCGGCGTTGCTCAGCCCGGCGGCCACCAGAGCAAAGACCTCGCGTTCGCGGGGCGTCAGCTCCGCCAGCAGCGCCGTCGACGCCGAACTCTCGGCGGGAGCAAGACTGGCGGCGAAGCGGGCCACCAGGCGACGGGTCACCGACGGATCGACGAGCGCGTCTCCGCGTGCGGCGATCCGGATCGCGGTGACGAGCTCCTCGGGTGGAAGGCTCTTGAGCAGGAAACCACTGGCCCCGGCTGCGAGCGCGCGGTAGACGTACTGATCGGTGTCGAACGTCGTCAGCACCAACACCCGCGTCCGATTCGCAGGCTCGGCGAGCGCCAGCTCCGTGGCGGCGATGCCGTCGAGCTTGGGCATCCGGACGTCCAGCACCGCGACGTCGGGTCGAAGGCGGGCGATCTCGCCGACCGCCGCGCGGCCGTCGGCGACGTCGGCGACGCAGGCGAAGTCGGGCTGCGTCTCGATGATGGCCCGCAGCCCCGAGCGGAACATCGCGTGGTCGTCGGCGATCACGATCCGGATGGTCACCGCGCGTCGCTCAGCGGGAACGTGGCGATGATCTCCCAGTGCCTGCCATTCGCGTCCGGACCGTACGCGACGGTCCCGCCGAACGCCGAGACCCGCTTGCGAATCCCCGCCAGCCCTCGGGAGGGTGGTCCGTCGGGAACCTGGCCGTCGCTCATCCCGTTCCGGGCGGTCACCGACACCGACGCGTCGTCGTAGTGCAGGGCGATCTCGACCATCGTGCCGTTGCCGTGGCGAGCGGCGTTGGTCAGCATCTCCTGTGCGATCCGGTACATCGCGATCTCGAGGGGTTCGGGAAGGGGGCGCACCTTGCCGTGGGTGCTCAGGCGGCTGGGCAGTCCGGTCCGACGGACGCCGTCGAGCAGGTCCTCGAGCTGATCGAGCCCGGGCTGGCTTCCCGCGGCGGGATCGCCGTGCAGCAGGTCCAGCAGCCTACGCAGATCCAGCATCGCTGCGCGGCTTGATGTTTCGACCGCACTCATCGAAGCGGCAACCGCTCCGGTGTCGCCGCCCGAGGTGAGTCGCAACCGGGCCGCGCCGGCATGCGCACCGACGGCGCTGACGTGATGCGAGATGACGTCGTGCAGATCGCGGGCGATCGTGCTGCGCTCCTCGGCGATCGCGTGCTCGAGCGCGGCCGCAGCGTCGCGGCGTTGCACCTCGGCGCGTTGTTCGAGCTCGGCGATGTAGCCGCGCCGTGCGGTCGTGTATCGCCCGACGAGCCAGGGCAGAAGCGCGTCCTTGACGACCGACACCAGCACCGGTTCGTGGCCCTGCGGATCGGAAATGAACTGTGCTGCTGCCGTTCCGATCATCAGCACCGCCAGCGCCGCCCACGCGGGCACGCCGCGCAACCAGGCCCCGGCGCGATAGCCCGCGATCAGCGCGCCTGCGCCGCTCAACCGGTCGGCCGAGCTCGCACCGAGCGTTAGGACCGCCGCCGCGATCTGAACGACGGCATGCGCCAAGGCAACCCAGCCGGACAACCGCGCGGGGAGCGCCAACGCGGCGTCGGCGACGATCAGCATCGCCAGCACCAACCAGTCCTGAGGCCGCAGCGCAGCGACTGGACCCGACAGTAGGAATGCCAGGGCGTCGGCGAGCAGACACACGCCTGCCACCAGCAGCGACTGTCGGGTCAACGACCTCGTCAGGTCACCGGCTCCAGTGCTCGCCGAGTCAACGGTGGCAGCAGGGATCACCCCGACGATGATCCGGTGCCGCCGCGCCGGTGTCGACCCCCGTCCCCCGTACGGGGGATCCGGGTCCCCGTCGGCGGTGACGCCATCTGCCTCCAACGCTCCTAACGTTCACGCCACGATCACCGATCCGAACGGAGCCACCCTCGTGTCCAGTCCGACTCACGCCGCCGCCGCACCGGATGGAGCGACCCGCGCCTCGTCGTTTCGTCTCCGCGAACGGTGGATGCTCGTTGGCTCGTCGTTGTGGCTGGTGACCGGCCTGCAACTCGATTCCTACGCCCACGCCACCATCCCGGACCTCGAGACGTTCTGGACGCCATGGCATGGCGTGCTCTACTCGGGCATCGCTGCGTGCGGCTTCGTCCTACTCTGGCTTCTGCGTCCCCGGCTGCCAGCCGTCATCACCTACCGCAATCTGCTGACGCACACCCCACCCGCACTGCGACTACCGGTCGTCGGGATGGGCATGCTGCTGGTCGGCGGTGGCATCGACACGTTGTGGCACAACTTGTTCGGTATCGAGAAGGGCCTGGAAATCTTCACCAGCCCCAGCCACTACCTGATCATCGGCGGCATGGTGCTGGTGGCCGCGGGACCCGCGCTCATGCTGGCCGCCGCGCCGGTACGGACGCTGAGAGGCAACGATGCCGTGCTGGTCACCGTCTCCGCTCTGCTCGCCGTGATTCCCCTACACATCTACACGCAGCACGCGTCCTCGCTGTCCCACCCGAGGCTCGGCACCGGTGACAACCCGATGCGGACGTTCTCGCTGGACGGTCAGATGCTCCACGGCTACTTCGGCAGCACGGTTCTGCTGCTGCTGCCAATTCTCCTCATCGGGCGGCGCTGGCCGCTTCCCGTCGGGATGCCGACGATCCTCGTCGCGCTTCCCGCGCTGCTGCTGTCGGTGATGTTCAGCGACCCCGGCGAGGGATGGTTGCCCATCACCGTCGCGCTGGCCGCCGCCGTGGTCGAACTGCTGGCCCGGGCGTCGCTCCGGTGGACGCGGACCCTGCGCTCCGACACCCAATGGCTACTTCTCGGATTCTTCAGCCCAGTTGTGCTGTGGGGCAGTGTCTTCGGCGTCGGACGGGTGATCGTTGGGGTGGGTTGGGGTCTGCACACGATGAGTGGCGTGTTGACGTTCGCCGCGCTGTCCGGGCTCGGCACCGCCTACGTACTGCGCCGAATTCAGCCGGCGTCCGAAGAGCTGCCCACCGCGTCGTGAGCGCCCGTCGTCGCGCGACGAGTGCCGCGGCACTGACCTTGGCCATGATGCTGACGTCGATGCCCTCCGCCTCTGCCCACGCCGGTGGCCTCAGTCCGACCGGTGTGCGCAGCGTCGTGCTGGCCGTGTCGCCGTCGGTGCCCGGGTTGACGGTCACCGCCATCGAGGACGGCGCGCGCCTGCTCGTCCGCAACGACACCGCGGTCCCGATCGAATTCCCCGCCGGCGATGGGCAATCCGACGGCACGGCGGTGAGGGCGGGGGAGTCCCGGGTGTGGATCGACCGGCGGGCGACGTCCCTGGGTCGTGACCTCGGGTCGGAAACGACGGTCCCGTGGGTGATTCCGATGGTGGTGGGCACTCAGGTCGCAACGGTCACCGGAGAGTTCGTCGCCGAGGCGCCCCCTGCTTCGATCGGGTGGTGGGCTGCGACGGTCGCGATCGGCGTCGCGGTGGTCGGCTTGGCTCGGCGCGCCCGGCGGCCGAACGTGGTGCTGGCAGCGGCGGGCCTGGTCACCGTCGTCGCATCGGTCGTCCACGTCGTCGGCGCGACACTCGCCGTGGAGTCCGCACCGCCGTGGCGGACGTTCCTCGACGCGGTGGGCATCGGGCTGCTCGTATGGCCGCTGGTCGTCGCGGCCGCCGCAGCCGCCATGCGCGACAAGGCCGCGGGAGTGCTGGGGGTGTGCACGGGCGCCGGTTTGAGTGTCGTCTTCGTCCTGCCCGACGTCACCGAATTCCACTACGGTGTCGTGCCGTTCGCCGGTCCAGTGGAGCTCTCCAGGATCCTCGTCGCGCTGGTGCTCGGCGTGGGCAGCGGGACCGCAATCGCAGGGGCAGGGGCGTTGCGTGCACTCGCCACCCGTCAGCAGACCCATCGCGCAGAACCCGGTTGGGAGATCCCGTCATGAGCAGAGTCCACGGGTTCGTCCTCATTGCCGCGGCCGCTGCGGCGCTCATCGGTTGCAGTCCGCCGGTGCCCGAACCGGTCGATTCGGCTGCGGCGCAGACCTCTTCGACGGCAACTCGACCCGCACTCGACCCCGCGCCCGTCGTGGTCGACGTGCGGCTGGACGACGGCAGGATCGAGCCGTTTCCCCGCCGGCTTGACGTCGCCATGGGCACTCGCGTGATCCTGCGGGTCGCATCGGACACGGCGACCGAGGTCCACGTCCACGGTTATGACCTGAGCTGCGATGTCACCCCGGGAGTTATGGCGCAGATCGAGTTCGTCGCCGACCGCACCGGCGTGTTCGAGGTCGAGGCGCACCCCGACACCCTGCTGTTCCAGCTCGCCGTCCGGTGAGCCAAACCGAGTCCGTCCTCGCGCACGGGATCGGGGACTCGCAGGATCTGCCGTTGCCGTTCGATCTGGTGCTTCAAGCGGGTGCAGTGGCAGTCGTCCTGTCCTTCCTCGCCGTCTCGACGCTGTGGCGGGTGCCGCGAGAACCGGCGGTGCGGCGGCTTCCCGAGAGGTGGGACCGGCTCCTGCGCGCGCGGTGGTGGCGAAACCCATTGCGTGTCATCGTCCTTGCGCTGGCGAGCTACTTCGTCGGCGACGCCCTGTTCGGCTCGGTGGACTTCAACCCGGCCGCGCACGCACTCTTCGTGTGGCTGTGGGTTGGCCTGGTTCCCGTGAGCATTCTGTTCGGGCCGGTGTGGCGTGCACTCAACCCGCTGCGCACCCTGCATGCCATCGCGTGCAGGGTGTTTCGACTACCCCCGACCGGCATCAGGCCCGGCGACGAGGGGGGCGGTCGGTGGCCCGCAGCCATCGCGCTGCTGGCGTTCGTCTGGTTCGAGCTGATCGCACCGGACCGCACCGAGCCCCGCGTCGTCGGAGCTTGGCTGAGCGCCTATGCCGCCGTCCAACTGGGCTTCGCCGTGGTCCGCGGCGACGCCTGGTTCGCGCGCGGCGACGGGTTCGAGGTGTACTCCGAACTTGCGGGGCGCCTCAGCATCCTTGGCACCGACGGCGACGGGCGATTCGTCCTACGATCTCCGCTCGCGGGCCTCACCGACGTCACACCGGAACGGGGCACCATGGCGTTCGTCGCGGTCTGGTGGGGTTCCACCATCTTCGACAGCGCTTCCGGCTCGCCGTGGTGGGTGGGTACCGTCCAGTCCACCGGGATGCCCGTTCTCGTCGCCACGGCGGGACTTCTGGTCGTGTGCCCATTGGTGTTGGCCAGCCTGAGTTGGACCGCGCGCAGCGTGGACATCGCATTGGCGCTGGTTCCGATTGCCGTCGGATACACGTTGGCGCACTATGCGTCGCTGCTGATCGTCGAGGGCCCGCGCGGGCTGGTCCTGCTAGTGCGGCAGTGGGGTTCGGTGGGCTCGATCGACCTGAACGTCACGCCGAACCCGACGGCCGTCGCCGTCTTTCAGATCGCCTGCATCCTCGTCGGCCACCTGCTGGCCGTGCTGGTGGCGCACGATCGTGCGCTGCGGGCCAACCCCGGCAAGCCGCTGGCCGTCGTCGTCGCCGACGAGCTGCCGAGTGTGCTGCTCATGGTCGCTTACACGTGGGCCGGGCTATTCCTGCTCTTCGCGGCGTGACCGGCGCCCGTCGTGTCAGCGGTCGAGGTCCCACTGACCGAAGTCGGTGGCGAGGACGTCGTCGGCATCCACGTGGACGCCGCCTATCACGACGGCAGGGTCCGACGCGGTGAAGACCGCCGATTGGTAGAGCACGGCCGCGGGTTCGCGCTCGCCGCGTGACCATGCCCGCGTCTGCCACGCCCAGCGGAATCCCGGCGAACTCGACTCGCCGACGACGCCGTCACCGACCGCCCATGCGCACGCGCGGGAGTGCCCGTAGATGCCGGTCCGTGCGATACCGATCACCGAATTGATTCCGCGAAACCATTCGACCGCAACGGATGTCCACGTGTCCCTGTCGATGTCCTCGTCGACGCTGAAGAAGATCGGCGCCAAATCCGGGCCGCCTGCCGCCGTGTGCAAGCCGAGAGCCGTTCGGGCGTCGGCGACTCCGCCGTCGTACCCGCGCGTGTAATCCGACGGCGTCGGCCATCCGGGCTTGCCGTACTGGTAGTTGCTGACGACGTGAAGTCCGTTGGACCGCAAGGCATCCGCATAGCCGCGGGTAACCGGCTTGAAGTCGAAGTTCGCGCCGGGCCGTGATTCGGACACGTAGACGACCGCTCCGGCGAAACCCGCCGCGGCGATCTGATCGGGCGGCACCAGGCGTTCCGCGAAGTCGACCAGTTGTGCGTTGGCCGCCGAAGCGCGGGGTCCAACGAACGTCGCACCCAACGAACCGAGACCGGCAAGTGCCGGAACGACGTACGTGAGCAGCCTGCGTCGTGATGGGACGAGGTGCCCGCGGCCTGTGCCCCGCGCCGGAGTGTCCGCCATCGGGTGATCGTACGTACAACCGACGATGCGGTCCCGCCTGCATCAACGCAGGCGGAACCGCATCGCTGCGACCCCTCGGGCTAGGCCCCGGTATCGGTGTCCTTGGTGGACGGCTCGCCGCCGGACTCGTCGTCGCGCTTGGGCGCGGCAGTCACCGACTCGGGCTTCTTCGGCTCGACGGCCTCGGCCTGCTTCTGCGCCGATGCATCACCCTTGTTCTCGGTGTCGTTCTTCTCGGTGTCCTTGCTCTCGGTGTCGTCGGTGTCCTTGTTCTCGGTGTCGTCGGCGGGCGTCTCCGCCTCATCGTCGGTGTCCGGTTCCTTGACCGCCGGTTCCGTGGTCCCGGGGTCGGTGGTGACGGGCTCCGTGGTGATGGGCTCGGTGGTGATGGGCTCGGTGGTGATGGGCTCGGTGGTGATGGGCTCGGTGGTGACGGGCTCCGTGGTGACGGGGTCGTCCTGCTCGGTGGTCACGCTCGGCTCGGTGGTCACGCTCAGCTCGGTGGCCACGCTTGGCTCGGTGGCCACCCCCTCCTCGCCCTCCTGCGTCAGCGCGTTCCCGTCCTCCTCGGAAAGCGTGCCTGCCAAGGGATCGTCACCCTCAGCAGCCTCGGCGCTGAACCCCA
>NZ_JBEVLO010000127.1:0-8238 GCF_040509115.1 Mycobacterium sp. | reverse complement strand
GTCTTCCTGGGGGCGGCTGCTTCCTGACGGCTTGGGGTCGCCATAGCCACAACGGAGCCATCCTTAGCTCGTGAGGGCCGCGGCTAGATGTGTCAGACCCGGGCCGGCTGCACGCGGTCGAGCCAGCGGTCGGTGTTTGAAGGCCAATTGAGCGTCCCCGAACGGCGACCCACCTGAACAGCAGCAATGAGGCCGCAGTCGCGGCCGCGACCTCATGCCACCTTACGCACCGTTACCGCCGCAATGGTGCAGCGGGACATGTTAATTCGTCACTGCGCTGGTACTCGCATTGATTTTGTGCCGATAAGCCACATTATGTCAGGTATAACGACTGCATATTGCATCAGATGAATCAACGCCCGGTCGCTTGACGGCCACCACTCCTCCCGTCGTTTTCGTCTGTATTGCAACACTTTCCGCCCACCGCCCCCGCGCTCTGCGGACTCGTATCGCAACCGTGATCGCTACGCCCGTGGCCGTTGCAGCGACACGCTGGACCGTCGCCATGGTCGACGAGTTCTTCGGCGATCTTCGCAGTATCCACAAACTCGCCCAGTCGTCGATCCGTTCGTATCAGGTCGGCCTGCGACAGTTCTGCTCCTAGTAAGCAATCCGGACTACGGCTGGGACCGCGTCTGCGAAGCACTGTTCCGGACCCACCTGGCCGCCGGCACGGGAGCCCCGCAGCCACGTCCGGCCGGGATGCGCTGATCCTGGATCTGCCGGTCGCCCCGATGCGTTCCCTGAACGGCCTACAAGATCACGCCAGGCACGGCTGAGGGCGAGGTGATCTTATGACCAAGACATCCGCAACGACTGCCGTCGAACCCGTTGCGCCGCCGTCGGTGCCACCACTGTCGGCCGATCTGGATGCCGGGTTGCGGCGGTTGAAGTTGGCCGCGGTGCGGCGCACCGCACCCGAAGTGCTGCTCACCGCCAAGACACAACGCTGGACCCCAGAGCAGGTCCTGCGAACCCTGGTCGAGACCGAACTTGCGGCACGGGATGCCTCCAACGTCATCAACCGACTCAAGGCCGCCGCGTTCCCTGTGCCCAAGACGTTGGAGTCCTTCGACGTGGCTTCCTCCTCAATTCCACCGAAGGTCTTCAACTACCTGTCGAGTCTGGAATAGATTCGGGCACAACAGAATCTGGCGATCATCGGCCCCGCAGGCACTGGTAAGTCCCACACCCTGATCGGGTTGGGAGCCGCGGCGATCCACGCCGGGCACAAGGTCCGCTACTTCACCTCCGCCGACCTCGTCGAAACCCCCCGCGGCGGACCGGACCAGGTCCCGCCCTGCACAACCACTGTCGGTGATGCCTCGAGACATCACAATCGCTTACGAACTGACTCTCAGATCATCGGGGTCTTCAGCCGCTGCACGCTGGATGACCTCGGTGTCCGCGAATTGCTCAAAACTGTCGATCAGCTTGTCGCGGACATGCCAGACATGGGAAGCTCGCGCCTCGAAGTTTTTCTTCGTCACGCGATGAGTTCCCCGATAAGTGCCAACGCCAACAATGAACTCGCCACCATCGATCAAGACATCGAGAGTGAATCGGAACACCGTCCAATCTCGCTCTAGAACATCAAAAAGATTAGCTTGGATTTCTGCTCTGTTATGCGATACGCCCGGCGCCGGAAACCCGACACTCTCAACCCAGGTGAGGTCGGGCGACAAATCACGAAAGAACGCCTCTTGATCACCACGGTCGTAAGCGTCATAGAGCTCTCGCAATACGAAATAGCCATCCGATCGGCCCACTTATCTTCTCCTTAAGACAAAAGGGGATCCGACTATCGGATCACCGCTGCACAGCCCAGACAACATGAAGTACCCCTGGGTTTGTTCCTAGTGCAGTGACCGCTCACCGCGCTTCAGCACGAAGCGCGGCTCGGTGCAGAAGTGCCACCACAGCAACGCTCACGGCGACAGCGCTCATAATGATGATTTGACCCGTGACGAACGCCGGCAGATAGTCGCCAGCGTAGCCAGCAGATACCTGTTGCGCGAGCGTGGGTTTGGCGATCCGCGCTGCCACAAGGGTGGAGATGAGGAGCGCGTAGCCGCCGACGATAACTGCCTCGCTACCCAAGCGCGCAAACTGCAGAAGGCCCGACGCGGATCCGCCGCTGACCGCGGGTACCGATTCCAATGCGGCACGGTCGATGAGGCCGAGCGGCACCCCAAAAGATAAGCCCAGCAGCAGCATCGGCGAAAACAGCACCCACACCCGCAGGCCGAGGCCGAATATGCAGGAATCGAATATGCAGCGTTACCAGTAAACGTTGCAGTATTGCACTGTCCTTCATCAGTTTTCGCCACGCTCACTGTCCGGCCTCAGTGCAGGCGCCGGTGATGCCCGCGTTGTTGATTAGGACGTCGAGTACTCCCTCGGCCTCGTCGACCGATGTGATGGCGGAGGCGTCGTCGGCGACGTCCAACGCGACGAAGGTCGCCCCGAGGGACTTCGCGGCGGTCGCGCCACGCTCAGGGTCGCGGGCGCCCAGGTACACGGTGTGCCCAGCCTCGATGAGACGCTCGGCCGTGCGGTAGGGCGAGGGACCTCAGGGCTGGTGACCTGCCCGCCAACGATCCATCAGTTCGGTCATGGGTGCGGACGTCTGCGCGCTCGGCCCGAAGTGAATCGTCACCTCGTCGGCGCCCGCCGACTCGTAGGCGTGCAGGCGATCAAGTAGTTCTGCGACGTTCTCGTGGCTGATTTCCCTCGAGAGCATGATGCCTGCGGAGATCCGGCGCGGCGCGGACAGGCGATCCAATTCCTCGCGCTTGGTGCGGAATTCCTGCGGAGTGAGTCCAAAAGCCTGCCAGCGGCGGGCGACGCGCGCGGCCCGGCGGAACGCGGGTCCGGTCATGCCGCCGACCATGACGGGAACCGGCGCGGTCAGCCGGGGCTCGAAGACGCCGGCGCCCGACCCGAAGAACCGGTTCCCCGAAGGCGTCTCACCCCGATGCAACGCCTGAATCAGGTCGATCGCCTCGTCGGTCCGCGCGCCTCGCTCGGAGAACGGCACACCGAGGGCGTCGAACTCGTTCGCGTCCCAGCCGACGCCGACGCCGAAGACGACCCGCCCGGGCGCCAACCGCTCCAGTGTGGACAGCTGTTTGGCCAGCAGGACCGGCTCCCGCAGCGGCACGATGATCACCGTCGTTCCCAGCGTGACCCGGCTGGTCACCGCGGCCACGTGGGACAGCAGCATCAAGGCCTCGTAGACGCCGCCGTAGACGTCGCCGTATGGCTCCGGTGGCAGCAGATGGTCGGGCACCCAGACACCGGCGTACCCCAGCTCCTCCGCCAGGCGCGCTTGCGCCACGATCGACCGGGGGTCGACGCCGGCCTCGTCGTTGGACAGTGCGACACTCAATTTCATTACGCGGCCACTCCGTTCGGAATGGACGGGTCGCGACGACGCGGACTTCGCTGATCTGTTCTCATACGTCGGATGCTAGAGTCTGACATCAATGTCAAGGTCAACCCCTGCGCTACGCTCGTTGTCGACGGCCATCTCCATTGGTGAGCTGTCGGCGAGGTCGGGCGCCTCTCCACGGATGCTGCGCTACTACGAGCAACAGGGCTTGCTGAACCCCGTCCGCGCCGACAACGGCTACCGCCGATATTGCTCGGACGCCCTGACCACGGTGGCCCAAATCCGTGGATTACTCGACGCAGGCCTCTCTACCGACGCCATCCGTCAGATCCTCCCCTGCGCGCACGGGAGCGAGCCGACGATCGATCCGTGCCCCGAGATCCTGGACGCACTGGCGCACGAGAGGGAACGGCTCGACGAGCGCATCCGGCACCTGTCGGCGAGCCGGGACACGTTGGACCGCTATCTCACCGCCACCCATTCGGCGACGCACCGAGACTGAGCTCGACGGAGACGACCAGCAACTACGACCCAGGACGTCGTCTCACCCACCGCCACTCCCCTATCATTGTCATCTAGCAAAGCCGGCCAACTAAGCACGAAGCGTGGCGGCGGGACGTCGAGGATTGCGGCGGCAACAGTCTGAAAACCGCCCTCGTTCACTATGGCGGCGGCGACAACTCTGGGTGATCCGACGCCTTGACCTGATCCCCGACGAACTCAGGGGCGCAACCACGGCCCAGACCCGCTCCTTGACGAGACCGGGAAACATCTCGACGCCCTTCGCCGAGATCTCCTCGCGCTCAATAGGTGTAGCAAGGTGGGAGCTGGCATCCCAGGTATCTCCATCGAGCGTCACCGTGGCAAACGCAGGCCGCGCCACTTTGGACGGTCAAGGTCCTCGCTGCCGCAATGACCCACGTCCACGACCTCTCCCCTTGCCAGCCTCGGACGATTGATGTGCGAGGAATACGACGGAATGGAGTATGGCGGGATACCACTAAGCTACCGCGCATCGCATCAGGCGAATCATTGCCTGAGCTGTTGCCGGCCACCGCTCCTCGTGTTTGGCTGCCGTGCAAGGCTTTCCGTCCGTCATCCCTGCGGTGCAGACTCGCCCCGCTTGCGCGACGGCTACACCTGCGGCCATTCCGGTAACACTGGAGAAGTACCTGAGCACCGGCGCGGGTGCGCCCGCAGAGCCCAACACCGCCCAAAGACCGGTTTATTCGGGGGAAGCGCCCAACGCGCCCAGAAGTGACAGTGCCTGCGCGCTTGGGCTGTTGGGCTCGGCGTGGTAGATCAGCAACTGCTGGCCGGGTGCGCTGCGAACATCGAACGCCTGGTAGTTCAGGGTGAGCGCCCCGACGGCGGGGTGGTGAAGTTCCTTGGAACCGTGAGTCTTGCCCTGCACGGCGTGGGACCGCCACAACGTGGCGAATTCTTCACTGGTTTCCAAGGTGCGGACAAGGCGGCGCAGGCGGGGATCCTCAGAGTAAGCACCTGCTGCGGCGCGGAGATTGGCCACCGCGTTGCGCGCTGTGCGCTCCCACTGGGTGTGGAAGGTGCGACCGGCGGGGTCCAGGAACGTCATGTACGCCAGGTTATCCACCTGTGCGAACGGCGAATAAAGCGCATCCGCCAGCGCATTGGTGGCGAGGATGTCCAGCGTCCGGTTGAGCACAAAAGCGGGAGTGTGGTGATAGCCCTCCATCAATTGATGCAGCTCAGGGCTCACCTCACCGATGGCGTCCTCGAACCGATCGGCCGGTGTGTTTCCGGTCAGCCGGTACAGGTGCTCCCGTTCGTCGTCGTCAAGACGCAGGGCGCGGCACAGGGCCTCCAGAACTTGAGCCGAGGGGTTGCGCTCGCGGCCCTGTTCGAGTCGCGCGTAGTAATCCACGTTGATGTCGGCCATCACGGCGACTTCCTCCCGCCGCATACCGGCCACCCTGCGCGATCCGCCCGGTGTCACGCCGGCAACCTCAGGCAACAGTTGCGATCGCCGGGTTTTCAAGAATTCACCCAGGACGTTGCTCAGCTCCATGGTTCCAAGATAGGCATCGCGGGCCGGTTGTGCCTGGGTGTGCGACACCCAGGCTCCACATGTCCTGGTAGCCGTCTCCTGGGCCGCGCAAGATCGTGAATAGTTCCGCGGCCGACAGCCGGCCGACAGGCGGCGGCCCACAGGTGGAATCTGCGCGCTACGACGGTCGGCCCCACACAGATCAACAACTGAGTACCAGGAATGGAGGCCACCTATGGCCCATGACATCGCCCCGCCCTCAGTATCCGGGGACGGGCTTCTAGGTTCGGTGGCAGTGGTGACCGGCGCAGCGCGCGGTGTGGGCGCGGCGACCGCGGCATGGCTGCATTCGAGGGGGGTGAAACTCGTGGTCGAGGACCTTCGGCCCGAGGTGCACCACCTCGCCGAACAGTCGGACGACGTCGTTGCCGTTCAAGGCGACGTCGCGGAGGAACAGACGGCTGTCCGCGCCACACAGATGGCAGTGGAGCGTTTCGGCCGCCTGGATATTCTCGTCAACAATGCCGGCCGGACACTGAACAAGCCCTTCCCCGACACCACCCTCCAGGACTGGGACGACCTGATGGCGGTCAACGTCCGCGGCGCGTTCCTGCATGCCCGGGAAGCCTTCAAGGTGATGCAGATTCGCGGCCAGGGCGCCATTGTCAACGTGGGGTCCTACACCTGCACCGTGGGGCTTCCCCAAGGCTCCGCCTATTCGGCATCCAAAGGTGCACTGGCGCAGTTGACGAAGGTGATCGCCCTCGAGGGCGGCGCCCACGGGATCCGGGCCAACATCGTCGCGCCCGGAGTCATCGAGACCGACATGCTCGACAACATTCGCGATGACAGCCGCGACTACCTTCGGTCGTTCGCCAGCGCCCACCCGATCGGGCGGATCGCGCAACCGGAGGAGATCGCCGAAGTGATCGGCTTCCTGGCGTCGAAACGGTCCAGTTTCATGACCGGTGCCGTCGTCGCGGTCGACGGCGGTTTCACCGCCGCCTGATTCTCACATCAACCGCCACGAGTTCTGCAGACAACAACAAGTGCTCACACCAGAAGGGACTACACATGACTGGCCGCTTGGAGGGAAAAGTCGCGTTGATCACCGGCGCTACCGGAGGGATCGGCACCGCCACCGCTGAGATGTTCGTGCGGGAAGGCGCTCAGGTAATGCTGACCGACACGTCGACCGAGGCGCAGTACGCATTGAGCGACCGGCTGCGCGATGAGGGCGCCACGGTGTCCGCCACCACGTTGGACGTGTCCTCAGCGCAGGACTGGACCGATGCTGTCGAGCGGGTTGACCAGATCTTCGGGCGTCTGGACGTCCTGGTCAACGTCGCCGGGATCGTGTACTGGGAAGGCATCGAGGACACCGACGAATCATCGTGGGACCGGGTCATCGCGGTGAACCAGACGGGTACCTGGCTGGGCATGAGAGCCGCCATGCCGCATTTGCGCGCCTCGGGCAATGCGTCGGTGATCAACACGTCCTCCATCCTCGGTTTGATCGGCAGTGGCGGCGCCGCGGCGTATCACGCGTCGAAAGGGGCGGTGAGGCTTCTGACCAAGACCGCCGCGGTCGAGTACGCCACCGCGGGCGTTCGGGTCAATTCCGTGCACCCCGGCGTCATCGCGACGCCGATGATTCAGACCATCCTCGACGAGGAGGGTGAACAACAGGCCGACATCGTGCGCACGCCGATGCGCCGAGCAGGTCGCCCCGACGAGATCTCCCCGGTCATGGTATTTCTCGCCAGCGACGAATCATCCTTCATCACCGGAGCAGAAATCGTCGTCGACGGCGGACTCACCGCGCACTGACCACGCCTGGCTCACCGCATGAGACCCGACTGCGTGACACGCGCGACTTACGGCCGATTGTGTCACCAGTCGGTGCGCATACACACGAAAAGAGTTGATGTCATGTCTGTTTGGTTTATCACCGGAATTTCGCGGGGTCTCGGCCGCGCACTTACCTCCGCGGTCCTGGACCGCGGGCACACCGTCGTCGGTACCACCCGTACAGGGACGGTCGACTACCGCGCGCCCGGAAACCGGCTGCACGTCGTGCAATTCGACGTAGCCGACCCCGCCGCGGCCCCAACGGTCCTGAGTCGGGCCTACGCGCTGGCAGGTGGTCTCGACGTCGTGGTCAACAATGCCGGATACGGTCTTCTCGGACCCGTCGAAGGGGCCGGTCCCGACGAGGTGACGCATTTGTTCGAGGTCAATTTCTTTGGCGCTCTCCGCGTCATCCAGGCTGCATTGCCCCATCTGCGGTCGCAGGGCCACGGTCACCTGGTCAATGTCTCCTCGATCGCTGCTCTGGATCCGCTGCCCGGTTCGGGGGTGTACGCCGCGGCGAAGTCAGCCCTGAGTGCCTTATCGGAGTCGCTGTCCGAGGAGCTGGGTGCGCTCGGCATCGGAGTGACGGTGGTCGAACCCGGCTCTTTTCGCACAGATTTCCTCTCCTCGAACTCGATACGGTTTTCGACCTCCCGGATCGAGGGATATGACACCACGGTCGGGCCCGTGCTCAACCGCTTCGCCGACCACGCCGGGCACCAATCCGGCGACCCCGACCGCGCAGCGACCGTCATCATCGATGCCGTACAGTCCGACGAACCGCCCCTTCACCTCGTCCTGGGCGCCGACGCGGTGCGGCGCTCCCGGGGTCGGATACAGCGGTTAAACGCCGACCTGGACCAGTGGGAAACCCCCTCAGCGGCAACCGCATTCGCTCCCCAAGACACATGATCCTCGACGAAAGCCCCCATCCACCACGTGCCTGAGCGGGCGCCCCTCCGAA
>NZ_JBEVLO010000126.1:0-10988 GCF_040509115.1 Mycobacterium sp. | reverse complement strand
TGCCGAGGTAGGCGGCGATCAGCACGACTGCGAAGATGACGCCGACCAGGAACGGAATGATCTCGAAGCCGCCATTCTGGTTCGAGTAGCCCAGCTTGTAGGACACCCAGGTGCCCAGAAACGAGCCGATTGCCCCGAGCACGATCGTGACTATCATCCCGATGTTCTGTTTGCCGGGCATGACGAGCCGCGCCAGCACGCCGACGATCAAACCGACGACGATTGCGCCAACGATTGTTCCGATCACTTCTTGCTCCCTTGCGTCGTGTTTCTCATCGACTCGGAGATACCCCGCTGGGCCGAACCAAACCCTTTCGGCGCGCCCCGTCCCGATCGGCCAGGTTGAGCTCGAAGTCGCTGCTCCTCGTCACCACGGACCCAGAACGCTCTGGCGGAGAGTTCACACCCAGGGCGTGCCACACCAGCAGCGTGGGATCCGGCCGCGGCGAACCTTCAATCCCTGAAGCTTGCCCGCAGGTGGTCGCCGAAATCCCTGACCAACGCTGCTCTGGCCGGCTTGCGCGGGATGACGAGCGAGTACACCCGCTGCAGGGCGAACCCATCGAGTTTCATAGGTGACGCGCCGGGTCCGGTCCGCAGGTCGGCGGTGGTTCTCGTCATCATGGCGACGCCCATGCCCGCCTCGAACATTCCCAGGACTGTGCTCATGCTGTGGACAAGGTGAGCTCTCGGCGGGCGCAGCTGCGACGCGTTCATGGCGCTGACGACCGAGTCGAGCAACGGAGCGTACAGATCCATTAATAACAATTCCTGATCAACTAGCGCTTCGACCGGGATCGTTTCTCGGCCAGCCAAGGAGTGGTCGGGCGGTGCGACGAGAACGACGTCGTCCCGCCAGATCGTTTCGACCATGAAGCGGTCGTCTGCGGGCTCGGTGAGAAACGCCACGTGGGCCTTGCCGTTCTGGAGCGCGTCCAGTATCTCGGGATAGTTCAGGTCGAGGATGTGAACGTGCCGGCCCGGATGGTGATCGGTGTAGGCGCGAACCAAGCGCGGCAACAGGATTGATGCCGTCAGAGGCGTCGACGCGACCACGATCGCAGACTGCTCTTCAGCGGCGGCGTCGACGACCTCTCGCAGGATCCCGTCAAGAAGGTTCATGGCAGGCACGCCTCGTTCCAACACGACGCGGCCGGCCGCGGTGACGGCGACCGTGCGGGTAGTCCTTACGAGTAGCTGTGTCTTGAGAGTGGCTTCGAGGCGCCGAACCCGGTTTGTCACGGAAGGTTGAGATACGTGCAGCCGCAGTGCTGCTGCGCTGAAAGTGCCCAACTCGGCCACGGCGACGAACGCCTCCAGGTCGGTGACGGTGACCCGGCGCAACGTGTCACGCGGCGCAGTGTCCACTGGTCGCCCCTCTATATATAGGCCCTGGTTATAGATTTATCACGATACGGCCATTGCCAAGAGTTCACCAGCGTCACATGCTGGATTCAGTCCTCGACAGCCGGACAGATAGCGAAAGCCTCGCCGTTCCGACGAATCACTCGCAGGGCACTCGCGCCGCAAGCGCACCCGACAACGTCCTGCCCTCGCGATCCAGGGTCAAAGACGCGTCACCATTTCGGAGCGATCGACCGAAGGATGGAGAACTCAACGTGCGAATCATCGACAGCCAACCCCGGTGTGAACGGCCGAAGGCGTACGACGAGTGTTCCACCGTGCCGGCGATCTGCGGCACGGCCGGCCACCTTGCCGACGTCGATGCCGCCGCGACCCCGCGAATCGACCATTGATGCTGTCTTCGGTTGCGCCGCTGTTCATTCCAGGACACATGGCCAGGTTACGAGACAAGGCTCCCGGGTTCGATACGGCAATCATCGTCGATATCGAGGACTCGGTACCCGCCCCGGACAAGGAGGCCGCCCGGGTTGGCGCGGTCGATTTGATCGCACGGCTACCCGGCGTATGCACCGTGCGCATCAATCCGCTGGCCGTCACCCGGGGATTCGGTAGCGCGGTGGGCCTCGAAGATCTGGCGGCTGTGATGGCCCCGGGTCTGGCAGGCGTGATTGCGCCCAAGGTCGACAGCCTCGAGGCATTGATCGAAGTCGACAACGCCGTTCGTGGTGCCGAAGTGGCTGCGGGCGTGGCCCAGGGGTCGATCCCGCTCGGTGTCGTGATCGAGACTGCCTCGGGCATCGTGAACTTGGTGTCGATAGCGGACGCACGGTTGGACCGATCCGTACGACTGTCGTTCGGGTCGGGCGACTTCACCACCGATATGGGGATCGACTGGACTCGCGACGAGACCGAGTCCATGATTGCCCGCTCGATGATCCCGATCGCTTCTCGGGCATGCGGTCTTGGCCGCCCGTGGGACTCGGTCTGGACCGATGTGACGGACATGGCCGGATTGCGCGCCAGTGCTCTTCGGGGCAAGCGCTTGGGTTACGGGAGCAAACCCGCCATCCACCCGAGCCAGATCGCCATCATCCAGGACGTCTACCGCCCCACCGACAGCGAAATAGCCTGGGCCCGAAAAGTTGTGGAGGCATCCGCCGAGCACTCTGCCGCTGGTCGGGGCGCGTTCCTTCTCGATGGCCGGATGATCGACGACCCGATCGTTGCCCGTGCCCGCGACGTGCTCGCCACGGCAGGAACTGACCAGCCCGCACTCCACTCACTCTGACCTCTCGGAATCGCTTGAATGTCCTCCAAAGGAGTTCTCTTGACTACCGCCCTCGAAGGCATGAACGTCCTCGACTTGACCAGCTACCTGGCCGGTCCCTACGGCGGAGCGCTGCTCGGCGACGCCGGCGCAACCGTCACCAAGGTGGAAGCGCCCGCGGGCGACATGATGCGCCAGTACCCCTCGACGCTTGCCGGCGAGAACCGCGCATTCCTCGGCGCGAACAGGAACAAGCGGTCCATTCGCCTCGACTTGAAGAATGCCGAGGGACGCAGGGCGTTCCACCGCATGGTCCGCAAGGCCGACGTCGTCATTCACAATTTTCGGCCCGGTGTCCCCGAGTCCCTGGGCATCGACTACGAGACCTTGCGCGCCGTGCGACCCGACCTCGTCTACTGCTCCCTGACCGGCTATGGCGAACGCTCAGATGGCCCCATGCGCAACCATCCCGGTTACGACCAGATGCTGCAGTGCTTTGCGGGAATGGCTGCCGCGCAGGGCGAGGCATCTGGTACGCCCGTCATTCTGCGTGGTTCCATCGTGGATTTCTTCGCCTCGACGCTGGTGGCCTTCGGAGTCACCTCGGCCATCGTGCATCGTCTACGCACGGGAGAAGGTCAGCACGTCGAAATCTCGCTGCTGCGCTCGACGATTGCCCTTCAGGTGGGCCGGTTCATCGCCGCCGACAACGAACCCGTGGACGCCCCAAGGGAACCCGACTCCACGCGCGTCGCCAACGCACTCCCGACCAAGGGTGGGTACCTCTATTTCCAGGCCAGCACCCCGAAGTTCTGGTCTGCGTTCTGCGAGATCATCGGCCTACCCGAACTTGCCGACGACCCCCGATACGACACCATCGTCAAACGTTTCGAGGACTCGGATGTGTTGATGCCGCAGATCCGGGACGCGCTACTGGATCGCACCGCCCTGGAATGGGAGACAGCGATGCAGGGCAGAGTGCCCGTCGTTGCAGTGCGCTCGGTGTCGGAGATGTTCGAGCACCCCCAGGTGCTGGCCGAAGGCCTGGTTACCGAACTCGACCATCCCGTCGTCGGAAAGTACAAGACGATGACGACGGCTGTGAAGATGGGCAGCGGTGAGGTCAACGTAACGCGAGCTCCTCTGCTGGGTGAACACACCGACGATGTGCTGCGGCACTTCGGGTTCGACGACACCGAGGTAGCGCAGCTCCACGCCGAGAGGGCAGTGTCGTGACCCGACCCGCCGACGAGCAAGCGGACATGACGGTGGTGGATGAAGCGATAGTCTCCCGGACCAGCATCAGAGGATTCTTGCCGCACCCGGTCCCGCGGCATCTCATCGAGCACTTGCTACAGGTTGCCGCCCGAGCGCCGAGCGGTAGCAACATTCAACCGTGGCGGATACACGTCGTCGACGGCGCGGCGCTGCGCGCATTGACCCGGGACCTATTGGCCAGCCACAACGCGTTTCGGCCGCAGACTGCCGAATACGACTACTATCCGACCGAGTGGCGTTCACCCTGGATCGAACGTCGCCGAGCAGCTGGCTGGGGGCTGTACCAACTTGCGGGGGTCGAACGCGGTGACCGCGAAGCCTCGCACCGCCAGCGTGCCCGAAACTTCACCTTCTACGGTGCGCCGGCGGGCCTGATCTGCACCATCGACCGCGACCTTGGTCGCGGAAGTCTGCTCGACACGGGAATGTTCCTGCAGAACCTCATGATTGCCGCTCGCGGTCACGGACTGCATACCTGCCCGCAGGTGTCCGCCGTCTCATATCCCGACGTCGTGCGCGACCACCTCGTGATCGAAGACAGTCAAATGCTGCTCTGCGGCATGGCTCTTGGCTGGGCAGACCCAGATGAGCCAACCAACAAGCTTCGAACCGAACGCGAGGTACTCAGCACGTTCGTCACGTTTCACAGCCAGCCCGCCCGACCCACTATCAGGAGTACGCCATGACCGCCATGACCGACCAAACAAGTCCTGCAACGACTACGACCAACCCCATCTTTGGACCAAACAAGCTCAAGTTGGGCATCTTTGGTCTCAACGGCAAGGGGACCGCCAATACCCTAGTGCCCGAGGTCCACACGCCGAGCTGGGACAGAGTTGAACGGGCTGCCGCGCAAGCAGACTCCGCAGGACTCGAGGCCATCGTCGCCTACGCCAGGTGGAAGGGGCATCAGGTCGGCAATCTCGAACACCCCTCGGGAGTCATTCTCGACCCCTACACCTGGGCTGCGGCAATCTGCCAGGCCACCAGCCACTCCGCCGTGTTCGCCACCTCCCACGCACCGACGGTGCATCCGCTACTGGCCGCGAAGATGAGCGCGACCATCGACATCATCTCCGCGGGTCGATTCGGTCTCAACGTTGTCGCCGGGTGGAATCGCCCTGAACTCGAGATGTTCGGCGCCCCCCTCAAGGAACACGACGAGCGCTACCAGCACCTGAACGAATGGCTCGAGATCGTCACGCGACTGTGGACCGAGAACGACGAGTTCGATTACACCGGAGAGTTCTTCACGATTCTCAAGGGCGGTTCCCGTCCGCGCCCAACGCAACGACCCCGCCCGCCCATCATGGCCGCCGGGAGTTCACCCGTCGGACGCGATTTCGCCCTGCGTAATGCCGACATGTGTTTCGTCGGTTTGATGTCCAACGATCCCGAGGACTGGCGCAAGCAGGTTGAGTCCTACAAGGACGCCGCCCGCAGCCAATACGGCCGGGAGGTACAGGTATGGATCATGTCGAGCATCATCCAGCGTGACACCAACGCCGAGGCCGAGGCGTACCTGAAGCGAGTAGCCGTCGACAACGCCGATCACGAATCCATTCAAGCGTGGATCACCGAACGATCGATCAACGCGCATACCATGCCGCAAGCCAGCCGAGAGGCAATGATGCTTCGAGTCGCTGCGGCTGCGGGAGGAACGCTCCTCGTCGGCGACGCCGACAAGATCACCGACGAACTGGCGGTTCTCGCCGACGTGGGAGTCGATGGCCTGCTAATGGGTTATGTCGATTTCGAGGACGGATTGTCCCGACTGACGAATGCGATTCTGCCGCGGCTCGAAGACCGCGGTCTGCGCCAGCCCTTCAGGCGCAATCGATGACGAAGCCATCCGCTCTGGGCGAGCGTCCGCACGATCCCGAATTCGTTGGGCCGACATGAGCAAACCCATCGGGTTCGATAGCGGGCCGCAGGCAAGTGAACGCGTGATGCGGCGTCGCGCCCAACTGTCCGCATATCTGGGCTCGCTTCTCGAGTACTACGACTTCTATCTCTACGGTTATGCCGCGGCCCTCGTTCTCGGTGGACTCTTCTTCCCCACGACGGACCCGTCGGTCGGTGTCTTGTCATCCTTTGCGAGTCTCGCGGTTGGATTTCTGGCGCGACCAATCGGCGCATTGATCTTCGGACACTTCGGAGATCGATTGGGTAGGCGTCAGGTTCTGGTGGTGACCCTGCTAATCATGGGATTGGCCTCCGTTGCGATTGGCCTTCTGCCAACCTACGAGTCGATCGGCCTGTGGGCACCTGCAATGCTCATCGCCCTGCGCATTTCACAGGGGGTCTCTGCGGGCGGTGAATTCGCCGGGGCGTTACTGGTAGCGGTGGAACACGCCAGTGAACACCGCAGAGCACTCTTCAGCAGCGTGACGCAGTTGGGACTCTACAGCGGCATTCTTCTAGCCAACGTGGTTCTCTTGCTGGTCTCGTTGTTGCCCGACGACGCCTTCATGGCGTGGGGGTGGCGGGTTCCCTTCCTATCATCGATCGTGCTGGTGGCCGTCACCCTCTGGATTCGTCTCAAGGTCTCGGAGACACCATCGTTCGAGCACGCGCGTAGGACCGGACAGCTCGCGTCCAACCCTCTGCTCGACCTCTTCCGAGAGCAGCGTCGCAAGGTCGGTCTGGTCGTCATGGTGATGATCGGGGTGACGGCAGGAGCTGCATTCTGCATTTCATTTCTCCCTGCGTACGCGGTGGCTTCAGGGTTCAGCAAGACCCAAGCCCTCGTCATGCCACTGATCGGAACCGTGCTGGGGATGATCGTCGTTCCGCTCGCTGCCCATGTGTCCGACCTTGTTGGCCGCAGGCGCGTCGCGTTGGTCGGATGTGTGTTTCTGGCGTTCGGCGCCTGGGCCGCGTTGGAAGGGGCGAACACCGGCAACTGGCCGGTGACCCTGACGTTGAGCCTGATCCCGATGGTCGCTCACAGCGTCGCCTACGCGCCGACCGTCGCCTGGATTGGTGAGCTGTTTCCCACCAGAAGTCGCTACAGCGGTGTCTCCGTTGGTTTTCAGTTCGCTGCGACCTTCGGTGCAGGACTCTTTCCGCTGATCGCGAGCGCGCTGCTCATCTCAACCGGCGGAGTTCCGAATTACATGCTTCCCCTGGCGTACTTTGCACTGCTGTTGGTCGTCTCCATCGCAGGCATGCTCATCGCCAGAGAGACTTCGGCAGCAACTTTCGCCGAACTAGATGCCAATGGGGAAGCGAAGCACAAAACAGAGAGGTCGTCCTAGGTATGGCATCAGCATTGTTCTCCAACGCGACCGGTCGGCCCACCGAGTTTGGCCGGATCCATCCACCCGACAACGACTGGCTCGCCGCTGCACCAACCGAGGATGTCCTCTTCCCGGAACAGGACATCGTCGACCCGCATCACCATCTATGGGACCATCCCGGCTTCCGTTACCTCCTCGATGACTTCCTCGACGATTCTGGCAGCGGACATCGGATCACCTCAACGGTATTCGCCGAATGTCTGTCCATGTACCGGCGCGGGGGTCCCGCGTCATTGCGTCCCGTCGGCGAGACCGAGTTCGTGGCGGGCGTCAATGCGATGTGCGCGAGCGGCCGTTACGGTGAAACGCAAGTCGGCGCGGGCATCGTCGGCTTCGCTGACTTGCGTCTCGGTGCTGGGGTCGAAGAGGTTCTGCAGGCCCACCTGGCCGCAAGCGATGGTCGATTCAAGGGGATTCGCTTCGCCACTAGTTGGGATGCCGACGAAGCCATCGAAAGCAGCCATACCGGAAGCGCGCCACATCTCTTGAACGATCCCACCGTTGTCGCTGGCGCTCGCACCCTCGCCAGGATGGGGTTGAGTCTGGATGTCTGGGTGTTCTTCCCACAGCTGGGCGACGTCGCATCGCTGGTCGACGAACTGCCAGAGGACGCCACGATCGTGCTCGACCATTGTGGTGGCCCACTCGGTTACGGACGTTACTCGCGTGACAAGGCAGAGCATTTCGCGCAATGGGAACGCGGAGTTCGAGCGGTTGCCCGCCGCCCGAATGTCGCGTGCAAAATTGGCGCACTGGTAGCTCGGCTCGCCGAGTTCGACTATCGAGTCGCGCCACGACCTGCTTCGTCGACTCAACTGGCCGACCTATGGCGACCCTGGATAGAGACGTGCATCGAGGCGTTTGGACCGCAGCGATGCATGTTCGAGAGCAACTATCCGGTGGACAAAGTGGGGGTGCCCTATCGAACCCTCTGGAACACCTTCAAACGCGTCACCGAGGGCGCGTCGTCAAATGAACGCGGGGAGCTCTTCGCGGGCACCGCGCGCCGGATATATCGGCTAGACCCCGGCACTGGTGCGGAACTAGCCACCGATCATGGAGATGAACAATGACTGACAAGGTCACCTCCGCCATCGTCGGACCGGGCAACATCGGTACCGATCTGCTGGTCAAGCTGCAGCGCAGCGAAGTGATGGACCTCCGCTACGTGGTGGGGGTCGTCGAATCCGAAGGCCTCGCGCGCGCCAAGGCGGCAGGAGTGGAAACATCGGCAGCGGGGATCGACTGGCTCCTGGAACGTTCCCCCCGCCCCGAGATCGTCTTCGAGGCGACATCGGCCAACGCGCACAAAGCGAACGCGCCTCGATACGCCGCCGCAGGTATACAGGCCGTTGACCTCACGCCAGCGCATCTGGGGCCGATGGTGTGTCCGGTGGTGAATCTGCACGATCACATCGACGCACCGAACGTCTCGATGATCACCTGCGGCGGCCAGGCTACGGTCCCGATCGTCCATGCGGTCTCACGCACCGCCGCGGTCTCCTATGCCGAGATCATCGCTTCGGTGGCGTCTCGCTCCGCAGGACCAGGAACGCGGGCGAACATCGACGAGTTCACCAGGGTGACCGGCAGTGCACTGGTCGAGGTGGGAGGCGCCGCAACCGGAAAGGCAATGACGGTCATCAATCCCGTGGAGCCGCCAATGCTCATGCGCGACACAGTGTTCTGCCTGATCGACGCAGATGCCGACCGAGCGGCCATCGCGGCTTCCGTCCACGCCGTCGTCGCCGAGGTCCAACAGTACGTACCGGGGTACCGGCTGCGTGCTGATCCCCAATTCGACGACCCCATCGAGGAATGGGACCACCACGCCCGCGTGGGCATCTTTCTCGAGGTCGCGGGCCGCGGGGACTACCTGCCGACCTATGCCGGAAATTTGGACATCATCACTGCCGCGGCCGCACGGGTAGGCGAGTTGATGGCACTAGCCAAGCTGGGGGTGAAGGCATGACGCAGTCCACCGTCGCCCACGACGTACGCATCATCGACACCACCCTCCGTGACGGTTCACACGCCATGCGACACCGGTTCTCCGTGGACCAGGTGCGTACCACCGCCCGGGCGCTCGACCGCGCCGGTGTCGAGTGGATCGAGGTGACGCACGGCGACGGTCTCGGGGGATCGTCACTTTCATTCGGACGCAACGCCGTCGACGAACTCGTCCTCATATCCGCGGCCGTCGAGGCGACCACGCAGTCGCGTATCGCGGTGCTGTTGGTCCCTGGAATCGGCACCGTCGAGGACCTCAAGAAGGCCCACGACGCGGGCGCGCAGATGGTGCGAGTGGCGACTCATTGCGCGGAGGCAGATGTCGCCATCGAACACTTTGCCGCCGCACGCGCGCTCGGCATGCAGACCGCAGGGTTCTTGATGATGGCGCACAAGGTGAACCCGGAAGGACTGGCGAAACAAGCTCGGATCATGGTCGACGCGGGGTGCCAGTGTCCGTATGTCACGGATTCCGCAGGCGCATTGCTGATCGACGACGCCCGGGATCGTTTCGATGCCCTCGTCGCCGAGGTCGGCGACGACGCGTTGGTCGGCTATCACGGGCACCAGAACATGGGTCTCGGTGTCGCGAATTCCGTTGTCGGCTACGAGCGGGGAGTGCGCTCCATCGACGGCTCCCTGTGTGGCCTTGGTGCGGGCGCGGGCAACACGCCGACCGAAGTAATCGCCACCGTGTTCGACAGAATGGGAGTCACTACCGGCATCGGGGTCCAGGAGATCCTCGCCGCCGCCGAGGACGTCGTTCGCCCCTACCTCCCGTATTGGCCGAAGATGGATCGCAACGCCATCGTCCAAGGGTGGCTCGGCGTGTATTCCTCCTTTCAACTGCACGTCGAGCACGCCGCGCAAAGGTACGACGTGCAGGCAGAGGAAATCCTCCGGATATGTGCGCAACGCGGGTACATCGGGGGTCAGGAGGACATGATCATCGACGTAGCCTTGGAGATTTCAGGAGCAGCAACTTCATGACCACGGCTAAGACGACACTGGATCCAGCCCGATTTCGGCACGTCATGGGTCATCTTCCCACTGGTGTCGCGGTGATCTCGGCGCAAGATCGCGCCGGCAACCCCGTGGGGATGGCGGTGGGCACCTTCCTCTCGATCTCCTTGGATCCACCGCTGGTCGGTTTCTTTCCGGCGGACACCTCGACTAGCTTCCCGCGGATCGAAGATGCCGGCCGGTTCTGTGTGAACATTCTCGCGCAGGATCAGAGGTCGGTGTGCCACGCGTTTGCTGCGCAGGGTGGCAACAAATTCGCCTCCGTTTCTTGGCATCTCAGTCCCACAGGTCTTCCTTGGCTTGACGACGCGGTGGCGTGGATCGAATGTGAGATCAGCTCGGTGACACAGGCAGGTGACCACAAGTTCGTGCAAGCCAGGCCCCACGCACTCACCGTTGACCCGAACAGGGCCCCGATGGTCTTCTGGGCGGGTACCTACCATTCACTTGATCCTGCCCACTAGGTCGACTCGGGCCCCACCGTTGAAACGCGGTACCGGAAGCGTCGTCGGGCGCTAGGTCAGGCACGACCTAGAGGATGCGCCGTCCTAGAGGATGCGCCGTCATTCAGTGACCGAATCACGTTACTGGACAACGGCTCCGCCCAGCGGTCGGTCATTCGGGCTCGCCGTACTCGTCGAACCAGTAGGCGAGCTTGCCCCGCCTGCTCACCGCGCGGAGCCGGCGTTCGGCGGCGGCGCGGGTCTTGGAGGTGGTGACGATCAGCAGTTCGTCGCCGGCTT
>NZ_JBEVLO010000125.1:0-6350 GCF_040509115.1 Mycobacterium sp. | reverse complement strand
AGAAGATGAGCAAGTCGCTCGGCAACGTGCTGGCGATTCCCGCCGTCCTGCAGCGAGTGCGGGCCGCCGAGCTCCGCTATTACCTGGGCAGCGCGCACTACCGGTCGATGCTGGAGTTCTCCGAGCATGCGCTCCAGGACGCGGTCAAGGCCTACACCGGCATCGAGGAGTTCCTGCACCGCGTGCGGAGCCGGGTCGGCACGGTGGTGCCCGGCGAGTGGACCGCCAAGTTCGGCGCCGCGCTCGACGAAGATCTGGCCGTGCCCGCGGCGCTCGCCGAGGTCCACGCGGCGCGTGCGGAGGGCAACCGTGCGCTGGACGCAGGCGACCACGAAGCGGCGATGACGCATGCGCGGTCCATCAGGGCCATGATGGGAATCCTCGGATGCGACCCCCTCGACGAGCGCTGGGAGTCGCGCGACGAGACGTCGGCCGCGCTCGCCGCGATCGACGAGCTGGTGCAGTGGGCGCTGGCGAGTCGCGCGACGGCCCGCGAACAACGAGACTGGGCCGAGGCCGACGCGATTCGTGATCGGCTCAAGGCGGCGGGCATCGAGGTCACCGACACCGCTGACGGACCGCAGTGGGCGCTCGTCGACGGAGGCAAGTAAATGGCTGGCAATTCCCAGCGGCGGGGCGCGGTGCGCAAGGCAGGCACCAAGAAGGGCCCCACAGTCGGGTCCGGTGGGGTTCGGCGCCGCGGCCTGGAGGCCAAGGGCGCGACTCCGCCCGCGCACGCCCGACCGCACCATCCGGCGGGCAAGCGAGCGGCGAAGGCTGCGCGTAAGGACCAGGGCCGCCACAAGAAGACCGACGAGACCGAGATCGTCCTCGGCCGCAATCCGGTGCTGGAGTGCCTGCGGGCCGGTGTGCCCGCCACCGCGTTGTGGGTGATGCTGGGCGCGGAATCCGACGAGCGTCTGACCGAATCGGTCCAGCGGGCGGCCGATTCCGGCATCTCGATCCTCGAAGTGCAGAAGCACGACCTGGACCGGCTCAGCGCCAATGGTCTTCATCAAGGCATCGCGTTGCAGGTGCCGCCCTATGAGTACGCGCATCCGGACGATCTGTTGCGGTCGGCGACCCACGACGCGGCGCCCGCGCTTCTCGTCGCGCTCGACAACATCTCCGATCCGCGCAATCTGGGAGCGATCGTCCGGTCGGTGTCGGCGTTCGGCGGTCACGGCGTGCTGATCCCACAACGCAGATCGGCGTCGGTGACGGCGGTGGCGTGGCGCACCAGCGCGGGCGCCGCGGCCCGGCTTCGGGTGGGTCGGGCGACGAATCTGACGCGGACCCTGAAGAGTTGGGGTGAGGCGGGCCTGCAGGTGGTCGGCCTCGACGCGGACGGTGACACCCGCATCGACGAATTGGATTGCAGCGGACCAATTGTCGTGGTGGTGGGTTCCGAGGGCAAGGGGCTCTCGCGGCTGGTGCGGGAGAACTGCGATTCGATCGTGTCGATCCCGATGGCGGGGCCGACGGAGTCGCTCAACGCGTCGGTCGCGGCGGGCGTGGTGCTGGCCGAGATCGCTCGGCAGCGCCGCTAGGCGAACATCTGCAGTCCGACCCACAGACCGAGCACCGCGACGACCAGCGTCGCAGGCACCGTGAACAGGCCAACGCGGCTGAACTCCACGAATGGCGCGGCCAGCTTCTCGGATTGAACGACCCTGCGCCACAACAAGTTCGACAGGGATCCAGGGTAGGTCAGGTTGGGTCCGACGTTCACCCCGATCAACACCGCCAGCACGGCCGCCGGTCCCATGCCCGCCACCAGTGGCAGCAGCACCAGCACGGCGGGCAGGTTGTTGACGACGTTGGACAGCAGCGCGGCGGCGATCGCGATGAGCAGCAGCGCGGGCAGCGTGGTACCCGAGGGCAGCACGTGACGCATGGCATCGGCGAGCCCGTGGGTCATCACCGCGGTCACCACCACGCCAAGGCACAGCACGAAGGCGAGGAACGGAACGTTGGCCGCCTCGGCGATGCCCCCGACGGTGCTGCGGCGGCGGAGCAGCGCACGCACGCCGAGCACCACCGCCCCGGCGAGCGCAGCCCATGCCGGGGACTCGTCGAGCAGCGACGTGACCGCGAACCCGGCGAGGGTGAAGGCCAGCACGACGAGCACGAAGATCGGCAGTTCGGCGGGCGGCGGGGTCGCCTGGTCGGTGGGTGGTTGCGCCAGTTCGCGCCGGAAGTACCAGCGCAGCAACAGGTATTCGACGGCGATCGCCAGCACCCACGGCAGCGCCATCACGGCCGTGAAGTGGGCGAAGGTCAATCCGGCGGCGGAGAAGGCGAGCAGGTTGGTCAGGTTGGACACCGGCAGCAGCAGGGACGCCGTGTTGGCCAGGTGGGCTGCGGCATACGCGTGTGGGCGCGACGAAATGCCGAGGGTGCGGGCGGTGGCCAGGACGACGGGGGTGAGCAGGACGACGGTCGCGTCCAGGCTGAGGATCGCCGTCGTCGTCGCCGCGATCACGAACACGGTGACCAGGAGCCGCTGCGGTTGTCCCGCGCTTCGGCGGGCCATTGCCACCCCGGCGGCGTGGAACAGCCCCTCGTCGTCGCACAGTTTCGCAAGCACCAGGACGGCGGCCAGGAAGCCCACCACGGGCAACAGTTCCTTGACCTCCGCGATGGAGTCGTCCACCGACACCACCCCGAGCGCGATCAGCAGCGCGGCGGCGGGCACCGCCGCCACTGCCTCTGGCCATCCGCGCGGTCGGAACATGGCGAACGCCAGCACGACGACCAGCGCCAGAAGCGCAAGTGTCAGATCCACGGGTCAGCGCGCTGCCACGAGGTCGGAAGGTGGATGGCCACGCCGTCTTCGCGGGCCAGTGCGGTCAACACCCGCATCGACGCGTCGAGGTCGTCGCCCGCGTAGGGGAGCGCCCGCATCGGCTGGTGCAACGGCCGGAAGAAGTCGTCCCAGTGGATGAGCACGACGCGTCGCGCCCCGACGGTGCGCACGGTTTCGGTCCAGTAGTCGACGAGGTACCGCTGCGGCTGCAGGCCCAGCTGGCCGATGCCTAGGTAGACGACCTCGGCGTGCTGGCCACTCAGCGCTCCCGGGACGAAGCCCGCGCTGCCGACGACGAGCAACCGTCGCCGCGACGGCCGGTGGTGGATCAGGGTCGACCACGATTCTCCGCACCTGTATGCCGAGGCCTTCACCGGCGGTACTACGGGGGCGGTGATGGTGCCAGGGAAGCGGTCCGGCGGGCAGTGGTTGCCGACGAACAGCGTTACGTCGAAGGCGCCCAGCGACTCCGGCGTTCCCGGGGTGACGACGACGAGTTGATCGTCGGGCAGGCCCGCGCCCCGTCCCAGCTGGGCGGCCGAGGTGCCGCCCACCAGCTTCGCGCCCGTCAGCGCGGCGACGACGGCGGAGTCCAAGGCGTGGTCGAAGTGGGTGTGCACCGGTAGGACCGCGTCGAGTCGCTCGACGCCGAGTCGGGCCAGGCAACCCTCGATGCGGGGTCGGGACGGCGCCAGCTTGCGGGCGCCGACGGTCAGCAGGCCGGGTCTCGAGAAGAAGCCGTCGGTCAGGACCGCGGATTCGCCGTCGCTGATCAGCAGGGTGGTCACCCCCGCCCAGGCCACGGTGAGCGGCGACCGGGAGGTGGCGGGTGGCTGGTCGAAGTGGCCGGAGTAGTCGCGAAGGTCCGGCCGTCCGAGTCGAAGACGCATCAGGTGAAGGCCCGCAGCTCGATCCCGTCGCCGGTGAGTCGCTCGCGCACCGCCTTGGCGATCTGTACGGCGCCGGGCGAATCACCATGCACGCACACCGATTCCACCGTGATGGGAATCGTCGAGCCGTCCACGGCGGACACTCTGCCGCGGCTGATCATCGATGCCACCCGGTCGGCGATCTCTTCGACGTCGTGGAGAACGGCGTTGCGCTCTCGACGCGAGACGAGCTGACCGTCGGGCCGGTACGCGCGGTCGGCAAACGCCTCCGGCACCGTGCGGAGTCCGAGCTCGTCCGCGGCGGCGAAGAAGGCCGAACCCGCCAGGCCCAGTACGGGCAGGTTCGGGTCAACCGCGTGCACCGCCTTGGCGACGGCAGACGCCTGCACCCGGTCGGTGACGATCGTGTTGTACAGCGCGCCATGGGGTTTGACGTAACTCACCCGCGACCCGGCACTGGCGGCCAGCGCTGCCAGGGCGCCGATCTGGTAAACGACGTCGGCGACGAGGTCCTCGGGGGCGACGTCGATGTAGCGGCGGCCGAAGCCGGCGAGGTCGCGGTAGCCCACCTGGGCGCCGATGCGAACTCCCCGCTCGGCGGCGGCGCTGCAGGCCCGCGCCAGGCCCGCGGGGTCACCGGCGTGAAACCCGCATGCGACGTTGGCGCTGGTCACCAGGTCGAGCATGGCGTCGTCGTCACCGAGTCGCCACACCCCGAATCCCTCGCCGAGGTCTGCGTTGAGATCGACGGCGACGGCGGTGCCGTCAGCGGGGCGGGCGATGGACACCCGCCAAGCCTACGGGCGACGGGTTGTCGGTAGACCACTGCGCGTAGGTTCGAGCACATGCGTACCGACGTCCTGGTCACCGCAACCGAACTCGAGCGACTGATCGAGACCAACGCGCCCCTGGCGATCCTGGACGTTCGCTGGCAGCTGATGCAGCCCGACGGTCGCGCCGCCTACGAGGAGGGGCACGTTCCCGGCGCGGTGTACGTCTCGCTCGACGAGGAGCTGACCGATCACGGGGTGACCGGCCGCGGCAGGCATCCGTTGCCGTCGGGTGCTGCCATCCAAGCCGCAGCGAGACGGTGGGGCGTCGACGAGGGCACCACCGTCGTCGCGTACGACGACTGGAATCGTGCGGGTTCGGCAAGGGCGTGGTGGGTGCTGAAGGCCGCGGGTCTGGCCGACGTGCGGATCCTCGACGGCGGATTGGCTGCCTGGATCGCGGCGGGCGGGCTTCTGCAGCAGGACGCGATCGCACCGCACCTCGGCAACGTCACGGTCGCTCACGACGACCTGTACGCGGGCGCCATGCCCACCCTGACTGCCGACGAGGCAGCCGAGCTGGGCGGGCGGTTGGTGGACGCGCGGGCACCGGAGCGCTTCCGTGGCGACACCGAGCCGATCGATCCGGTGGCTGGGCACATTCCGGGTGCGGTCAACGTGCCGAGCACCTCGCTGCTGGCCGCCGACGGCACCTTCTCGTCCGACGCCGAGTTCGGTGACGTGGCAGGCGCGTACTGCGGTTCCGGTGTCACGGCATCGGTGGTGGTGGCCGCGCTCGCCGCGGACGGCGTGGATGCTGCGCTGTTCCCCGGATCGTGGTCGCAGTGGAGTGCGGAGCCCGGCCGGCCCATCGCCACCGGCGACTGACGGCTGCGCCACGGGCGACTGACGGCTGCGCCACCGGCGACTGACGGCTGCGCTACCGGCGACTCACGCCGCGACGGCCGCCAACGGCCCAGCAGACCAGGAACAGCGCGAACGAAATCGTCGTGACGAACACCGACACCGGCACACCAGGCGCCAGCGACAACACGATGCCGCCGACCGCCGAGATCTCCGCGAAGACGACCGAGGCGACGATGGTCGCCGCGGGTGAGGTGAACACTCGGGCGGCCGCCGCGGCCGGGGTGATCAGCAGCGACATGACGAGCAGCGCGCCGACGATCTGGACCCCCTGGGCGGCCGCGACGCCGACGAGGGCCGCGAAGACGATGCCGAGGGCCCGTACTGGCACGCCGCGTCCCGCCGCCACCTCGGGGTCGACGGTGGCGAACAGCAGCGGCCGGTAGCTGATCGCCAGGATGATGACGACGAGCACGGTGATCACCACCAGCAGGGCGAGGCCCGAGTATCCGACGCCGACGATCTGCCCCGTCAGTAGGGCGAAGCTGGTGCCCGTCCGGCCGGGGTAGAGGTGGATGAACAACACGGCGAGGCCAAGCCCAAAGGCCATGACGACGCCAATCGCGGAGTCGCGTTCGCGGGCGCGTTGGCCGAGGACGCCGAAGAGTATTGCGGCCAAGGCACTTCCGACGAGGGCGCCCAGTCCGACGTTGAGCCCGGTCAGCAACGCGAACGACGCCCCGGTGAGCGAGAGCTCGCTGGAGCCGTGCACTGCAAACGACATCTGGCGCATCACGATGAACGGTCCGATCAACCCGGCGAGCAGCGCGAGCAGCGCCGCGGCGAGCAGGGCCTGCTGAACGAAGTCGCGCTGCAGCAGGTCACCGGTGACGTCGAACGCGAACAGGTGCCCGAGTAGATCGGTGAGGCGGTCGCTCATTCGGCGTGCCCACTCGGGTGGCCGGAGTGGCCGTGGTGCGCGGTGTCCTCTTGGACCGCGCCGTGCTCGCCGACCAC
>NZ_JBEVLO010000124.1:0-16519 GCF_040509115.1 Mycobacterium sp. | reverse complement strand
TCAGGCCCCGCAATCTGTCATGCAGTCGGTCGCCGAGTTCAGCTGAGCGGGCTTGGAATTCACCGCGCTGCAGCATCGCGACGACGGTGGTGCCGATTGCCGCCGCGAGCGGGTTGCCGCCGAACGTCGAGCCGTGCTCGCCGGGATGCAGCACCCCGAGCACGTCACGGTTGGCGACCACCGCGGACAGCGGAACCACACCGCCACCGAGCGCCTTGCCGAGCAGATACATGTCGGGCACGACGCCCCAGTGGTCGCACGCGAACGTACGCCCGGTACGGGCCAAGCCCGCCTGAATCTCGTCGGCGATCATCAGCACGTTGCGCTCGGTGCACAGCTTCCGGACCCGGGGGAGGTAGTCGGCGGGCGGCACGATGATGCCAGCCTCGCCTTGAATGGGTTCGAGCAGCACGGCGACGGTGTTCTCGTCGACGGCGTCGATCAAGGCGTCGACGTCACCGAATGGCACCGCTCGGAAGCCCGGCGTGTATGGGCCGAACCCACGGCGGGCGGTCTCGTCGTCGGAGAAGCTGATGATCGTCGTGGTGCGGCCATGAAAGTTGTTGTGCGCCACGATGATGTTGGACTGCCCTGCGGGTACGCCCTTGACGTCGGTACCCCACTTGCGGGCCACCTTGATGCCGCTCTCGACGGCTTCGGCACCGCTGTTCATCGGCAGCACCATGTCCTTGCCGCACAACTCGGCCAGCGCCGCACAGAACGGGCCGAGCCGGTCCGAGTGGAACGCACGACTGACCAGCGTCACCGCGTCGAGCTGCGCGTGGGCCGTCGCGGTGATCTCGGGGTTGCGGTGCCCGAAGTTGACGGCGGAGTAGGCCGCCAGACAGTCCAGGTAGCGGCGCCCCTCGACGTCGGTGATCCACGCGCCGTCGGCGGACGACGCGACGACGGGCAACGGCGAGTAGTTGTGCGCGGCGTACTGATCGTCCACCGCGATGGCTTCCGACGAGCGCTGGCGCGAGGAGTCGATGGGTTCCGACGAGCGCTGGCGCGAAGCGCCGACGGACCCTGCGGTGAGGTCGCCCGGTTCAGTCATGACGGTTTTCAGGATGGTCACTAGTACACCTCCAGCGTGCAGCATTTGACGGATCCGCCACCCTTGAGCAGCTCGGACAGATCGACGGGCACCGGCTCGAAGCCTGCCTCGACCAAGTGCCCGGCGAATCCGGTGGCATTGGCGGGCAGCACCACGTGCCTGCCGTCGGAGACCACGTTGAGGCCGAGGACGTAGGCGTCGGCGGTCGATACTTCGATGGCGTCGGGGAACAGCTCCGTCAAGCGCGCGCGGGCGTCGTCGGAGAAGGCAGGCGGGTAGTAGGCGATGGTGTCGTCGTCGAGCACCGCGAGTGCGGTGTCGAGGTGGTAGAACCGCGGATCCACCAGCTCGAGGCTGACGACGGTCCTGCCGGTCAGCGAGGCAACCTCGTCGTGCGCGCGTCGGTCCGTCCGAAACCCGTGGCCCGCGAGGATCTTCGAGCCGACGACGAGTAGGTCGCCCTGGCCCTCGTTGGTGTGATGGGTATAGCTGGGCTCGAAGCCATTGCTGCGCATCCACTCGGCGTGCGCCGCCGCTTCGCCGGCTCGCTGCGGATAGGCGAAGCGAGCGACGACGGCCTTGCCGTCGACGATCAGACCGCCGTTGGCGGCGTAGACCATGTCGGGCAAACCCGCGACGGGCTCGACGAATTCGACGGTGTGGCCGAGCCTCCGGTAGGTCGCGACCAACTCCTGCCACTGCCGCACGGCGAGGGCGGTGTCGACGGGTGCCGTGGTGTCCATCCACGGATTGATGGCGTACTCGACGGTGAAGTACGCAGGCGCCGACATGGCGTAGCGGCGGAGGCGGGGTTTGCGGGTGCGCTGGGTCGTAGGGGCGACATCGAACGCCGGAGTGCCGGCGACCTCTGAGATCGTCATGAAATAGACGATATTCACCGGCCCTCACGCAAGCAATCGCCACTCATTGCGTATAGGGGTGCGATCTGTTGTGTCGCGGCTATCATTACGACGATTCGTTGCGTCGAAAATGAAAGGACGCCCGTGGACCGTCTCGACCGGACAGATGAGCGCATTCTCGCCGAGCTGGCGGACCACGCCCGTGCCACCTTTGCCGAGATCGGCGAACGCGTCAACCTCTCCGCTCCCGCCGTGAAACGGCGCGTCGACCGCATGCTCGACGACGGTGTCATCCGCAGCTTCACCACCGTCGTCGATCGCAACGCCCTCGGCTGGAACACCGAGGCATACGTACAGGTGTTCTGTCACGGCACGATTGCGCCGGCAGAACTGCGCAAGGCGTGGGTGGGCATTCCCGAAGTGGTCAGCGCCGCCACCGTGACCGGTACCGCCGACGCGATCCTGCACGTGCTCGCCAAGGACATGCGCCATCTGGAGGAGGCACTCGAACGCATACGCGCGAGCGCCGACATCGAGCGCAGCGAAAGCATCGTCGTGCTGTCCAACATCATCGAGCGCGCGCGGGCCTGACCGTTCCGCGACGTGGGTGCGTCACGATCCGACGCGGCGATCGTGTAAGAACAGCCGGGTGACTAGTAGTGGCGGCATCGTCATCGTCGGCGGCGGACTGGCCGCGTCGCGCACCGCTGAGCAGTTGCGCCGCGCCGAGTACGCCGGGCCGATCACGATCGTCAGCGACGAGGAACACCTGCCGTACGACCGGCCGCCCCTGTCCAAGGAGGTGCTGCGGGCCGAGAAGGACGACGTTGCGCTCAAACCCGCCGAGTTCTACGACGAGAAGGACATCACCCTGCGGCTCGGATCTGCGGCGGCGAGCCTGGACACCGAGGCGCGGACGGTCACCCTCGCCAACGGCGACGTACTCGGCTACGAGGAACTCGTGATCGCAACGGGCCTGGTGCCCAAGCGCATTCCGTCGATCCCCGATCTCGAAGGCGTCCGCGTGCTGCGCACGTTCGGTGAGAGTCTGGCCCTGCGTGAGCACGCCGGCTCGGCAAGGCGGGCCGTCGTCATCGGAGCGGGGTTCATCGGCTGCGAGGTGGCGGCGAGTCTGCGCAAGCTCGGCGTCGACGTGGTCATCGTCGAGCCGCAGCCGACGCCGCTGGCCTCGGTGCTGGGAGAGCGGATCGGCGAGTTGGTGGCCCGGTTACACCGCGCCGAGGGCGTCGACGTGCGATGCGGCGTCGGCGTCGCGGAGGTCGGCGGCGACGGCCACGTCGAGAGGGTCGTGCTCTCCGACGGAACCACACTCGACGCCGACATGGTGGTCGTGGGGATCGGCTCGCGGCCCTCGACCGACTGGCTGCAGGGCAGCGGCGTGGAGGTCGACAACGGCGTTGTCTGCGACGCCCAGGGCCGCACCAGCGCCGCAGGAGTGTGGGCGATCGGCGACGTCGCGTCTTGGCGGGATGCCTTGGGCCACCAAGTGCGCGTTGAACATTGGAGTAACGTTGCCGAGCAGGCCCGTGTCATCGTGCCCGCCATGCTCGGTACCGAGGCCAAGTCCGCCGTCGTGGTGCCGTACTTCTGGAGCGACCAGTACGACGTCAAGATCCAGTGCCTCGGCGAGCCCGATGCCGACGACGTGGTGCACCTCGTCGAGGACGACGGCCGCAAGTTCCTGGCCTACTACGAGCGTGACGGCGCAGTCGTCGGCGTCGTGGGTGGTGGCATGCCCGCCAAGGTGATGAAGGCGCGCGCCAAGATCGCGGCGGGCGCGCCGATCTCCGACGTCCTCTAGCGATTTGCGTGTTGAAACCCGCGGTGGGCGCGGGTAAACGTGCACGAATCCCTAGTGCTCGCCGAGGTAGAACCGCCCACCCTGGTCGTCGACGCACAGCGCCGATCTGCCGTAGGACTGCTGCGACGGCTCCTGCAGCACGGTGCCCCCGGCCTCCCGCACCCGCTCCACGGCAGCGACGATGTCGGCCACCGTCCACATCGGAACGGTCACCTGCTCGTCGCTGCCGCCCGCGACGCCCGACATCGGATGCACGTTCCGTGGCTCCCAACCGTCCTCGATCCGGCCCCCATCGAAGCTCCAACCCAGCACTCGGCCGTAGAACTCGCGGAAGCTTGCGGAGTCGGTGACCTCGAACGTGACGTACGAGAGTTCGCCTGGCCCAGTGCCGTTCAGCGCCGGTCGAGGATCGTGGCCGACGGGCTGGTAGACCGCGAACGCCGCACCGGTCGGATCCGTGGCGCCTAGCACCGCGCCGAAGTCGAACTGCTGCACGTCGTCGACCGAGCCCCCCGCGTCGAGGATCGCCTGCCGCGCCGTGGTCAGGTCGGACACGGCGTAGCAGCAGAACAGCGTGGAGGCGGCGGCGCCGAAGATGCCGATGCGCTGGGTCGTGCTCGTCACCTGATGGCTCGTCGGGTCGAACTCCCAGCCGAGGACGTGGCCGTAGAACGCGGCGGCCCGATCGGCGTCTGCCGTCCACACCGAGACGTACCCGATGTCGCCGTGGCGGATCTGACTGACCGCACCGCCGACCGGTCCGCTCAGCATCCAGCGATGCCCGAACGGGTCGACGACCGCAGCCTGACGAGAGCCGTGGCCCTCCTGTGCCTCCATCACCACGTCGGCCCCGCGGTCGCGCGCCCGCTGCAACGCCTCGTCCGTGTCGGCGACGTCCAGCATCAGGCTTACCGAGACGGACTGTGGGGCAGGCGCCTTGAGCCCCAGCTCGGGGAACTCGTCGGCCAGGTACAGCATGCCGCCGCCGATCGACAGCTCGGCGTGCCCGATGCGGCCGTCGTCCATGACGATCGGCTCGCCGACCACGACGGCGCCAAGTGTGTCGACGTACCAGGCAATGGCGTCCCTGGCGCCCGCGACGGCGAGGTAGGGGATGGCGGCACTGCGGGGCGGCGGTGCCGTGGCGATGCTCTGCTCGGCGGGTTCGTTCAGTTCGGCGATGGCGGCATCGGTGCCACTCATGAGGACTCCCTCGGTTCGGTTCGGTAGTGACAGCGCCGATTCGAGGCGCGCCCGCAGTTGGGCGGCGAACGCCGAATCTGGCTGCACCGGAAGGTCGTCGCCGCCAAGCACGGTCAGCGGGTCCCGGCCATCTCCCGCGGCTCCGCTCATGACGTCCCTCCTTCCGGGTACTCGGATCTGAAGGCGCGGCGGGCCCGCACCAACAGGGCTTCGGTGGCGTGCACCGTTCGGCCGATCAAATCGGCGCACTCCGGCACCGAACGGTCGTCCAGGTAGCGCAGACACAGCACGGCGCGGTGGTGTTCTGGCAGTCGAGCCAGCACGCTCTCGGCGACGATGCGGTCTAGTTCGACGTCCCACTCGTCGGTGGGATCTGCCGGCTCGGGCAGGTCGGCCACCGGGACGGTGAACCGGTCGTGCCGTCGGCGGTAGTGGTCGGCCAGCTTGTGCCGGGCCACGCCGATCAACCACGGCACCGTGATCGACGGCGGTGAGTCCTTTCGGGCAGCATCCATCGCTGCCAGAAAGGTGTCCGACGTCAGGTCCTCCGCCGTGCCACGATCGCCGCACCGTCTGACGAAGTACCCGTAGACGGCGGGCAGGGCTTCGTCGTACAGCGCGAGCAGCGCGCGAGGCGCGTCTGGGGAGTCCGGTTCGGCGCTCACACCCCTATCGTCGCCGTTGGACTCCCAACTCCGACGCCCGTTCTCAAATTCGTTTGCGATCGAGCGCAGCGAGGCCTGCGCTGACGGTGTCGAACGCCTCGCCGAGGGCTGTTGGTAGGGACGCCGTCTCGTCGGCCAGCCAGTTCTCGTAGGCCGACAGGGCAACGCCCAGCATGGTCCACGCGGTGGTCTGGGGAATCAAGTCGGTCGGCTTGACGTCCAGGCGGCGCGCCACGAATGCGGCGACGACGGCCCGCCACCCCGCGTACATGGTCATCGAGTGGGCCTGAAGCGCTGCCGTCTCAAGGATGACGCGCATCCGCTGCCGGTGATGTGCGGTCTCGGCTTCGTCGAAACTGTTGAACGCCAACAGGGCTGAGCGCAATGCCACGCTGGTTGGTGCATCGACGGGCTCGGCGTGCAGCAGGTCGCGCATGTGGTCGAGGTGGGCGTCGAAGTCGCCCCAAGGGATGGCGTTCTTGGTGGGGTAGTAGCGGAACAGCGTGCGCCGGGCGATGCCCGCGGCCCTGGCCACGTCGTCGACGCTGACCTCGTCGAACCCGCGTTCGGCAAAGAGTTCCAGCGCCACGCTGGTGATGTGATCCTGGGTGGTCGAGCGGCGTCTTCCGACGCGAGAGGCCGGCTCCCGACTCATTCACACCCCCTCTTCCGTTTCGGCACTCGATGCCATATTCTTGCGACCCAGATCACAAATGTCGAGACCCACGAACGAAAGGTGTAACCCATGGAGCCGACCCAGCAGGCGGAAACCGAAACCGAGCTCGTCGCCGAGAGCCTCGTCGAAGAGGTCTCGATCGACGGAATGTGCGGGGTTTACTGACCGTGACGGCACCCGCCTCGGACGCTCGTACGTTCGATCCCGACGCCCGCTGGCGGGTGCACCACCAGGTGGCAGTACGGCCGGAACCGTTCGGTGCGTTGCTGTATCACTTTGGTACCCGCAAACTTTCGTTCCTGAAGAACACCACCATCGTCGACGTGGTCCGCTCCCTCGATGATCACCCCGATGCCAGGTCGGCACTGCGCGCCGCCGGGGTCGACGACGACGGACAAGCCCCCTATCTGCACGCCCTCGGTGTGCTGGTCCAGTCCAACATGCTGGTTCGCGAGGAGAATCCATGACCACGGTCGAACGGGCGCCCGCGCCCGCGATGAAGCCGGTGCCCAGGCTGGTGGAGCAGTTCGAGCACGGCCTTGACGCGCCGATCTGCCTGACGTGGGAACTGACCTACGCGTGCAACCTGTCCTGTGTGCACTGCCTCTCGTCGTCGGGCAAGCGCGATCCGCGTGAGCTGTCCACCCAGCAGTGCAAGGACGTCATCGACGAGCTCGAGCGCATGCAGGTGTTCTACGTCAACATCGGTGGCGGCGAGCCGACGGTGCGGTCGGACTTCTGGGAGTTGGTCGACTACGCCACCGAACACCACGTCGGGGTGAAGTTCTCCACCAACGGGGTGCGGATCACGCCCGAGGTGGCCGAGAAGCTGGCCGCGAGCGATTACGTCGACGTGCAGATCTCGTTGGATGGCGCTACCGCCGAGGTCAACGACGCCGTGCGTGGCCGCGGTTCGTTCGCGATGGCGGTGCGGGCACTGGAGAACCTGTCGGCGGCGGGTTTCAAGGACGCCAAGATCTCGGTCGTGATGACGCGTCACAACGTCGACCAGCTCGACGAGTTCAAGGCGCTGGCCGACCAGTACGGCGCGACGCTGCGGATCACCCGGCTTCGGCCGTCCGGTCGCGGCGCCGACGTCTGGGACGAACTGCACCCCACCGCCGCGCAGCAGGTCCAGCTCTACGACTGGCTCGTCGCGCGCGGCGAGGGCATCCTGACCGGCGACTCGTTCTTCCACCTGTCCGGGCTGGGACAGCCAGGGGCGCTGGCCGGGTTGAATCTGTGCGGAGCCGGTCGGGTGGTCTGTCTGATCGATCCGATCGGCGACGTTTATGCCTGCCCCTTCGCCATCCACGACCGCTTCTTGGCGGGGAACATCCTGCGGGACTCGGGCTTTGGGACAGGATTCGACAGCGTCTGGAAGCACTCGCCGTTGTTCCTCGACCTGCGCGAGCCGCAGTCCGCAGGTGCGTGCGGCAGCTGCGACCACTACGACGGCTGCCGCGGCGGCTGCATGGCCGCCAAGTTCTTCACCGGTCTTCCGCTGGACGGACCCGACCCCGAGTGTGTCCAGGGGTACGGCGAACCGGCGCTCGCGCGCGAACGCGACAAGCCGAAGTCCAGCGTCGACCACTCCAGGGCGGGAGGCCGCAAGGGGCCCATCCCGCTCAAGCTGCTCACCGGCCCGGCTCCGAGAAGCCAGGTCGCCGGCGGCCCGGCTCCGAAAAAATTCTGCAACGAAAGCCCCGTATAGATCATGGCCCGCGACATCTGGTTCGAAACCGTTGCCATCGCACAGCAGCGCGCCAAGAAGCGCCTGCCCAAGTCCGTCTACAGTGCGTTGATTGCCGCGAGCGAGCGCGGCATCACCGTCACCGACAACGTCGACGCCTTCGGTCAGCTCGGCTTCGCCCCGCACGTGATCGGCGCACTCGACAAGCGCGACCTCGCGACAACCGTTATGGGACAGGAGATCTCGCTGCCCGTCATCATCTCGCCGACGGGCGTGCAGGCCGTACATCCCGACGGTGAGGTGGCCGTGGCGCGGGCCGCCGCGGCCCGCGGCACCGCGATGGGGTTGTCGTCATTCGCGAGCAAGCCCATCGAGGACGTCATCGCGGCCAACCCGAAACTCTTCTTCCAGGTGTACTGGCTGGGCGGCCGCGACGACATCGCGGCCAGGGTCGAGCGGGCGCGGGCGGCGGGTGCGGCGGGCATCATCGTCACCACCGACTGGACCTTCAGCCACGGGCGTGACTGGGGCAGCCCCAAGATCCCCGAGCAGATGGACCTCAAGACCATCGTCAAGATGATGCCGGAGGGCCTGACGCGGCCTCGCTGGATGCTGCAGTGGGGCAAGACCTTCCGGCCACCGAACCTACGCGTTCCCAACCAGGGGGCCGTCGGCGAGGACGGCCCGCCATTCTTCGACGCCTACGGTCAGTGGATGGGCACGCCGCCGCCGACGTGGGAAGACATCGCCTGGCTCACCGAGCTATGGGGCGGCCCGCTGATGCTCAAGGGCATCATGCGCGTCGACGACGCGAAACGCGCAGTCGACGCCGGTGTTTCGGCGATCTCGGTGTCCAACCACGGCGGCAACAACCTCGACGGCACACCGGCCTCGATCCGGGCGCTGCCCGTCATCGCAGATGCGGTGGGCGACCAGGTGGAGGTGCTCCTCGACGGGGGCATCCGGCGCGGCAGCGACGTCGTCAAGGCGCTGGCCCTCGGCGCGCGCGCCGTCATGATCGGACGCGCCTACCTGTGGGGCCTGGCCGCCGAGGGGCAGGCCGGGGTCGAGAACGTGCTCGACATCATGCGCAGCGGCATCGACTCCGCATTGATGGGGCTCGGCAGGGCGTCGATCCACGACTTGGTTGCTGAGGACGTGTTGGTGCCTGCCGACTTCACCCGCGCGCTCGGTGTGCCGCCGGCTGACGTCGGCTAGCCCCTCGACTGGGCGGCGTTCTGGTCCCGGTGTGGCCTGCGGTGCTGGCGAGACGGACGTGATGACTTGACGACCGCGCAGCCGAACCCCGTCGCACCAATTGCTGCGCAAACGCGAACAATCGGCGCACGCCAGGTGAATTCGGCCTACCATCGGCGGGTGGCCTTCCCAAACGCGCTTGGGAACTCAACGGCGAGACAGCTCCACGACCTGTCCCCAGCGTTGATCATCCCGTTAGGTTCCACCGAGCAGCATGGGCCACACCTGCCGTTGGATACCGACACGCGGATCGCGTCGGCAGTTGCCAGCGCAGTTGCCGAGCATCTCGGGGGGGAGTGGATGCTGGCTCCCGCCATCGCCTACGGGGCGAGCGGAGAGCACCAGGGGTTTCCCGGTACGGTCTCGATCGGCACGTCTGCGCTGCAGCTATTGCTGATCGAGTACGGCAGATCTGCCTGCGAATGGGCGTCTCGGCTGGTGTTCGTCAACGGCCACGGAGGCAACGTCGGAGCAGTTGCTGCCGCCACGACATTGCTTCGCCGTGAGGGTCGCGACGTTGCGTGGTGTGCCTGCAGCGTGCCCGGCGGTGACGCCCACGCCGGCCACACCGAAACGTCTGTATTGCTACATATTTCACCCGAAGCCGTTCGGACCGACGAATGGGTCCCCGGGAACGAGACCCCGCTGGCCGACCTGCTGCCACGGCTGCGCCATGGCGGTGTCGCGGCCGTCAGCCCGGTGGGTGTGTTGGGCAACCCCACCACCGCGTCGGCGGTCGACGGGTCGCGTATCTTTGCTGAGATGTCCGAGAACTGCAGCCGCCGCATTGCGGCCTGGACCCCGAATTCTGGGGGGATGCTGCAGTGACGGGTCCGCGACTGCCAGACGGGTTCGCCGTGCAAGTGGACAGACGGGTCCGAGTGCTGGGGGAGGGTTCAGCACTGCTTGGCGGGTCGCCCACCCGACTCCTGCGTCTTGCACCGGCCGCCCAAACGATGCTCAGCAGCGGACGCCTGGAAGTCCACGATGCTCAGAGCGCCCAGCTGGCCCGCACTCTCTTGGACGCGACCGTCGCCCACCCCCGGCCCGCCAGCGGACCATCCCACCGCGACGTCACCGTGGTGATCCCGGTCCGGGACAACCCCTTTGGGCTCGGCCGTCTGATGCGGTCGCTGCGCGGCATGCGGGTGGTCGTGGTGGACGACGGATCCTCGCCACCGGTCCAGACCAGCGACTTCGACGGCATGCACTGCGATGTCCGGGTCCTCAGCCACGACGTCAGCAAGGGCCCGGCGGCCGCCCGCAACACGGGCCTGGCCGCCTGCGAGACGGACTTCGTCGCGTTCCTCGACTCCGACGTCGTGCCGCGCCGCGGATGGCTCGAGGCACTGCTGGGGCACTTCTGTGATCCCGCCGTCGCCCTGGTGGCACCCCGGATCGTCGGCCTGCGCGAGCCGCAGAATCTGGTGTCGCGCTACGAGGCGGTTCGGTCCTCGCTGGACCTCGGCCACCGCGAGGCGCCGGTGGTGCCGTTCGGGACCGTCGCCTACGTGCCGAGTGCCGCCATCATCTGTCGTCGGTCGGCGCTGCTCGACGTGGGCGGCTTCGACGAGACGCTCAGGTCGGGTGAGGACGTCGACCTCTGCTGGAGGTTCATCGAGGCGGAAGCCCGGCTTCGCTACGAACCCATCGCGCTGGTCGGCCACGATCACCGGACCAAGTTACGAGATTGGTTTGCGCGCAAGGCCTTCTACGGATCCTCCGCCGCACCCCTCGCGTCGAGGCATCCAGGAAAGACGGCGCCTCTCGTGCTGTCTGGGTGGACGCTGCTGGTGTGGATCCTCTTGGCCATGGGATCGGGGGTCGGCTACCTCGCGTCGACGGTCGTCGCCCTGATCACGGGGCACAAGATCGCGAAGACCCTCAGCGTGGTCGACACCGAACCGAAGGAGGTCGCGACGGTCGCGGCGCTCGGCCTCTGGTCGGCGGCGTTGCAACTGGCCTCGGCGATCTGCAGGCACTACTGGCCAGTGGCCCTCGTCGCCGCCGTGTGCTTCCGCAGATGCAGGCAGGTGGTGCTGGTGGCCGCCGTCGTCGACGGCGTGGTGGACTGGGCGGCGCGCAATGGCAACGCCGACGAGGACGGCAAGCGCATCGGGTTGTTCGCCTACGTCCTGCTCAAACGTCTCGACGACATCGCCTACGGGCTGGGCCTGTGGCGGGGCGTCCTTCGGGAGCGAAGCCTCGGTGCCCTCAAGCCTCAGATCCGTACCTGAAGCATCCGTTGCACTCCGACGTTCTGATCGTTGGCGCTGGCAGCGCTGGTTGCGTTCTGGCCGAACGGCTTTCGAGCGATCCGCAGTGTCGCGTCACCGTCGTCGAAGCAGGTCCCGGGCCGGCAGACCCGGTGGTGATGAGACAGATCAGCGACTGTCTTGCTCTCCCGATCGGCCCGGCGAGTGCCGTGGTCCGGCGGTACGAGACCACACTGACCGAAGCGCCCCTACGCACTGCGACGATCGTGCGTGGGGCGGTGGTGGGTGGCTCCGGCGCCGTCAACGGTGGGTACTTCTGCCGCGGCCTGCCCTCCGACTTCGACTCGTGGGCCATCCCTGGGTGGTCCTGGGACGACGTCCTTCCGCACTTTCGTGCCATCGAGGCCGACGCTGACCACGACGGCCCCCTGCACGGCTCGACGGGGCCAATGACCATTCGACGGGTTGCCGAATTCTGTCCAGGGGCAACGGCTTTCGTCGCGGCCGCCCGACGCGACGGCTTCGAGTGGATCGACGATCTGAACGGCGAGGCAGCGGGCAGGCCCGGGGTGGCGGCGGTACCGCTGAACGTCGACGCAGGGACGAGGATGGGGCCGGGCCTGGCCTTCCTCGGCCCGGCGGGGCACCGGCCGAACCTGACCGTCGTCGATAAGACCCGCGTCGTGCGGATCCGATTCGCCCGCGGCCGGGCCGTCGGCCTGGACTGCGTCGGACCCGACGGCCCCGTGTACCTCGGCGCGGATCGCATCGTGCTCTCCGCGGGCGCCATTGCGTCAGCTCACCTGTTGATGCTGTCGGGGATCGGACCCGCGGCGCCCCTCGAGGCGGTGGGCGTCAAGGTGCTCGGCGATCTGCCGGTCGGGACGCGCAGCGCAGACCATCCCGAATGGGTCCTGCCGGTCGACTGGCCGTCGGCCTTGGGGCGCTGTCCGTTGGAGGCCCTCGTCACCACCGATGACGGAATCGAAATACGTTCTTATACAACCGGTTTCGGTATCATGACCGGCATCGAGGACGACCCGGAGGATCGACCCCATCTCGGTGTCACACTGATGCGCCCGCTGGCGCGCGGCAGGGTGACGCTGGTCTCGGCCGACGACGAGGTGCCACCCCTCATCGAACATCGCTATGACAGCGAGCCCGCCGACGTCGACACGCTGAAGGCAGGCGTCGAGCTGGCCAGGCGGCTCGCCGGGCCAGCGTACGCGGACCGCAGCGCGTTCTGGTCGACCTCGCAGCACCTCTGCGGCACCATCCCGATGGGACCCGAGGGGGAGGCGCCGCTCGACGAGCAGTGCCGGGTGCGTGGCGTCGACGGCCTGTGGGTGGTGGACGGGTCCATCATGCCCGCCATCACCAGTCGTGGTCCACACGCGACGATCGTGATGATCGGCAGCCGCGCTGCGGACTTCATTCGGTGAGGTGACGCATCCCAACGAGCGCTTCCGCGAGAACCGTGGCGGCGACGACCCCGTCGACCACGGGGACGCCGAGTCGACGGCTCAGTGGAGCGGCGAACCTCGCCATCGCGGCACAGCCGAGGACGATCGAGCGACTGCCGTCCTCGGCCAGCGCCTTGGCGCACAGGTCGCCGATCGGCGCAATGGTGCTCGGATCGGAGTCGATGCGCAGCACCGGAATGTCGCTCGCGTAGACGCCGAGGCACGCGCTCGGGGTGTGCCCCTTCGCCAGCTCCCACGCGCGTGGCACCGTGGCGGACATCGAGGTCACCACGGAGAATGTTCCGGCAGCCAGGGCGGCCGCGTGCATCGCCGCCTGGGCGATGCCGAGGACGGGCACGTCGACCAGTTCCCGCACTTGCTCCAGCCCGGGGTCACCGAAGCACGCGATCACGTAGGCATCAGGCCGGTTGTCGCTCGCTGCGGCCCTCGCGACCTCCTCGAGAAGACCGGGGATGCAACGATGTTCGTCGTCGTCGTTCTCGATGCTGGCTGGACCCTCTGCGGGGTTCACCGCGATGATCTCGGTGTCCGATCGGGCGGCTGCGCGTCCCGTGGCTCCGATGGCCGCGGTCATCGAGGCGGTGGTGTTCGGATTGATCAGCAGCAGGCGCACCCCGTCAGGGTAAACGCGACCGAGCCGCCGTGCCCATCGGGCGGATCAGCGCAGCGAGTACCGAATCGGTAGGTGCTTGAGACCACCGACGAACGTGGTCGCGGAAAGCTCTGGCGCACCAGCCAGTTCGATGAAATCGAGGCGCGGAATCAGCTCCGTGAACAGGCTGTTCAACTCCATCCTGGCCAGGGGGGCGCCCAAGCAGAAGTGCACGCCGTGGCCGAACGCGACGTGCTTGTTCGGGTCGCGGGAGACGTCGAACCGGAACGGATCGGTGAAGACCTCCTCGTCACGGTTGCCCGACACGTACGCCAGGTACACCGAGTCTCCCTCGGCGATGTCGACGCCGCGCAGCGTGGTGTCGGCGGTGGCGGTGCGCATGAACTCCTTGACCGGCGTCGACCACCGGACCATCTCCTCGACGGCGGTGGGCATGAGGTTGGGATCCTCACGCAGCCGGGCCATTTCAGCCGGGTTGTCGATCAGCGCCCGCATTCCACCGGAGATCGCGTCCTTCGTGGTGTCGTGGCCCGCGCTGGCCACGATCACGTAGTACGACGCGGTGTCCACGTCGGACAACGGCTCGCCGTCGACCTGCCCGTTGGCGATCGCCGACGCCAGATCGCCGGTCGGCTGCTCTCGGCGCGACGCGGTGAGTTTGGAGAAGTAGGTGAAGAAGTCGAGAAGGACGGCCAGCTGATCCTCGAGTGAACCGCTGTCGCGCTTGTACTCGTCGTCGTCGCCCCCGAACATCTCCTGCGTCAGGACGTGCATGCGACCGAAGTCCGATTCCGGCAGGCCGAGCAGCGACATGATTACGTAGAGGGGGAAGTCAACGGCGACGTCGGTGACGAAGTCGCATTCCGGGCCGATGTCGGCCATCTTGTCGACGTAGCGCTTGGCCAGTTCGTCGACGCGGACCTTCAAATCGCGCATCACCTTGGGTCGGAACCAGTCGGCCCCGATCTGGCGGACCTTGCGGTGGTGCGGATCGTCCATGTGGATGAGCGTGCGCAGGCCCATGCCCGCCTCGAGTTGTTCCTTGGCCATGTCGTCGGCGGCGGCGGTGGACAGCAGCGGACGGGGTTCGCTGATGAACAGCTCGTTGGCGCGCTCGACGGCCATGATGTCGGCGTGCTTGGTGATCGCCCAAAACGGCCGGTAAGGCGGATTGTCCACCCACGCAACGGGATTGTTGGCACGCAGGTGGGTGAGCGCCGTGTGGAGGCGATCGTCGTCGGCGTACGCGGTGGGATCGGCCAGCACCTTGGCGGCTGGGTCCATGGTCGGTGTGCTCATCGAGACTCCTGAGGTGCGGCTGCACTTGACGGGTGTCAAGATGAGTCTAGGTCCGTCCTGCAGGGCCATCACCGGATTCCTCGGATTGGGGCGTTGGGTTCGCAGCCCCGAGACGGTCATCGCGCAAAGCCCCGCATTCGGTGATGCGCCGCCGGGGACCGCGTTCAGTAGGCTCGATCGCAATGCGCTCCGAATCGGTTGGCCGCCGCGTGTTCGCGATCCTGTTGACCGTGCTGGTGGTGGTTACCGGCTGTGCGCGTGGTGATGACGTGCCTCCACCTGCGCCGCAGCCGCCCGCCGACCCGACCGTAGCGCAGACCGCGACGGGCGCCGTGCGTGGCGTCGTCGCGGCCGATCACCGGCTGTTCGCTGGAATTCCCTATGCCGCACCACCTGTCGGCCCGCTCCGGTGGCAGCCGCCGGCACCTCCACGGCCGTGGCCCGGCGTGCGCGACGCGACCCACGTCGGCCCCCGCTGCATGCAGGACACCAGCGACCTGGAGATGGGCCGCAAGACCTCCGAGGACTGCCTCACGCTGAACGTATGGACGCCGCCTGCGACGGGGGAGAAGCGGCCGGTCATGGTGTGGATTCACGGCGGCGCGTTCATCAATGGCAGCAGTGGTCTGTACGACTCGCGATGGCTTGCCTCCCGCGGCGGCATCGTCGTCGTCACCCTCAACTACCGACTCGGGGCGCTCGGCTTCCTGGCGCACCCGGCGCTGGGGCCGGCGGGCGAAGTCGGCAACTACGGGTTGTCCGACCAGCAGGCGGCACTGCGGTGGGTACAGGACAACATCGCCAATTTCGGCGGTGACCCGGACGCCGTCACCATCGCGGGTGAATCCGCGGGCGGCATGTCGGTGTGCGACCACCTCGTCGCGCCCGCGTCGGCGGGCCTGTTCCGCGCGGCGATCATCCAGAGCGGGCCGTGTCAGGCGCAACTCGCCCTGCCGGATGCGGAGCGGATCAGCGTTGACTACGCGCGCGACGCGGGCTGCGGCGACCCGACCACGGCAGCGGACTGCCTACGCAGACTCCCGGCGGACAAGCTTCGAAAGCCGGTGTGGTACTTCCGCATCGGTGACGACACGCTCAGCGGACCCATCACGGGGACGACGGTGCTGCCGGTCGACCCGGTGGTGGCCATTGCCGAAGGGCGGGCGGCCAAGGTGCCGGTTCTCATCGGGACCAACGGCGACGAGTTCACACTCTTCGTCGCCCTGGAGTACCTGCGTCACGGCCCCTACGGCGACGACCAGTACCCACGACTGCTGGCTGAGACGTTTGGGCCGAACGCGGAAGCGGTGGCCACCCACTATCCGTTGAGTCGCTACGGCGGCAGCGTTCCGCTCGCGTACTCGGCATCGGTGACCGACGGCGTGTTCTCGTGCGTCGCCGACAGAATGGCCGAGGGGCTCGCCAAAACCGACCCCGTCTACGCCTACGAATTCAACGACCGCGGCGCCCCGGTGCCGGAACCCCTCCGGACTCTGCCCTTTCCCGTCGGCGCCAGTCATTCACTTGAGCTGCGATACCTCTTCGACGTCGGCGGCGCCCCGCCCCTGGATCCCGCACAACAGGTGGTGTCCGACCAGATGATCGACCACTGGAGCCAGTTCGTCAGGGACGGCAAGCCCGCCGATGCCTGGCCCGCCTTCGGGGCGGACGAAA
>NZ_JBEVLO010000123.1:0-40756 GCF_040509115.1 Mycobacterium sp. | reverse complement strand
CCAACCGGTAGACCTCGTTGTCGTACTCGTCGTTCTTGGTCCACAGCTCGATCTGGGCGATCACCTGGTTGGAGAAGCTGTTGCTCATCACGAAGGACGGGTGTCCGGTCGCATTGCCCAGGTTCAGCAGGCGGCCCTCGCTCAGCACGATGATCGAGTGGCCATCGGGGAAGATGAACTCGTCGACCTGCGGCTTGATGTTGATCCGACGGATGTCCTTGTCACGCTCCAGGCGCGCCATCTCGATCTCGTCGTCGAAGTGGCCGATGTTGCCAAGGATCGCCTGGTGCTTCATAGACCGCATGTGGTCGAGGGTGATGATGCCCTGGTTGCCGGTGGCGGTGATGACGATGTCGGCCCAGCCGATGGCCTCTTCGACCGTCTTGACCTCGAAGCCGTCCATCAGCGCCTGCAGCGCGTTGATCGGGTCGATCTCGGTGACCGCGACGCGCGCACCCTGGGCCTTCAGCGCCTCGGCGCAGCCCTTGCCGACGTCGCCGTACCCGCAGACCAACGCAGCCTTGCCGCCGATCAGCACGTCGGTGCCGCGGTTGATGCCGTCGATCAGCGAATGGCGGGTGCCGTACTTGTTGTCGAACTTGCTCTTGGTGACGGAGTCGTTGACGTTGATCGCCGGGAACACCAATTCGCCTGCGGCGGCGAACTGGTAGAGGCGCAGCACACCGGTGGTCGTCTCCTCGGTGACGCCCTGGACCGACTCCGCGATCTTGGTCCACTTGGTGTTGTCGGTCTCGAAGCGACTGCGCACCAGCGCGAGGAAGACCTTCCACTCGTCGGAATCGTCGTCCTCCGTGGGCGGGACGACGCCCGCCTTCTCGTACTGTGCGCCGCGCAGCACCAGCATCGTGGCGTCACCGCCGTCGTCGAGGATCATGTTGGCGGGCTCCCCGGGCCAGGTGAGCATCTGCTCGGCGCACCACCAGTACTCCTCCAGCGACTCGCCCTTCCAGGCGAAGACGGGAGTGCCCTTGGGTTCCTCCGGCGAGCCGTGCGGCCCGACGACGACGGCCGCGGCCGCGTGGTCCTGCGTGGAGAAGATGTTGCAGGACGCCCAGCGCACCTCAGCCCCGAGGCTCACCAGGGTCTCGATCAGGACGGCCGTCTGAATCGTCATGTGGAGCGAGCCCGAGACGCGGGCGCCCTTGAGCGGGGCGACGTCGGCGTACTCGCGGCGCAACGCCATGAGGCCGGGCATCTCGTGCTCGGCGAGGCGGATCTCCTTGCGGCCGAATTCGGCCAAGCCAAGGTCGGCGACCTTGAAGTCGATGCCGTTGAGGACATCAGCGGTCAGTGTTGGTGCAGTCATGTGGGAGCCCTTACTTCGTTGATCGTTCGCCAGTCATTGCCTGTGAACGCACTCGCGTGCGACGGCGACACCCTCAGCCTGCGGGCTCGCGGGACAGGCGCTATGGCGCTCTGCCGGCTAAGAGGTATCTATGACACCGTATCGTTCGGCAAACGGCGTCATCAAACGGGCCAGGTCACGGGCCACGTCTCCCCCACTTTCGGAGGGAGGTACCCCCAGGTCGGCCGGTCCCGGCGGCATGGACACGTAGCTCATGGCCAGCCGGACGATGGCCCTGGCCAGCACTCCGGCGTCCTCCTCGCTGCACCGCACCCAGCCCTGCATGAAGGTCGACGTCAGCCGGGCTGAGCACCTGGTGATGATGGGCGCGCTGTCGGTGGTGATGATCTGCAGAAGATCCGGCTTGGCGCTCCCGCTCAACAGCGAGATGACCAGTGGGTCGGACGCCGATTCGGCGAAGAAGGCCCGGAATCCCTCCAGGAACGCCGCGTAGACGTTGCCGACGTTGCCCTTGATCGCGTCGTCCACCGCGTCCACCAGCCGGTCGGCCAACCGCAACGCATACCCCTCGGCAAGACCCTGGCGCGAACCGAATTCGTTGTAGATGGTCTGCCTGCTGATGCCCGCGGCCTTGGCGACGTCGGACAGGGTGATCGACGACCAGTCCCTGGCCAGCAGCATGTCCCGCATACCGTCGAGGATGGAGTCGCGCAGAAGCACCCGGGACGCCTCGGCGTACGGCACGCGCGGTGGAGTCCGGGTTGCACCCGTCCGCTGATCGCGTGCGCCACCCATCCGCTCCTCGCGTGCGCCGCCCATGCCTCCCGGAGTGCTCACACGGGCGACCCTATCTTTTTCCGTCGCCCAGGTCGTGGTCACGGACGGGCGACTTCGACCATCTCGAAATCGGCCTTGGCCGCGCCGCAGTCGGGGCAGCTCCAGTCCTCGGGGATGTCGTCCCACCGGGTGCCCGGCGCGATGCCGTCCTCCGGCCAGCCCTTCTCCTCGTCGTACTCGAATCCGCACTGCACGCAGACGAACAACTTGTAATCGTTCATGGCTTCACTCCAATCTCGTTCTGATTCCCCGTCGCTTCGCTCGCCTCGTGGTCATTTCCCGTCGCTTCGCTCGCCTCGTGGTCATCCCCCGTCGCTTCGCTCGCCTTCTCGAAATCGATCTTCTCTCTGACCCCGCAGTCCGGGCAGCACCAGTCATCGGGCACCTGATCCCATCGCGTTCCGGCCGGAAAGCCTTCTCGCGCAGCGCCCTTGGCTTCGTCGTAGACGTAGTCGCAGACCGGGCAGACGTAAGCGGTCATCAGCTGACGCCGTACCTGGCCAGCACCGCGGCCCGCCTGCGCGGGTGAACGTTCACGCGAGTGATGTCACCGTCGTAGTGCGCCAGGACCCGGTGGTCCATCACCTTGCGCCACAGGGGCGGAAAGTAGGTCAGGCCGATCATCGACGCGTATCCGCTGGGCAGACTCGGTGCGCCCGACATGCTGCGCAGCGTCTGGTAGCGACGGGTCGGATTGGCGTGGTGATCGCTGTGCCTCTGCAGGTGGTAGAGAAACAGGTTGGTCACCAAATGGTCTGAGTTCCAACTATGTTCGGGCGTGCAGCGCTCGTAGCGGCCACTCGGAGTCTTCTGCCGGAGCAGGCCGTAGTGCTCGAGATAGTTGACGGTCTCAAGCAGGGTGAAGCCGAATACCGCCGAGATCAACACGTACGGGACGAGCGCGGCGCCGAAGACTGCGATCAGAGCGCCGTACAGCGCCACCGACATCACCCATGCGTTGAGCACGTCGTTGGACCAGTGCCAGGGACTCTTGTCCTGCCTGCGCAGTCGCTGCGCCTCCAGCTCCCACGCCGACTTGAGGCTGCCCCACACGCTGCGCGGCAAGAACTCCCAGAACGTCTCGCCGAAGCGAGCCGAAGCCGGGTCCTCCGGGGTCGCGACGCGGACGTGGTGGCCGCGATTGTGCTCGATGTAGAAGTGGCCGTAACAGGTCTGCGCCAGCGTGATCTTGGACAGCCAGCGTTCCAGCGAGTCCTTCTTGTGGCCCAGTTCGTGCGCGGTGTTGATCCCGACGCCGCCCATCATGCCGACCGATAGCGCCAAGCCGATCTTCGCGGGCCAGCCCAGCGACCCCTCGAATCCGAGCCAGCTCAGGTCCGAAGCGGTGAACAGGTAAGCACCCAACACCACCGTCGCGTACTGGAACGGGATGAAGGCATACGTGCAGTAGCGGTAGTACTTGTCGTTCTCGAGCCGCTGCATCAGCTCGTCCGGCGGATTCTGTCCGTCGGGGCCGTATCGCCAGTCGAGCAACGGAAGCACGGCGTACACCAGGATCGGCCCGATCCAGAATGGCGCCTGCGCGGCGGCGTGCCAACCGAAGTGGTTGAGCGCCCACACGATTGGCAGCATCACCATCACCGCGGTGGGCACGATCAGGCCCATCAACCAGAGGAAGCGCTTCTTGTCGCGCCATTGCTCGACGGGCACCGTGCCGTCGGCGGCATCCATTTGGGTTGTCACAACTGGGTCACCTCCATGTGAGAGCCATCACCTACCGATCTTGACTCTAGACGCTTCTTTGTCCGTTGTCTAGACAGAATGCCATCATTTGTAAACCGTGGACACGGACGGCTCGCCGCCGTCCACCGAGCGGCTCGACGACGGTGACGACTGTCTCGATCCGTGGAGTAGCGTCCGGGAGGTGGTGAGAGCCCCGGGGAGTCACGCCATCGTCATCGGCGCCAGCATCGCGGGGACCTGCGCCGCACGGGTGCTTTCGGATCACTACGGTCGGGTCACGGTCTTCGAGCGCGACGACCTGCCTTCCGCACCCGCCCATCGCGCAGCCGTCCCTCAGGGACGCCACGTGCACCTGTTGATGGCGCGGGGCGCCGCCGAGTTCGAGAACCTGTTCCCCGGCCTCCTCGACGACATGGTCGCCGCGGGCGTACCGAAGCTGGCGAACCGCCCCGACCGCATCTCGTTCGCCGCCGCGGGCCATCTGCTCGGGATCGGGAGCACCCTGCGCGAGGAGTTCACCGCGTACGTGCCGAGCCGACCGCACCTCGAGTGGCAAATCCGCCGCAGGGCCCTGGCACTCTCCAACGTCGAGTTGCGGGCAGAGGGCGTCGCGGAGCCCTGGTATGAGCCCGCCGAGGAGCGGGTGATGGGGGTGCTGCTCGAGGCGGGCGACGAGTCGACCGCGGTGGCGGCCGACCTGGTGGTCGACGCGACGGGTCGCGGCACTCGGCTGCCAACGTGGTTGGAGCAGTGGGGTTTCGGCCGCCCGACGGAGGACACCGTCGACGTCGGGATCAAGTACGCCACCCATCAGGTGCGTCTGCCCGCCGACCTGATCGAGGAGAGGGTCGTCGTCGCAGGCGCGAACCGCGACACGCCCATGGGTCTCGGCATGCTCCGCTACGAAGACGGCCTCTGGGGACTCACGACGTTCGGCACGGGCAAGGTCGAACCGCCGCACGACTTCGCCGGGATGTGCGCCTTGGCCGACGCCGTCCTGCCCGCCCACGTCAGCGCCGCACTCCGGAGGGGCGAACCGATCGGCGACGTCGCGTTCCACGCCTACCCCACCAGCCGGTGGCGTCGCTACGACCGGATGGACCGCTTCCCGACCGGCATCGTCCCGTTCGGAGACGCGGTGGTGAGTTTCAACCCGACCTTCGGGCAGGGCATGACGATGACGTCGATCCAGGCGGGCAACCTGCAGGCGGCACTGAGCTCGGGTCAGCCCGACCTAGCGGGCCTACTCGCCAAGGCGACGGCGAAGACCACCTGGCCGGTGTGGGTGATGACCTCCGTCGGTGACATCGCTCTGCACGACGCCACCGGCGACGCCCCGTGGTGGTACCGCCCCGTCGGAGAGCTGTTCGACCAGTTCCTCGGCGCCGCCGAGACGGACCCCGTTCTCGCAGAATGGTTTCTGCGCAGATTCAGTCTGCTCGACAGCCTTTACATGGTGCCGTCGGCACGGCTCGTCGGCCGCACCATCCGGCACAACGCGCGCCTGCGGTTCAGCGAGGCGCTCGACGCCCGGCGACGCGCACGCAAGGCCAAACTCGTTGCGGCGCAATGACGCGCTTTAGACGCCCACCGCTTTAGACGCCCACCGTGGCCCGGAACAGCGTGGCGGGCTCGTCGGCGACGAGCCGGATCGGGCCATCGTCGGCCGACACCCACGCCGAGGCTCCCCTGTCGAGCGTGAGCAGGCCTGCCTTGGCATGCACCTGAACCGAGCCCTCGGTGCACAGCAGCACCTGCGGCCCGTCGTGACGGGCAGGCGCGTCGACCTGATGCCCCAGTTCCGGACCGTCGAGGCGCAGCACCGACACGGCGAACTCCGGTGCGGGCGTGTCGTAGACGAGCTCGATCCCCTCGGTGACGACCTGCGGCCGAAGGGCGGATTCCTCGGTCGGGGTGAAGTCGAGCACCCTGAGCAGTTCGGGAACGTCGACGTGCTTGGGGGTCAACCCGCCGCGCAGGACGTTGTCGGAATTGGCCATCACCTCGAACCCCATGCCGTGAAGATAGGCGTGCAGGTTTCCGGCGGGCAGATAGATGCCCTGGCCCGGCTCGAGGCTGATCCTGTTGAGCAACATCGACGCGAGCACCCCCGCGTCTCCCGGATAGAGCTCGCCGAGCTGCAGGGTGGTCTTCGCCTCCTGCGCGAATCTCGTTTCCCCCGAACGCAAGTAGTTGATGGCGCCGTCGAGCACCGCGGGGACGAGGACGTCGAGATGCGCCTGCGGCGCGGTGATCCACGTGGTGAACAGTGCCCGCAGCCCGCCGGCGTCGGCTTGGCCGGCCAGCAGGTTCACGAACGGATCGAGATCGGCGACCGACAGCGCACGCATCAGGTCGACACTGCCGTCGACGGGCCGAAAGCCCGCCAGCGCCTCGAAGGGGGTCAGCGCGACCATCAGTTCCGGCTTGTGACTGCGATCGCGGTAGTTGCGGTTGGGTGCCGAGACGGGAATCCCGAGCCGGTCCTCGCGGGCGAAGCCCTCCATCGCCTGAGCGGCCGACGGATGCGCCTGCAGCGAGAGGGGCTCGTCCGCTGCCAGCACCTTGGCCAGGAACGGCAGCGCGTCGCCGAACCGCTGGCGCGCCGTGCCCCCCAGTTGTCCCTCCGGATCCGCGGCGATGGTGTCGAGCAGCGATCGCTCGATGCCGTCACCGGCCAGCCAGGCCGGGTCGCCGGGATGCGCGCCGAGCCAGAGCTCAGCCTCCGGATGCGGGGTGGGACTGGGTCGCCCGGTGAATTCGGCGATCGCCGTGTGCGATCCCCACGCGTAGGTTCGCAGCGCGCCGCGTAACAGATCCACCTGTCAACCTCGAACCAATCTCAGGTACACCGCCGTCATCTCCAGTCGCACCGCCAACATCGCCAATTGCTGCTCGGGTCGTCCGCTGGGGCGAGGCGTGACGACGTCGTCGACATCGCCCGCGCTGAGGACGTCGACACCTTCCCAGCCGTCGAGCGCAGAAACGATTGCCTGCCGCTCCTCGTCCGTGGCGAGCACGACGGTGCGCACCCGCGGAGGCAGCGGACCGTCGATCTCCTCGTCATGAAAGACCGACGACTCGTAATTACTTGCACCGCTGGCCATTCCACCACGTAGCGCAGCCAGCGCGTCGCTCAGACCGACGGCAGCCACGGGTTGGTGGGACACCCGCAGAAGCATCGCACCGGCATGTCTGGCGAGCGCGGCGCCCGCCGGATTGCCGCCTGCCAGTACCACGCTGCTGCCCGACATCCTGGCCGCGAGCGATTTCGCGGGATTGGTGAACAGGTCGCGGGCTGCGCTGTTGCGCAGCGCCTCGGCGTCCAGTTCGTCGGCCAGTGCGGAGAGATCCACGCTCATCCCCGGGTCGACCACGTGCAGGGTGGCCAGGCCCGCGGCGAGGTAACGGACGAAGCCGAACTCGTCGGACACGTACAGCCTCGGCGCCAGCACCACCGCCCTGCCCGACGCCACCTCGCGCAACGGCCCCTCGTCGGGGGCGGCCACCACGACGCGGGCACCGCGCCGGATCCCACTCGCAGCGGCGGAGACCAGAGCCGGATCGCCCGCGTCGTCACCCGCGACGATCATCACGTCCAGCGCGCCGATCCACGGTGGCACCTCGGACGCGACGACGATCGGTGCCGCGGTCGACCCGCCGAGGGCCGCGGCCAGCGTCAGGCCGGCCGCCTCTGCGGACCCTCGCCCCGCCACCCAGATCACGCTGCGGGGCGGCTGGTCCGACCGCAACGAGTCGAGTTCGCCCTCCTCGAGAGCGGCTGCCGTGGCCCGCGTCTGCGCACCCGCCATGGAGGCTGAGCGCAGCAACCCGAGTCGGTCGGCGCCCAGCAGACCGTCGACGTCGTCGAGGTCGATGGTGGCGTGCGTGGCGCTCACGTCAGCGCCTGGCTCACCGAACGGATGTCGGCGGCGACCGCGTCGACGATGGCCGCGACGTCCTCGGAGGTTCGGGCCTCGACGTTCAACCGCAGCAACGGCTCCGTGTTGGAGGTGCGCAGGTTGAACCAGCTGCCGTCACCGAGGTCGACGGTGACACCGTCGAGGTGGTCGATGGAGTGGATGCGAGTACCGAAGGACTTCAATACCGCGTCGACGCACGCCGGCGCGTCGTCGACGGTGAAGTTGAGCTCGCCGGACGCCTCGTACCGTTGATAGTCGGCCATCAGCTCCGACAGCGGGCGGTCCTGCTCCCCCAGCGCCGCGAGGACGTGCAGCGCGGCGAGCATTCCGGAGTCGGCGCCCCAGAAGTCGCGGAAGTAGTAGTGCGCAGAGTGCTCGCCGCCGAAGATCGCGCCGGACTCGGCCATCAACGCCTTGATGTAGGAATGGCCGACGCGGGAGCGGATCGCGGTGCCGCCGCGTTCGGTGATCAGCTCGGGCACCGCACGGGACGTGATGAGGTTGTGGATCACCGTCGCGCCGATCTCGCGAGACAGCTCCCGGCCCGCCACCAACGCCGTCACGGCGGACGGGGACACGGGCTGCCCGAGTTCGTCGACGACGAAGCAGCGGTCGGCGTCGCCGTCGAAGGCCAGTCCGATGTCGGCGGAGGTAGCGAGGACGTGGCGCTGCAGGTCCACCAGGTTGGCGGGATCCAACGGGTTGGCCTCGTGGTTGGGGAAGGAGCCGTCGAGCTCGAAGTACAGCGGCAGCACCGTGATTGCGTCGAGTGGACCGAGCACGGCGGGGGTGGTGTGCCCTCCCATCCCGTTGCCCGCGTCGACCGCCACGCGCAGCGGTCGCTGACCGGCGATGTCGACGAGGGACCGCAGGAAGTCGCCGTAGTCGCCGAGCACGTCGCGATCCTCGATGGTTCCCGGCTTGCCGTCGAACCCCGGCACGCCGTTGATGACGTCTTCGCTGATGGTGGTCAGCCCGGTGTCCTTGCCGACCGGCTTGGCGCCTGCGCGACACAGTTTGATGCCGTTGTACGCGGCGGGGTTGTGACTGGCGGTGAACATGGCGCCGGGGCAATCGAGTAGACCCGACGCGAAGTACAGCTGGTCCGTCGACGCCAACCCGATGCGCACGACGCCGAGCCCCTGCGCGACGACGCCCTCGGCGAACGCGGCGGCCAGCGCGGGCGAGCTCTCCCTCATGTCGTAACCGATCGCGACGCGGGTCGCATGGACGCCACTGGCTTCGTCGCGAACCAGCCTCGCAAACGCGCCGCCGACGTCGGTGACGAAGGCCTCGTCGATCTGCTCGCCGACCAGACCGCGCACGTCATACGCTTTGATGACGCTGTTGACAGCCGCAGCTGGCCGGGACATAGAGCTCCTAGTGAAGGGACTTTGGCGCCAGCCTATCGGCTCGACAATCCTCGCGCCGGTGGGCCGCTCCAGCACGACACGAATCTAACGGGCGGCCCGACCTCGGGGCGGTCTCGGGTTGGGCCCGAGTTAATCGGCCGGGTCTGGCAACACGCGCAAATGCCCGCGTCGGCGGCCGTTGTGCTGCTCTGATCGCGGCGCCGCCGGCGCCATCAACGCGCCACCATGGACGCCGGTCGTGGGGTCGGAGAAACCGACGGGTACAGCGTTCGACGGGACGTCGCGGCCTTCGCGCACGGCGTCGGCGAGGGCGACGAGGTCGTCGTCGTCGGTATGCGACGGCAGCGGACCGGCGTGGCGGACGAGCTCCCACCCGCGCGGCGCGGTGATCCGACCTGCGTGGATGACGCAAAGATCCCAGGAGTGAGGCTCGGAGGCGATGGCGAGCGGGCCGACGACCGCGGTCGAATCCTTGTAGACGAAGGTCAGCGTCGCCACGGCGTAGTGCGGGCACCCGGGCCTGCAGCAGCGACGGGGAACGTTCACGGACACGAGGCTATCGCGCAACACCGACTCGAGCTCACGACACGCGCAGCGGGTGGGCCCCCGATGTGCAACCGTTACGATCGCCGAATGGTCGAGCGTGGCGCCGGACGAGCCCACCGTGGTCGCCGCGAGATGCGCAGTCCGCTGCTGCCGCCCACCGTGCCTGGATGGCGTAGTCGGGCCGAGCGATTCGACATGGCGGTGCTCGAGGCGTACGAGCCGATCGAGCGACGCTGGCAGGACAGGGTGTCCGGCTTGGACGTGGCGGTCGACGAGATCCCGCGGATCTCGCCGAAGGACCCCGACAACGTGCAGTGGCCACCCGAGGTCATCGCCGACGGGCCCATTGCCCTCGCCCGGCTGATACCCGCCGGTGTCGACGTGCGAGGAAACGCCACTCGCGCACGAATTGTGTTGTTCCGTAAGCCAATTGAGCGACGGGCAAAGGACACCGTCGACTTGGCCGACTTGTTGCACGACATTCTGGTGGCGCAGGTCGCCACCTATTTGGGCGTCGAGCCCTCCGTCATCGACCCGACGATCGAGGACGACTGACCCGTTCGCTCAGAGCTTGATCAGATGATGCCGCGCTTGAGCCGACGGCGTTCCCGTTCGGAGAGGCCGCCCCAGATGCCGAACCGCTCGTCGTTTGCCAGCGCGTAGTCCAGGCAGGCGTCCTTGACTTCGCATCCCAAGCAGATGCGCTTGGCCTCTCGGGTGGAGCCACCCTTCTCGGGGAAGAACGCCTCCGGGTCGGTTTGCGCGCAGAGGGCGCGCTCCTGCCACTGCTCGTCGTCGATTGCCGGCTCGGCGTAGCCGAACCCGGCGTGGTCCGGCACCACACTGAGCTGAGGACGGCCCGCGACGGCGTCCTGAGCCGGCGCGTAGCCGACGTGCGGATCGCTGTCTACCGAGCCGAGCATCCGACTGTCGAATCGGATGACACGATCGAAATCTGCGTGCTCATAAGACATCTTCCGCCTCCTCGCAATGGTCTCGTAATTGCCTCATCTGATCCCCGCCCCGTTCGTCCGTATGCACACCATTCGAACAAGTGATCGAATCTCGGTCTGCGACAGTGGAACCGGGAAGCCAACCGGGAAATGACACTGATGTGATTAGACACGGGTTAGCTGCGGGGGTCAAGCGCTAGAACCGGTTTTCATATCATCTCGTGACCCAATCTCGGCGCGTCGGTTACACGGCGTGTCGAGAAAACGACGAAATCGGGGACCGCCGTGGACCACGACGGCAGGAATGCGCCTAGTGTCGATCGATGTGAAAGTCACCGTTCTGGTCGGCGGAGTCGGCGGCGCGCGATTCCTGCTCGGCGCTCAGCAGTACCTCGGCCTTGGGCAATTCGCAGACACCGCAACCGGACCGGAGGGCGAGCACGAGCTCACCGCCATCGTCAACGTCGGCGACGATGCGTGGATGCACGGCGTCCGCATCTGTCCCGACCTCGATACCTGCATGTATACCTTAGGTGGAGGGATAGACCCCGAACGGGGATGGGGCCATGCCAACGAAACCTGGCATGCCAAGGAAGAACTCGCGGCCTACGGAGTGCAGCCCGACTGGTTCGGGCTCGGCGATCGCGACCTCGCCACCCATCTGGTGCGCAGCCAGATGCTGCGGGCGGGCTATCCACTGTCCCAGGTGACCGAGGCGCTGTGCGCCCGGTGGCAGCCGGGCGCGCGGCTCCTGCCCGTCACCGACGACCGCAGCGAAACCCACGTCGTCGTAACCGATCCCGAACCGGGCGCCGAACCCGACGCCCGACGGGCAATCCACTTCCAGGAGTGGTGGGTGCGCTACCACGCCAAGCTCCCCACCCACGGCTTCGCCTTCGTCGGGGCCGACGCGGCAACGGCGGCACCGGGTGTCGCCGAGGCCATCGCCGAGGCCGACGTCGTCTTCCTGGCGCCGTCGAACCCGGTGGTCAGTGTCGGCGCGATCCTCGCCGTGCCGGGAATCCGTGGGGCACTTCGGTCGACGACGGCACCCGTGATCGGCTACTCCCCCATCATCGCGGGACGGCCCTTGCGCGGCATGGCAGACGAATGCCTGTCGGTAATCGGCGTCGAGACGACCTCGGAGGCCGTGGGACGACACTTCGGAGCGCGCTCGGGGGTCGGGATCCTGGACGGCTGGCTCATCGACGATGGCGACGAAGCAGCAGTGGACGGCGTCGACGTACGGCCGATTCCGCTGCTCATGTCGTCCCCCGAGGCGACCGCCGAGATGGTGCGCAGCGGAATCGAACTCGCCGGCCTCGGCTCCGGTGCGCGATGAGCGAACATGGCGCGGCGGCAGCCATCGAGATCCTGCCGGTGCCCGGTCTGCCGGAGTTCCGACCCGGCGACGACGTCGCAGGCGCGATCGCCGCGGCAGCGCCGTGGCTGCGCGACGACGACGTCGTGGTGGTCACCAGCAAGGTGTTCTCCAAGAGCGAGGGCAGGATCGTCGCGGCGCCGACGGATCCCGAGGAGCGGGACGCCTTGCGGCGGAGGCTCATCGATGCCGAGGCCGTGAGGGTGCTGGCCCGCAAGGGTCGCACGTTGATCACCGAGAACGCGATCGGGCTCATCCAGGCCGCGGCGGGTGTCGACGGTTCCAACGTCGACGCGTCGGAATTGGCGCTCCTGCCAATCAATCCCGACGGCAGCGCGGCCGAGTTGCGGGAGCGTCTGCGGTCGCTGCTCGGCATCACCGTCGGCGTGGTCGTCACCGACACGATGGGCCGAGCCTGGCGCAACGGCCAGATCGACGCGGCGATCGGCGCGGCGGGCCTGGCCGTGTTGCACGGGTACCACGGCGTCCACGACCCACACGGCAATGAACTCCTGGTGACCGAGGTCGCCATCGCCGACGAGATCGCCGCGGCGGCAGATCTGGTGAAGGGCAAGCTGACCGGAATTCCGGTGGCGGTGGTGCGCGGTCTCGCGCCACGCGATGACGGCTCCAACGGCCACACCCTCGTCAGGGCAGGCGAGGACGATCTGTTCTGGCTCGGCACCGAGGAGGCGATGCTGGCTGGCAGGCAGCAGGCCCAACTGCTGCGCCGCTCCGTCCGCCGATTCAGCGATGAACCGGTCGACCCCGCCGTCGTCGAGGCTGCGGTCGCGGAGGCTCTCACCGCGCCCGCCCCGCACCACACCCGTCCTGTGCGATTCGTCTGGGTCCGCGATCCCGAGGTCCGCGTGCGTCTGTTGGACGCCATGAAGCACGCGTGGCGCACCGACCTGGAGGGCGACGGCAAGCCGTCCGATGCCGTCGACCGACGCCTGGGGCGCGGCCAGATCTTGTACGACGCACCGGAGTTGGTCATCCCGTTCATGGTGCCCGATGGCGCCCACTCCTATCCGGACGCCGCCCGCACCGCCGCGGAGGCCACGATGTTCACCGTCGCCGTCGGCGCCGCCGTCCAGGCTCTGCTGGTGGCACTCGCGGTGCGCGGCGTCGGCAGCTGCTGGATCGGATCGACGATCTTCGCCGCCGACGTGGTGCGCGACCACCTCGACGTGCCCGACGATTGGGAGCCGTTGGGAGCCATCGCGATCGGCCATCCCGAAGAGCCGGAGGGCCCGCGGGGCCCGGTGCCGACGGACGGGCTCCTGGTGATCCGTTGAGCCTGCACCAATCGGTCGTCGACACGCTTGCGCGTTGGCAACCAGCAGATCCGGCGCAGGATTCGTTGCGCAACGCGGTGCTCGCCTTCGTGCTGGCCAGGCCCGACGCCTGCCAACGCGCCTGTGTCCCCGGCCACGTCACGGCGTCGGCGCTGGTGCTCGATCACACCGGGACCCGCACGCTGCTGACCCTGCACCCCCGGCTCGGCCGTTGGGTGCAGCTCGGCGGCCACTGCGAGGAATCCGACGCCGACATCTCCTCCGCCGCCCTGCGGGAGGCCACCGAGGAATCCGGCATCGACGGACTGACCGTCGACGACGTGCCCGCCGCACTGCACGTCCACGCGCTCACCTGCTCGCTGGGCGTGCCCACCCACCACCTCGACGTCCAATTCGTCGCTCACGCGCCGGAGCACGCTCAGATCGCGATCAGCGACGAGTCACTCGACCTTCGGTGGTGGCCGCTGCACGACCTACCCAAGGGCTCCGACTACGGGCTGAGGCAGTTGGCCATGGCGGCCCAGACGCCTCGGCCGTTTCACACGTCGGTGGAATAACGGATGCCGCCGTCGGGGATGTGCACTCCCGGCCACACGCGAGCGCCGCGCAGCAGCTCGCACCGCGCGCCGATGTCGGCGCCGTCACCGATCACGCCGTCGCGGATCAGCGCCCGCGGCCCGATGCGCGCGCCGAACCCGATGATCGAACGTTCGATCACCGCGCCGGCTCCCACGTGGGCGCCATCGAAGATCACCGCACCGTCCAGTCGGGCACCGGCACCGATCTCAGCCCCGCGCCCGACCACCGTGCCACCGATCAGCAGCGCCCCAGGCGCCACCGACGCACCGTCGTGAACCAGCTCCTCGCCGCGGTGCCCCTTCAACGCGGGCGACGGGGCGATGCCACGCACCAGGTCGGCGGAGCCCCGCACGAAGTCCTCCGGCGTGCCCATGTCACGCCAATAGGTGGCGTCGACGTACCCGCACACCTTGAGGCCCTCCGACAGCAGGGCCGGGAAGACCTCGCGCTCCACCGACACCGCGCGGCCCTCGGGGATCCGATCGATGACCGCGCGCTGGAAGACATAGCAGCCCGCGTTGATCTGATCGGTCGGCGGGTCCTGCGTCTTCTCCAGAAATGCCGTCACGCCGCCGTCGGAATCGGTTGGCACACAACCGAATGCGCGAGGATCGCCGACTCGGACCAGGTGCAGCGTCACGTCGGCCTTGCGGTCGTGATGGCTGGCGAGCAGGGCGCCGAGGTCTGCGCCGGACAGCACGTCGCCGTTGAACACCAGCGCCGTGTCGTAGCGAAGTCTCGACTTCACGTTGGCGATGCCGCCGCCGGTGCCGCGCGGCTCGTCCTCCACGACGTACTCGATCTGCAGACCGAGCTTGGAGCCGTCGCCGAACTCCGCCTCGAACACCTCGGCCTTGTACGACGTCCCCAACACCACGTGCTGGATGCCCGCGGCCGCGATGCGGGACAGAAGGTGCGTCAGAAAGGGCAGGCCCGCGGTCGGCAGCATCGGCTTGGGCGCCGACAGCGTGAGCGGACGCAGGCGGGTGCCCTGCCCGCCGACGAGCACGACGGCATCGACCTCTGCCGGGTTCACCGAACTAGTCACAACGAGGTCCGTCCTTTTCTCTTCGCGATCTGCCGCCGAGAGTTGCCGACGACCAGCAACGCGCGGACGGCGAGCGCTGACCTGATGGCGAGGCGCAATGGCGACTGCCACCAGCGAGGATGCCGGTCAGCGAGGAAAGTGTAGGTGCTCGTGTGGTGGGCGGCCAAGTTGCGGGCCGGGTCGCGGCCGGTGGAGTGGCCCTTGTCGTGCAGGACCTCCGCCGAGGGCACGTAGACGTTCTGCCAACCGGCCCGCGACAGACGATCGCCCAGGTCGACGTCCTCCATGTACATGAAATACCGCTCGTCGAACCCCGCGACGTCGTGATAGGCCTGCCGCCGTAGCAGCAGACAGGAGCCCGACAACCAGCCGACGGATCGTTCGCTGGGCTCCAGGCGCTCCTGGCGGTAGGCGGCCGACCACGGGTTGGCCTTCCAGAACGGGCCGACGACGGCGTGCATGCCGCCGCGGATCAGGCTCGGCTGATGCCGCGCCGACGGGTACACCGACCCGTCGGGATCGTGGATCAGCGGACCGAGCGCGCCCGCCGCGGGCCAGCGGTCGGCCGCCCTGAGCAGCTCGTCGATGCTGCCGGGACCCCACACCACGTCGGGGTTGGCGACGATGAAGAAGTGGGGGTCGCCGACCGGGTCCACACCGTCGGCCTCCACCAGGTACTTCGACACGGCCATGTTCACCGCGGAGCCGTAACCCAGGTTCGCGCCGGTGTGCATCAAATGCGTGTTGGGGTAGCGCTCGGCCGCTTCCTCGGGCGCCCCGTCGGTGGATCCGTTGTCGGCCATGACGACCTTCACCGCCCGTTCGGTGGCGTGCCCGAGCGAGGCGAGGAAGCGGTCCAGGTGGGGACCCGGTGAGTAGGTCACCGTCACCACCACCAATTCCCCCGCTTCCTCAGCGATCACTTCCTCGGCCACGGGCTAGAGGGTAGCGGGCGCGGCGGGCACGGGCCCGCCACGACGGGCGCAGTGCCAGCCCGCCGCCAGGGGGTGGGTCCCCGCTAGGCGTTCATCGCCGCGGCAAGCGCGTCACGCCACGGCCGCAGCGGGGTGAGACCCGCGTCGGCCGACTTTCTCGACGCCAACACCGAGTACGCAGGCCGGGGCGCCGGTCGAGGATGTCGATCGGTGCCGACCGGTGACACCAGGTCCGGGTCGGCGCCGGCGAGTTCGTACACCGCTCTGGCCTGTTCGTAGCGGCTGGCCTCCCCCTGGTTCGCGGCGTGCAGCACCGACTCGCTGATCGATCCATCCCCGACCTGAAGCAACGCGCTGACCAGGTCGACGGCGTAGGTCGGGGTCCCGATCTGGTCGGACACGACCTCGACCCGGGCGCCTTCTGCGGCCTTGCGCTGCATCACCGCGACGAAGTCGTTCCGGTCGCCGCCTGCGTAGATCCATGCGGTCCGCACCACGTGCGCCCCGGGCATCGCGGCGAGCACCTTGAACTCGCCGTCGAGCTTGGTGCGGCCGTAAACGCTCCGCGGGTCGGTCTCGTCGTCGATCTCATAGGGGTGGGGGGCGCCCTCGAACACGCCGCTGAATACGTAGTCGGTGGAGACGTGCACCAGCTCCGCTCCGGCCCTCGCGCACGCATGCGCGACGTTCTCCGCGCCCGCGGAGTTCACCGCACTCGCGGCGTCCTGCTCGACCTCGGCCTGGTCGACCTTCGTGTACGCGGCGCAGTTGATCACGACGTCACCCGCGGTGAAGTGACGTTCGGGCGCGGTGGGGTCGGTGATGTCGCACTCAGCCGACGTCAGCGCGAGCACCTCCCGACCCTGCCGTCGCGCCTCGGCGGCCAGAAGCCGCCCCACGAGTCCGCCTGCGCCGGTGATGACCAAACGTTGCGACATGTCTCAAGAGTCTGGCACGCCGACCCGAGCTACCCGGCGTCTGGTCGATTCGGAAGTAGCCTGGGCGGATGCCCGCTCGCCTCATTCGGATCATCGCCGTGCTCGCGGCGTCGGTGATCGTCATCGGCACTGGCGTCGCGTGGAGCAAGATCCGCTCGTTCGAGGCCGGGATCAATCACATCAGCTCTGAATCGCTCGGCGGTGGTGGCGAGGACGGCGCCATCGACATCCTGCTCGTCGGAATGGACAGCCGCACCGACGCGCACGGCAACCCGTTGTCGGCGGAGGAATTGGCCACGCTGCGCGCGGGTGACGACGTCGCGACGAACACCGACACGATCATCCTGGTGCGCATCCCGAACAACGGGAAGTCGGCGACCGCAATCTCGATTCCCCGCGACTCCTACGTCAAGGCACCGGGCGATCTCGGCAAGACGAAGATCAACGGTGTCTTCGGCCAGGTGAAGCTGGAGCGGATGAAGGAGCTCGTCGAGGTCGAGGGCGTCGATCCCGCAGTCGCCGAACCGCAGGCCAACGAGTCCGGCCGCGAGGCTCTGATCGAGACCGTCGCCGACCTGACCGGCGTCACGGTCGACCACTATGCCGAGATCGGACTGCTCGGCTTCTCCCTCATCACGGATGCACTCGGCGGGGTCGACGTCTGCCTCAAGGACGCCGTCTACGAACCCCTTTCGGGCGCCGACTTCCCGGCCGGCTGGCAGAAGCTCAACGGCCCACAGGCGTTGAGCTTCGTGCGTCAGCGCCACGACCTTCCTCGCGGTGACCTCGACCGGGTGACCCGGCAGCAGTCCGTCATGGCTTCCCTTGCCCACCAGGTCATCTCGGGCAAGACGCTATCCAGTCCCGCCACGCTGAACCGGCTGGAGGAGGCCGTCCAGCGCTCGGTCGTGCTTTCGGACGGCTGGGACATCATGGACTTCATCACCCAGCTGCAGAAGCTCGCCGCGGGCAACGTCGCGTTCGCCACCATTCCCGTCCTTCGCGAGGACGGCTGGAGTGACGACGGCATGCAGAGCGTGGTCAGGGTCGACCCGACACAGGTCCAGGACTGGGTGGCCGGCCTACTCAAGGACCAGGACGAGGGCAAGACCGACGTCATCGCCTACAGTCCGGCCAAGACCACCGTCGACGTCGTGAACGATTCCGACGTCAACGGCCTGGCCGCCTCGGTGTCCGACATCCTGACCGGCAAGGGATTCACGGCAGGCAACGTCGGCAACAACGAGGCCGAGCGGGTGGCCAGTAGCCAGGTCCGCGCCGCGAAGGTCGACGACCTTGGCGCCCAAGCCGTCTCGAAGGAGCTGGGCAACATCCCCGTCGTCGAGGACGCCTCGGTGCCGCCGGGCTCGGTCACGGTGATCCTCGCCGTCGACTACACCGGGCCGGGTTCGGGGCTGGGCACCGAGAGCGCGACGACGGAGGACGCCACGCAGCTCTCCGGCGACGGCACCGGCCAGACGACCGTCGACTCCAGCGAGGCCCCGCCTCCGCCCCCGACGATCATCACGGCCGGATCCGACGACCCGGAGTGCGTGAACTGACGAATCTCAGCTCGGCGGTGATGGATCCACTGCTCGCCGTCCCGTCCTCGCCGCGGGTCACCTACTACGACGACGCCACCGGTGAACGCATCGAACTGTCGACCGCCACCCTCGCGAACTGGGCGGCGAAGTCGGGCAACCTGCTGCGCGACGAGCTCGGCGCTGGCCCTGGCACCCGCGTCGCCGTCATGCTTCCCGCACATTGGCAGACCGTCGGCGTGTTACTCGGGATCTGGTACGTCGGAGCGGAAGCCGTTCTGGGGCAAGAGATTCTGGAGCAGGGGGGCTGCGACATCGCCTGCTGTACCGTGGATCGGCTCGCCGACGCCGACGCCGCCGTCGGATCGACCGGCGAGGTCGTCGTGCTATCCCTCGACGCGTTCGGCCGCCCGGTCCCCGACCTGCCGTTCGGCGTCACCGACTATGCCACGTCGGTGCGCGTGCACGGCGATCAGATCACGCCAGAACGTCAGCCAGGGCCAGCTCTCGACAGCCGTTCGGTCGACGACGTGCTCACGGCCGCAGCGACTTCCGCTACAGCCAACGGCCTCACGGCGGCCGACCGCGTGCTGTCGACGGCCACCTGGGGCACTCCCGACGATCTGATCGACAACCTGCTCGCCGTCTACGCCATCGGGGCGTCGCTCATCCAAGTCGCCAACCCCGCCCCCGAGGCGCTCGAGCGGCGCAAGACCAGCGAGAAGGCCACCAAGCTGCTCGGCTAAGTTCGACGTATGACCGACCCGAGCAGCCGCCCACCCCTGGACCCGACGACACTGCGGACTCGCGTCGGGCCACCATGGCGCGCCGTGGACGTCGTCGAGGACACCGGCTCGACCAACACCGATCTCCTCGAGCGTGCCGCCTCGGGCGAGGACATCGTGGGAGCGGTCCTGCTCGCCGAACACCAGAGCGCAGGCCGCGGCAGGCATGGCCGGCAATGGTCGGCGCCGCCCCGATCCCAGCTGTCCCTTTCCGTCGGCATCGACGCCTCGGCGGTGGAGCCGAGTGAATGGGGTTGGCTTCCCCTGCTGACCGGTGTCGCCGTGGTGGAGGCGGTCGCCGCCGTCACCGGTGTCAGCGCTGGACTCAAGTGGCCGAACGACGTGCTCGTCGGCACGGGCAAGTTGGCTGGGATCCTCGCCGAGGTCTCGGCACCGCAACCGGTGATCGTGGTGGGCGCGGGCATCAACGTCACGCTCACCGAGCAGGAAGCGCCCGACCCGCGCGCCACCTCCCTGGCGATCCTCGGTGCGACCGACGTCGACCGCACCGCCCTCGCGGCGGCCGTCCTGGACGCGTTGGGGTTGGGCATCCAGCGGTGGCAGGCCGCCGGCGGCGTCGATGACGCGTTGCTCGCCGACTACCGCAGACTGAGCCTGACGCTGGGCAGCCAGGTCAAGGCCACCCTGCCCGGCGGCGGCGAGATCGTCGGAATCGCAAAGGAATTCGACGACGCGGGTCGGCTGATCATCGCCAACGGCAACGACCTCACGACGGTCGCCGCGGCCGACATCACCCACCTGCGAGCCGCGGAGTGATGGCGGCCCGAGAGATCAGCGCAGCAGTGCGCGGCTCATCACCACGCGCTGAATCTCGTTGGTGCCCTCGTAGATCTGCGTGATCTTGGCGTCGCGCATCATCCGCTCGACCGGGAAGTCCTGCGTGTATCCGGCGCCGCCGAACAGCTGCACCGCGTCCGTGGTCACCTCCATCGCCACGTCGGAGGCGAAGCACTTCGCGGCTGAGCTGATGAACCCCAGGTTGGGCTCACCGCGCTCCGCGCGGGCGGCAGCCGAGTAGACCATCAGCCGCGCCGCTTCGGTCTTCATCGCCATGTCGGCAAGCTTGAACTGCACGCCCTGGAACTCGCTGATCGACTTGCCGAACTGCTTTCTGTCCTTGGTGTATTCGAGCGCGGCATCCAACGCCCCCTGCGCGATCCCCACCGCCTGCGCGCCGATCGTCGGGCGGGTGTGATCCAGCGTCGCCAGCGCAGTCTTGAATCCGGTACCCGGCTCGCCGATGATCCGATCGCCGGGAATCCGGCAGTTCTCGAAGTACAACTCCGTGGTCGGCGAACCCTTGATGCCGAGCTTGCGCTCCTTGGGGCCAACGGTGAAACCTTCGTCGTCCACGTGGACGACGAACGCCGAAATGCCGCTGGCGCCCTTGTCGGGATCGGTCACGGCCATGACCGTGTACCAGGTCGACTTGCCGCCGTTGGTGATCCAGCACTTGGCGCCGTTGAGAATCCAGTCGTCCCCGTCGGCCTTGGCGCGGGTGCGCATCGCCGCGGCGTCGCTACCCGCCTCACGCTCGGACAGCGCGTAGGAAGCCATCGCCCCGTCGGCCATCGTCGGAAGGACCTGCTTCTTGAGATCGTCCGAGCCGCGCAGGATCAACCCCATCGTGCCAAGTTTGTTGACCGCCGGGATCAGCGATGCCGAGGCGTCGACGCGCGCAACCTCTTCGATCACGATGCAGGCCGCCACCGAATCGGCGCCCTGGCCGCCGTACTCCTCGGGGACGTGCACGGCGTTGAAGCCCGACGCGTTCAGCGCGTCGAGGGCTTCCTGCGGGAAGCGCGCCTTGTCGTCGACTTCGGCGGCATGCGGAGCGATCGCCTTCTCCGAGAGCGCACGGATCGCCGTGCGCAGTTCGTCGTGTTCCTCGGGCAATCTCATTGCATCGAACGACGGATTTCCGGCCCAACTAGCCACTGCGACCTCCTAGTTACTCGCTAGTAGCTTACTCGACCCGCTAGCCACCGAGTAAGCGGTCGCGCAACGCGGCGTCCTTCTCTGCGACGGTCGCCGCGAGCCCCGCCTGGAACTCCTCGATCCGCCCACGCAGCTCGGCGTCGGCGGCCCCGAGGATGCGCACCGCCAGCAGACCGGCGTTTCGACCGCCGCCGATCGACACGGTCGCCACCGGTACACCCGCGGGCATCTGGACGATCGACAGCAGTGAATCCATCCCGTCGAGCCGCGCCAGCGGCACCGGAACGCCGATCACCGGCAGCGGCGTGGCGGCAGCCACCATGCCGGGCAGATGGGCAGCACCACCCGCGCCCGCGATGACGACCTCCAGGCCACGACCCGCCGCGGCCCGCGCGTATTCGAGCATCAGCGCCGGGGTGCGATGGGCCGACACCACGCCGACCTCGAACGGGATGTCGAACTCGGCCAGCGCCTCGGCGGCCGCCTCCATCACCGGCCAGTCACTGTCACTGCCCATGATGACGCCGACCCTCGGCCGATCAGGCATGCCCGTCCCACCCATCCGTCCACTCGGCGTGCGACAACCAGTGAGCGGCACGCACGGCACGCTCCCTGACCTCGGCAACGTAGTCCGGGTCGTCAGGCGACCCGCCGATCGCGCCGAGCACGTTGACGTGACCCAGTTTGCGACCCGGTCGTTCGCCCTTGCCGTAGAGGTGCACCTTCGCCTCCGGCAGGCGGCCGAACAAGTGATGCAGCCGTTCGTCGACCGGCATCGCCGGGGTCGTCGGCGCCCCGAGAACGTTCGCCATCACCGTCAGCGGAGCGACCGCCTCGGTCGACCCGAGCGGGTAGTCGAGGACGGCCCGCACGTGCTGCTCGAACTGGCTGGTGCGGGCACCGTCCATGGTCCAGTGCCCCGAGTTGTGTGGCCGCATCGCGAGCTCGTTGACGAGAAGGCGACCGTCGGTGGTCTCGAAGAGTTCGACGGCCAGCACTCCCACCACGCCCAGCTCCGACGCGACGCGCAGGCCGAGACGCTCGGCTTCCGACGCCAACTTCGGGTCCAGGGACGGGGCGGGCGCCAGCACCTCGACGCAGATTCCGTCGCGCTGCACCGTCTGCACCACCGGCCACGCGGCGCCCTGACTGAACGGCGACCGGGCCACCAGTGCCGACAACTCGCGCCGCATCGCGACGCGCTCCTCCAGCAGCACCTCGGCACCGTCGGCGAGATAACGCGTTGCCGCCTCCCGCGCATGTGCGGTGTCCCTGGCGATCGTCACGCCCCTGCCGTCGTAACCCCCACGCGAGGTCTTCACGACGACCGGTCCGCCGATCTGTTGCGCGAAGTCATCGACGGCGTCCGCGACGTCGGTGCCGCCGGTCACCACCGCATAGCGCGGGATGGGGGCGCCGAGCTCCTCGAGACGACGCCGCATCAGAATCTTGTCCTGCGCGAACACCAGAGCCTCCGGTGGTGGCGCCACGTTGACGCCTTCCGCGACCAGGGCCCTCAGGTGCTCGGTGGGGACGTGCTCGTGGTCGAACGTCACCACCGACGAGCCCTTGGCCGCGGTCCGCAGATCATCCAGATCGGTGTGGGATCCGAGGACGAGATCGGGGGTGACCTGGGCGGCGGGCTCGTCGGGCGCCGCCGCGAGGACGCGAAGCGTCTGACCCAGTGCGATGGCTGACTGGTGCGTCATGCGAGCAAGCTGACCAGCACCGATCATGGCCACGACCGGGACCGTTGAGTGTGTCGACACCGCTTCATCGTGTCATGCGCGCAGACGTGTCGTTCGTCTAGATGGGCGGCAGCGATGCGGCATCGGGCCGCCGCTTTACGTACACTCCACTTCTGTGTCCTTCGCCGATGCCACCATCGCTCGCCTACCGCGACCGATCCGGCCATTTGCCGAACGGCACCACGAACTCATCAAGTTCGCGATCGTGGGCGCCACGACGTTCGTCATCGATTCGGTGATCTTCTACACGCTCAAGTTGACGATCCTCGAGCCCAAGCCGGTGACGGCCAAGATCATCGCGGGAATCGTCGCGGTGATTGCGTCCTACATCCTCAACAGGGAATGGAGCTTCCGCGATCGCGGCGGCCGCGAACGTCACCACGAGGCGTTGCTGTTCTTCGGCGTCAGCGGGGTCGGCGTTGTCCTGAGCATGGCCCCGCTCTGGTTCTCCAGCTACGTGCTGGAACTGCGGGCGCCGATGGTGTCCCTCACCGTCGAGAACATCGCCGACTTCGTCTCGGCGTACGTCATCGGCAATCTGATGCAGATGGCGTTCCGCTTCTGGGCGTTCCGGCGGTTCGTCTTCCCCGACGAGCTGGGCCACGGTCCCGACAAGGTCGTCGAATCCACCTTGACCGACGGCGGATTGGCCGAGGCGATCGAGGACGAGGTCGAGATTCATCGCGCCACCACCATCGCGCCGGTCACGCCCATCTCGCCGACCAGCCCGACCTCGAAGCCGACCTCGAACGGGCGAGCCGCCAGCTGAAGCGGCTAGCGCGGACGCCTGGATCTGATGTCGGATTCCTCCGCGCCGAGGGTGTCGAACACCTCTTGGTACAGCAGTGAATGGACGTTCTCGACGCGAGGGATGTCGTAGAACTCGAGCGGATCCTGCGACGCCGACTCGACGATCAAGGTTCCGGTGCGCAAGATGCGGTCCAGCATTCCGTGCCGGAACTCGACGCTGTTGATGCGAGCCAGGGGTATGTCGATACCGCTGCGGGTGGCCACCCCGCGCCGGAACATCACCCGCCGGTCGGTCACGACGAAGTGCGTCGTCCACCAGCGGAGGAACGGCCACAGGGTGAGCCAGCCGACCACGACCAGCCAGACCACCGCGATCACGACCGACACCACGACCTTGGCGTTCTGCTCCCAGGCCGTGTTGTTGACGACGGCCGCCCCGAACGAAGCCAGCGCGGTGACGATCAGCAGGACAAGGACCGGTCCGACGAGCCGCTTCCAATGCGGGTGCCGATGCAGCACCACCCGCTCGTCGCGGGCCAGGACCTTCTCCGGGTACTTCACGGATGGAACTCTACGAGTCGGATGACGCAGGCATGGTCAGTAGGCTCCCGAGCCTCGCATGACCGCCTTGATGGTGCGAAACACGATCATCAGGTCGCCAACCATCGACCAGTTCTCGACGTAGGACAGGTCGAGGCGGACCGACTCCTCCCACGACAGATCGGAGCGTCCGCTGACCTGCCAGAGACCGGTGATGCCCGGCAACACCAGCAGCCTGCGGCGGACCTCGCTGTCGTAGGCGGCCACCTCGCGGGCCAGCGGCGGGCGTGGGCCCACGACGCTCATCTCGCGACGCAGCACGTTGATGAACTGAGGCAGCTCGTCGATGCTGTACTTGCGCAGATAGCGTCCGATGCCGGTGACCCTCGGGTCGTCGCGGATCTTGAACAGGACGCCGCCGTCTGCCTCGTTCAGGTTCATCAGCTCGGCGGCCCGTTGATCGGCGCCATCGACCATGGTGCGGAACTTGATCATCTGGAACGGCGTTCCGTCGATGCCGATGCGCTCCGACCGGTAGAAGACCGGACCTCGACTGCTCAGTTTGATGGCGATCGCCGCGAGCAACATGAGCGGCGAGACCACCAGCAGCACCAGCGCCGCGAAGCACAGGTCGAACAAGCGCTTCTCGAAGCGCTTGGCCCCGTTGTACTGCGGCTTCTCCAGGTGGATCAGGGGCAGACCGGCGATCGGCTGCATGACCAGGCGCGGGTTCGCGACGTCGGAGACACCGGGCGACACCATGAGGTCGACGTCCAGCTTCTCCAGCGTCCAGGACAGATCGCGGATGCCCTGCGGTCCCAGGTGCTCGGTGGCCGCGACGGCGACGGTGTCGATACCGGTGTCGCCGATGATCTGCGCGATGTCGGTTTCGTTGCCGAACACCGGGAACTCGCCTACACCGGGAACGGCGATGCTGGTGCGGTCCATCTCACCGGGAATGCACAGCCCGGCCACCGCGTAGCCGTACTCCGGCTGCCGCGCCAGGGATTGGATCAACGACGTCGCCGACCGGCGCTCGCCCACCACCAGCACCGAGGCCAGGAACTCGCCACCCATCCGGCGCTTGGCGACCTTGGCCCGCCAGTACCGCCGACTGACGAACAGTCCGGCCAGACCGAGCGGGAGAGCGATGGCGAGGTAGCCACGAGCTAAGTCCAGGCGGAACACCATCGACAGGATCGCAATGGCGCCGAAGCCTGAAAGCGTTGCTGTCGAAACGCGTCGATACTCTTCGACGCCCGCGCCGATCACCCGCGCGGATCTGCTGCGATAAATCGCGAGTGCAATGAGCCAAACCGCAATGATGACGAGCGACACCATCGTGTAGTCGATATCGCGATATTCCAGCCGACTGCCGTACTCGCCGAAGCGAATTCGCTGCGCAACCACGACCGCCAGCACCACGACGACCGTGTCGGAAATGCGGAGCCACCGAATGTAGCGCGATTGCCAGTCGACCCGGCTCTGCGCGCTCGTCCGCAGCATGCGCGGCGGCGTTCCTATTGCGGTGTTCGCTGTCATCTTCCCCACGGTAACTCGGCTCGACGAAGTTGCTGAGCAATCCTGACACGCCAGCAGTCAATCCGCCACTGTACTGCAAAAGAAATTAACTGAAGGGTCACTCAGCGAAGCCTCATTCCCGGGAGATGCGAGCCGCTCGACGGCCAAAACCGCTGCGCCACGGCATCGCTCGGGCGACGGCGGCGGGCGACGATCCAAACCGGAACCGTGCACAGATCCTTGCGCTTGCAAGCCAACGGCCTGAATGCTCCCCGTCTTCTCGCGTCAACACCGAATTAACCGAGCCATTGTTGAAGAACACCACGACACTATTGCTGCTCCGGACGCGCGACGTCCGTGGACTCCACCAGAAAGTTGTCCCGATACGCCGCCCACAGGCGTCGGCCCAGCTCACGCTGGCCTGCCGCGTTGTAATGAATCAGCTCGGACTCCGAGTTGTAGCTTTTCCTCGGTCCGGGGACGTACACCACCCGATTGCGACGTTTAGCGGTGTCCCGATGCACGGCATCGATCTCGACGTAATTCGGATGCCCTGATTCGATCTCCTCGGGCACCATTTGTCCGATCAGGAACGGCAGGTCGGCGCCATAGCGTCCGCGCAGTCCGTCGATCAACGAGTCCAGTTTGACGGTGTAGGCCGCCGACGGTGTCAGGGGCACGTCGGATTCCCCCTGGTGCCAGAGAATGGCGACCAACCGGTTCCCCGGCCGGGTACCGAGGGCGCCGTCGATCGCCCGCAGGGCACGCCGGTACAGGTTCACCCTGGTCTTGGTGTCACTCGGATCCCAGGTGTAACCATTCTTGGGCGCAAAGCACGTGTCACCGAGCGCGGCGGGCACGATCAGCACGGGGCGGCCGGTCGCCGCCGTCAGTTCTTTGGCGAACGTCGAGCCGAACCCGACGGCCTTCGACGGCGTGTCGTGGAACAGCGGGTCGGCGCCCGAGACGATCGTCCCCTTGGAACGTCCCGACGACGGCCACTGGTGCACGTCGGGATGTGGGGCGTCCAACCCGCCGCGGTCAAGACCGACGCCGGCCCCGTGCGCATTGGACTGCCCGAGAACCGCCACCACGTCATACGGTTGCGCGGCCGTCGGCACTGGCACACCGCGGCCCCTGCGCCTGGCCACCGCGAGTCGTGCGTGCAGCTCGAGCTGCTTCAACCAGGTGGCGTCACCGTCTGTGCCCATCGCCCCTCCGATCGTGTGAGTCAAGTACTACGCGTTTGGGTCATGCACTGCTGGACGGCTCGGTCGGACGTGCGCTCAAGGTCGTGCTCAAGGTAGTCCGATCCCGGCCGGGTTCATCGCGCGACCACCTTGACACCGGTGTTCTGCTGCCAGGTGATGCGACCACGCTCGAAGTCCACGGCCGCGCCGGGCTGCGACGCGGTCCCGATGTCGTACTGATCGCTGACCGGGAAGCCGATCGACGGCGTCCACGCCGCGAGGATCGCGCCGACGACCAGGTGGGTGCCGGTGGCCTCGTTGGAGAAGATTCTCCCGGTGTTGTCGACCGCGAAGTCTTGGTAGCCGTTGTTGAAGGGGCCGATGGGCACGATCTTCCACGCCCGGGCCAGCGCCGCCACCGCCGGGGGCGAGTTGAAGACGCCCTTCGCAGTCATGAAGCGGGTGCCACGCTCGAACTGCTGAGCCAACGCCGCCGCGACCGTATAGATCGGGGTCAGCGACCGGCCCAGCGTGGGATCGCGCGCGACGGAGAACTGCTCGTATTGGGCGCGAGCCGGATTCTTCGCCCGCAGTACGGCTTTCAGGTCCCGGAACGCTGGCTTGGGGGTGAAGTCCGCGGTCACCAGGCCGAATCCGGCGTGCGGGTCCCCGATTTCGGAGTCGATGTCACGGAGGCCGTAGATGAAGAAGGGTCCGCCCGCTTCCACCTCGGGCCACTGCCGCACCGAGTCGACGATCAGAGTCGACTGCATGCGCTCACCGACGACGCTGGTCGGGGCGCCGTACTCGGTGATCCAGATCGGTTTGTCGCCGTCGCCGTTGGCGGCCATCACGTCGAACATGTCCACCATCTGCTGGGTGGGTGACCCCGGGTAGAGGGCACCGCCGGCGAGGGGCGCCAAATAGTCGTAGGGGTGGTAGGACAACGCGTCGAAACTGCCTGCGACTCCGGCGGCATACATCTGCTTCAGATACTCCACGGGCACGATGACGCCCTCGCCGTGCCCCGTCGCGCCGAGCGCGCCCGCCACGACCACGGCCTTCGAATCGGCCTGTTTGATCGCCTGATAGGTCAGGCGCACCATCGAGGCATAGATCGCCGGATCGGGATCGGGTTGGAAGAACAGCCGGCCGTTCGGCTCGTTCCACACCTCGTACTGCCCCACCTGACCGGCGTAGCGCTGCGCTGCCTTGCCTGCGAACGCGGCGAACTGGCCGGGATCGGCGGGGCGGCCAGTGTGGCGGATCCGGCCTGCGGCCGCCCACGCCGGCGAGTTGGTCACGGTCGCCAGTACTTCCAAGCGTCGCCGGGTCGCGGCCTCGACGACGCGATCGGTTGGCTGCCAATTCATTTCACCCGGCGAGGGCTCGGCGAACGTCCAAGAGACGTCGAAGCGCACCATCTTGGCGCCTGCCTCGGCGGCCATGTCCATGGTCCTGGCCAGTTCGGCGTCGCTCGCCCACAGCACCGAGGAACCGAGCGCGAAGCCGACGGGCATGTCGCGCAGCCCCGGCTCGGTGGGCTTGGGTGCCAGCGCCCGGCGCCGGGCGGGCGGAGGTGGCGGAGAACAGGCGACCAAACCCGTGCCTGCGACTGCCATGCCAACCAAGAAGTTTCGCCGACCCAGCGTCGGCCAGCTTCTAGTCATCTCTTGTCATCGGAGCCTCATCGCTGGCAGTTCCACCAACCGATACGTCACCGACCCCAGGGCGATGGTGATGATCGCGACAATGGCGAAGGCGACGCTGATGCCGACGAAGTCGTCGCCCACCTTCAAGCCCGCTCGTTCGACGACGAGGAGCACCGGATAGTGCCAGAGATAGGTGGAAAGCGAGATGGTTCCGATGTGCTTGAGCGGACGCCAGTCAACGATTTTGGCGACGAGGGAGTCCTCGCCGCGGGCAAGCGGTGCCACGATCAGGATTATAAGAGCACACGATGCGAAGGCGAACACGGTGGCCAGATGCCGGGGGTTGAAGATGAACAGGGCGAACGAGCCGAACAACCCGATCATCATCACCGCGGACGCGATGGCCAATAGCCGCGCCGTGGACCAGCGCGCAAGGGCGCCGTCGGTCAGCGCCACGTAGATGACGGCTGCCACCATGCCGAACGCGAAGGTATCGGCGAGGGCCGGGAAGCTTCGGGACAGCACCGCGACCCAGTTGTCGCCCCAGTAGCCGGCCAGGATGTCGTCGGGGAAGTACGCGTGTTGCAGGATGCCCACCACGACGTTGGTGGCCACCCCGATGATCAGCAGCACCAACGCCGGCCAGAATGCCGCGAGGAAGGGCCGCCGGATCCGGCCCGACGCCGCATGCAGGCACGCGCCGATGAGGGGGAGAATCAGGTAGAAACCCCACTCCGTGGTCAGCGACCAGGCTGGGTTGATACCGGTCTGCAACGTCGAGGGAAACAGCGACTGCGTCAGCGTGAGCTGGGCCAGTAGGTCCAGCGGATCGGTGATCATCCCGGTGGCCGCGAGGCTGTCAGCCCACGACAGGTTGTACGGGTTCTCGATGTAGGCGATGCGCAGGATGAAGTTGACGATCAGGAAGATCACCAGGTACGCGGGAAAGACCCGTAGCACCCGATGCTTCAAATATGTTCTGGTAGAGGGCATCTCGCGCCGCTGACTCAGCCGCTTCACGTACGGCAGGTACAGCAGGAAGCCGGAGAGCACGAAGAAGAAGGTCAGCGCCTGACCGAGGAAGTCGATTCGGGTGGCCGCCAGCACGTTCGGCGCGAAGTGCACCGAGACGTGCACCAGGATGACGCACAGACACCCGATGCCGCGTGGCCCCTCCAGACCCGCCAGCCGCACGACCGGTTTGATCCGCTTGGGCACCTCGTCGTTCGGCGAGGGCACCCGAAGCTCACCCGGCAGGGTCGCATCGACCTCCGCGCGTGCGGAGTCGCCGTCCTCAGCCGGTTCGGCCATCGACGGCCACCTTTCGCTCGGCGAGATCGGGCCCGCGCTCGGGAAGCTCACCCACTCCCCCGTCGTCCTGACCGTCGTCGGGCTCCGCGAATATCGGATTCACCACCAGGAATGCGACGAGCACGCTGAACGCCATCGTCATCGGTGCGTGGGTGACGATCGGGAAGTCCAGCTGGAGGCCGACGAGCGCGAAACCGACGAACGCCGCCCCGAGGACGCCGACCTCCCACGGCTTCGATCGGGATCGCCGGAAGAACAGCACCGCACCCGCGATCAGGAGAGCGATGAACGCGATGCCGACGAAGATCCCGCCGCGGTAGATCGTCAGAAGCGGACTGTTGGCCACGTAGTTCGTTTCATACCCGACGACTTCGTCGGTGAACTCCCTGATGCCCCAGCCCTTGCCGAACCACCAGCTGCCCGTCATCGACTGCAGGTAGTTCACCAGGGCGTCGGCGCGATCGGCCGTGCCCTTGTCCGACGAGGAGAACGAGTTGATGATGCGGCCGTAGATCGCAGGCACCGTCATCGCCCCTGCCGCACCCACGATCGCCAGGGCGATGGTGCTCAGCTTCATCGTCGTGCTGACCTTCTGGAAGATCAGGAAGAGGAGCAGGGCGATCACCGCCGAGAAGATCGCCGACCTGCTGAGCGTGACGATCAGGGCCCCGAGGATCACCCCGCCGATGATCAGGCGTTGCCAGCCGCGGAGCATCGCGGTGGCCAGCGCCAGCCCGACGAACAGGAAGATGCCCGCCGCGTTCGGGTCCACGTAGGTGCCCGTCAATCGCACGACGGTGCTGTTCTCCAGAACGTAGAAGCGCAGGTGGGTGCCGATGGTGCCGGTGCGCCCGTAGCCGATGAACGACAGGTAGTTCATCGTCGTCCCGGCCTTGTCGAGGAAGAACACCAACAGCGCGAAGGTCGCGGCGGAGCCCACCCCGTAGATGAACGTCAGGCCGAACAGCCGGAGATCCCGGTGACTGAGACGCAACAGGGCGAACACCAAAGACGTTGCGATCAACCATTTTCCGAACTCAACCCAATGAATCTTGCCGTCGGCGGTGATGATCACCGAGATCAGCGAGGTGATCACCAGCACGCCGACGGTGATCTCCATCGGCGAGGTCCGCGTCACCGCGATCGGGTGGATCAGAACCGCGATCCACACCGCCATCGCCAGGATCAGCACGATGGGTTGCCCTGCGCCGGGCACGATGCCGAACGGGATCGCACCGAGGCAGAAGCCCATCGCGCCGTAGATGAATCGGGGGTGCAGCACCGTGGCGGCGAACCCGATCACCAGGACCACCAGACCCGTGCCCGCGGCCTGGATCAGCTTGGTCGCGCTGGTCATCATCAGCGTGGCGAGAATCGTCAACAGCAGCGCGCCGCCCACGACGGCGACCGGGATGGCGCGGCTCTGGCCGCCGACCCGGCGGCTCATCGCTTGAGCCATTCCTGGACCGCCTCTTGTGGCTTGCCCTGCTTCCAGCGCTGCGCATTCACGTCGTACAAGGCTCCCCCATCCGCGACCGCGGCCGAGCGGTCTAGCAAGTAGTGCCGACACCGATCGATGAACGCCTGCTCCTCGTCGAGCCGGTCGATTCCGAGCACCCCGCTCAGCGATCCCACGGCCGCAGAGGTGCCGACCACCGGGAGGCCGCGGCACGCCGCGTCGAGAATCTTGACCCGCACGCCACCACCGGTGCGGATGGGTGCCACCAGCGCCCGGCACGACGCGAGGAACGCCGTCAGGTCGTCGACGAAGCCGAGATCCTCCATGCCGTCGGGCAGTTCGACCGGCCGGGCCTCGGGATCGCGCGCGCCGACGACGAAGAGCCGGGCCCCGTCGATGCCTTCTGAGATTCGCGGCCACCGCCGAACCAACGTCTCGAAGGCCTCCTGGTTGGGAGCCCACCGGCGATCGCCGAGAAACACCAGCCGGCGCTCGGACTCCTCGACCGCGACGCGGTCAACCGGCGCCAGCGTGAGATCGAGCCAGTGGGCCCGCTGCACTCCCAGATCGCGAAAGAACTCGGCCTCCGGCTCGTCATAGGTTCCGACGGAGAACGCCGACCGGGCCACCCTAACCTCGTCACGGACGATGCGCCGAGCGTCCAGGTGTCCCGCCAACCCTCTTGTCGCACGCCACACCAACGCCTCTGGGACCACGGTGCTCACCGCGAGAATCGACGTCCCGCCGCTCTGCCGGGATCGACGGGACCGGAGAACACTCTCGGCCATGTAGCAGTGGTCGGCCACGAAGATGTCGCTGTCGGTGTCGTCGACGGCCTCGACGAGCTCGTCGAGATCGAATCGGGTGTGCACCAGGCTGCGTCGGCTCCGCACGCTGTCGAGCAGGAGCTGCCGGGCCCGGGGTGCCGTCTTGGGAACCCGACGGAATCCGCCCTCGGTCGACTGCGGCCACTGCGACAGGCAGATGACGCCGATGTCGTAGGACTCGCGGGCCATCTCCATCACCAGCTTGGCCATGGTGAGGTCACCGGTGGATTCGTGGCTCGGATCCTTCGACAGCACGAAGGTTGCTCTCATGGCTTCAGCGACTCCTCTTGGGACGGTTCGTCGTTGGCACCGAAGATGACGTGGCGGTACCACGCCAGCAGGGCGAGTTCGCACACCACGCACGAGATGGCGGCTCCGTAGGCGCCCATCAGATGCACGGCGGGCACGACGAAGGCCATCTTGACCACGGCGGACACCACGGTCGCCCGCACCCGCAGCGCGTCGGCGTGCTGAAGGAACAAGATCACGATGAAGATGTGGTTGATGGTCCTGGCGAACACCCACAGCGACATGATCAACGCGATGATGCCGACCTCGTTGGCACCGCCCCAGATCAGGATCCCGATGCCGATCGCCGCCATGGCCGCGCCGGTGACGAGTGCGGCCCGGATGATGTGCGCGACGGGTGGCGCCGAACTGCGATGGCCCTTCGCCTCGCGCAGCGCCTCGATGTAGGTGTTGGCGAAGTTCTGGCCGATCATCGAGATGGCCAGCGCGGTGACCAAGGCCACCGAGTAGTAGCCGGCGATCCTGTCGCCGCCGATGGCGCCGAGCACCAACAGGTCGCCCTGGGCATAGACCGCCGCGGCGAACGCCTCGGTCGACAGCAGCGAGATCTCGCGCACCCCACCGGGAACCGCGGGCTTGCGCCCTGGCACGTAGCGCAGGCAGACCAGCCAAATCAGCAGATACGGGACCACGTACAACCACGTCGCCTCGTGCAGGTTCGCATCGAAGAACACGATCGCCCCGGCCGCCAGGCCGATGCTGACCAACTGCCGGACGGCGTCGAAGCGCATGGCGATGTCCGGCCTGCTGACGCGCAGGTACTGGCTCTTGAACGTGTTGAACATCAGCTCGCCTGCGGCGACGATGATCGCGAACCCGGCGATGTACCACTCCAGGAAGCACGCGATGCCCGCGATCGCGACGACCGAGCCGAACAACACCCTGGCGCACCGCTCGCGTTCGTAGCGGTCCTGGTCGATGCGCAGCGAGCGGACGTAGAAGGCGTTGTCGATCGCCGCGTTGACGATCGCCGCCGCCGCGACGGCCATCGCGTACTGGCCGTAGTCGGCGATGCCGAGCCTGGCGATCAGCAGAGCCGTCCAGCCAAGGCCGACCACGCGGCTGCTGTAGTTCCAGAAGGAAGCTACCGCCGCGCGGAAGACATGGCTTTCGGCGAGCTTCATCAGCCGGCGCGACCCTTGCTGATCTCGACCCATGCCTCGAGGAACGGGGCCACGCAGTGGGCGACGGTCCGCTCGGCCTGCAGCTCGGCGACCTCGGCGCCGAGCCTGCGCAGGGTGTCGTCGTCGCGGACGGCTTCGTTGGCGCGCTCCGCGATGCCGTCGATGCCCTTGTCGGTGCTCAGGGCGCCGCCTTCAACGGCAGTCTCCACCAGAGCGCCGTCGAGGATGCAGATGATCGGCGTGCCGTAGGCGAACGAGCGGGTGACCGCACTGGATGCGGGAAACGCGAGGCCGTACTTGTTGTCCTTCGAGTAGGGCACGGCCAGGAAGCGGATCGAGTCGAAGAACGCGTCCTCGTCGGGTCCGTTGACCTCGCCGAGTACGGTCACCCCTGGCCGATTGGCCAGTGCCTCAGTGCCTCGGCCCGCCACCACGATCTCGATGTCGTCGTCGAGCAGCTGCCGCAGCCGGTCCAGCTGGTCGAAGCCCTTGCCCTTGTACAGGTGCCCGAAAAGGCCTATCGCCATGGGCCTTTCGGTGAGCGGCTTGGCAGGCGGGCGGGTCGGGATGAAGATCCGGGAGGCCCGCGGGTCTGAGCCCGGCTGGCGCTGCTTGAACTTCTCGGCACCGATCGAGGTGAGCGTGAAGACCGTTCGCCCCTTGGACACGCCACGCTGCACGGCATTGATGACGGGCCGCAGCGGGTAGTGCACCCCGTGGTGCAAGAGCCGGTGCCTGATCAACGTCCGCGTCTTGAACGGCCACCAGACCGGCTGCGGCGCATCGTGAATGGTGGCGGTGACGGGGATCGACCGCGGCAGGATCGAGCCCCAGAACGCGATCATGGAGCCGGCGCTCTGCTCGAAGTGGACGATGACGGGTCCGCGCTCGGCGGTCCGCTTGACCAGAGCGCGGACCTCGCGAATGCCACGTAGGACGTCGGCCGCCGACTCGTTGCCGTCGGCGTCGATCCAGAATTCGATGACCTCGCGGAAGTACGGCCGGACCTGCTCGGCGAAGTCGTGCGCGTAGTCACCGACTCCGCTGCGCCCCGGAGCGGGCGACACGTAGATCAGTCGGGTGTCCCGCAATTCGCTTGCCTGCGCGACGTCCCCCATGGAGCTGCTCATCGTCATCGCGACCACTCAGTACAGCAGCGGTCGGAAGATCGGATGGTAGTCCAGCGTGGACTCCCGCTTGCCTCGGACCTTCGCGGGGATCCCCGCCACGATGTTCATGTCCTCGACACTGTCCTTGACCATCGAACAGGCCCCGACGACGGCACCGACACCGATCGTCAGGTCCTGCAACACCGTCGACCTGCTTGCCAGCCACGCGTGATGCTTGACGTGCACGGGGCGCAGTTCGATGCCGAAGTCGTCGCTGTCGATGACGTGCTTGCCCGTGATGATCTGCACGTCCGATGCCAGCACGACGTCATCGTCGATCGTCAGCCCACCGCGGGCGTCGAGCAGCACACCGAATCCGATCGAGCAGTTGTTGCCGATCGACAACCGATTGAGCCCAAAGATGGTGGTACCCATCATGATCGACGTGTTGCGGCCGATCTTGACGCCGAAGTAGCGCAGGAACGCCTGCCGCACCACGTGCGACGGCACGTTGGTGATCAGGTAGTTGAACAGCCGCTCCCCGAACTGTTCCTTCCGGGTGGTGCTGTAGCCATCTATCACGATGCTCCTCTCTCGACGTGGGAGGCACCGTCGCGGTGCCGGGCTGCGGCGAGGTCGGACTCGACGAGAGCCGCGACCACTTCTTCGAACGTCTTGGTCGGCTGCCAGCCCAGCTCGCGCCGTGCCTTGGAGGCGTCACCGACCAGCTCCATGGAATCCGCCGGCCGCGCGAACTGGGCGTCGTACTCCACGTACCGTTCCCAGTCGTCGATCCCGGCGGCGTGAAACGCCGCCACCACGAAGTCACGTACCGAGTGGGCGACACCTGTCGCCACGACGAAGTCGTCAGGACGGTCGTGCATGGCCATCCGGATCATGCAGTCAGCGTAGTCGGGGGCCCAGCCCCAATCCCGTCGTGCGTCGAGGTTGCCGAGCGAGAGCTTGTCCTGGGTGCCAGAGGCGATCGCCGCCGCCGACGAGGTGATCTTGCGCGTCACGAAAGACGTTGGCCGTAAGGGAGATTCGTGATTGTAGAGGATCGCGTTGCTGAGGTGCAGGCCACGTGTCCGCAGGGCGGTGCCCATCATGTGCGCGAACGCCTTGGTCGCTCCGTAGGGGGACACCGGCGAGATGGGGGTGTCCTCCGACTGCGGAACCACGCCGGCCCCCGCGAAGATCTCTCCGCTGGAGGCGTTGACGAACCGGACGGTCCGCTGGCTGCGACTGCTCAGTTCGAGGGCCTCGGCCATCAGCGCCGTGGAGGCCATGGCGTTGACCTGAGCCGTCTGCACCGGGGACTTCCAGGACTCCGCCACCGAGGAGATGGCGGCCAGGTGGAACACCGCGTCGGGGGCCACGTCGGCGACCAATCGTCGACTCTCGGCAATGTCGGACAGGTCAGCGGATTCCAGCGTCACCCCTGGCAGTTCCGCCAGCTCCTTGACGTGCGGGCCTGAGACGTCCGCACCAGTCACGCCGGTCACCAACCAACCCATGGCGCTCAGCTGGCGGGTCAGCAGGGTGCCGTCCTGCCCGCCGACGCCCGTCACCAGAGCCGTCTGCCGTTTGGTCACGGCTCGTAACCGGCAACTCGCTTCGACTGGTCGTCGATGTCCCCGCGAACCATCATTCGAACGAGTTCCTCGAAGGACACCGACGGCTCCCAGCCCAACCGCTCGCGGGCCTTCGAGGCGTCGCCGATGAGCAGGTCCACCTCGGCGGGACGCATGAACCGCTCGTCGATCTTGACGTGCTTGTCCCAGTCGGCGATGCCGATCTCGGAGAAAGCCACGTCGAGGAGCTCGCGGATCGAGTGCGTCTCGCCGGTGGCGATGACGTAGTCGTCTGCGGTGTCCTGCTGGAGCATCAACCACATCGCCCGGACGTAGTCGCCTGCGAAGCCCCAGTCGCGCTTGGCGTCGAGGTTGCCAAGTCGGACCGAGTCCTGCATCCCCAGGCTGATCCTAGCCACCGCCTGCGAGATCTTGCGGGTGACGAATTCTGGCCCACGCCGGGGTGATTCGTGGTTGAAGAGAATGCCCGAGCTGGCGTGCATCCCGTAGGACTCGCGGTAGTTGATGGTCATGTAGTGCCCGAACACCTTGGCAACGCCGTAGGGCGAGCGCGGCCACAGCAGCGTGGTCTCACGCTGGGGCACGTCCTGCACCTTGCCGAACATCTCCGAGCTCGACGCCTGGTAGAACCGCACCTGGCGACCGGAGCTGTCTTGGTAGAACCGAACCGCCTCGAGCATGTTCAGCACGCCGCCGCCGGTGACGTCACTGGTGAGCCGGGCGTTCTGCCAGGAGTACGCCACGAAGGAGATGGCGCCCAGGTTGTAGACCTCGTCGGGCTCGGCCTCGGCGACCGCACGCATCACACTGGACAGATCAAGCAGGTTGCCGCTGAGGATCTCGACGTACGGGCACAGCTGTTCGAGCAACTTGCGCTTCGGGTTGTTCTGACCACTGACGAGCCCGAATACCCGGTATCCCTTACCGTGGAGGAGCTCGGACAGGTACAGACCGTCCTGACCGGTAATTCCAGTAATCAGTGCGGTCGGCAAAGCGTTCCCCTTTAATTCGAGCCTGGTGGATCAGCTGTCGCCCGCGCCTCAGCGGGCACAGACTTCCACGGTCCGTTTGCGGGCAGCAACAAAAATGAACATTGTCATCGCCCCGTGGCGAAGATTACTGTCGGCGGATCGATTATGTCTGGCGTTAAACCCGAGTCGCAAGTTGTCGCAAGTTGTCGTGAGTGTTGACCCCAGCTATCGTTTGCCTGTCGTGAGTTTGTCGCATCGAAAGGGAAGTCTTGGACATCCTTGGCTACTTGAGAATCTGGCGGCAACGCTGGAAGGTCGTTTTTGCTGCGGTGTTGCTGGGAATAGTCTGCGCCGCAGGGGTGTCCGCACTGACCCAGCCCCAATACGTGGCGTCTACGCAGCTATTCGTCACCACGACCGGTGGGGCGTCGGTCGTGGAGGCCTACCAGGGCAATCTGTTCGGCAAAGAGCGAGTACTGAGCTACGCGCAACTCGCCTCGGGCAAGCAAGTGGCCCAGCGGGCCGTCGACCAGCTCCAGATCGCGATGACGGCCGACCAGCTGATGAGCGAAGTGACCGCGGAGCCGGTCCCCGACACGGTGTTGCTGGACATCTCGGTCAGCAATCCGAATCCGGCCATGGCCGCCGACCTCGCGAACGCCGTCGCGCTTCAGACCACCCAGCTCGTCGAGGAGCTCGAGACGTCCGCACGCGGTGGTTCGCCGGCAGCTACCGCGACCCTGGTCGATGACGCTCAGGTCCCCGATTCGGCCTCGGTGCCCAATTGGACGCGAAACCTGCTGGTCGGAGCGTTGGCGGGCCTGCTGATCGGCTTGGTCGCAGCGATCGCACGCGACAAGCTCGACCGTTCGGTGCGGTCCTCCGACGAGGCAGCCGGCGCCGCGGGCGCACCCTTCATCGGGTCGATTCCCGGCCCGGGTCGTGGCAAGTCCCAGGGCATCCCGTTCGGGGCGGACCAGAACGCAACCACAGAGGCCTTCCGCGTCCTGCGGACCAACGTGCTGTCCTCCGACGGCGGACGCACCAGCGGCGCCTTCGTCGTGGCTGGTCCGACGTCCGGCGCGGGCGCCAGCACGCTCAGCCTCGGCCTGGCCGCCGCCGTCGCCGAGTCCGGCAGGTCCGTGGTCGTCGTCGACGGCGACCTGCGCAACCGGGGCGTCAGCAAGCGCATCGACATGGACGACGCCGCAGGCCTCGGCGAGGCGCTCACGGGGTCGGCGCGGGTAAGCGAACTCGTGCTCGACACTGACGTACGAGGATTGCACGTCCTGCCGGCGGGCAGCGCCTCCGACCAGTCCACCAAATTGTTGGGCGGCGACGCGATGGTGAGGATCATCAAGGAACTGGCCAGCAATTTCGATTTGGTGTTGATCGACGGCAGTCCCCTTCTCGCATTTAGCGACAGCGTCGTTCTGGCCAATGCGACCGATGGCGTGTTGGTGGTTGCCCAGGCGAATTCGACCACCACGGCCGATATCGCCGCCGCAGCCGAAAAGGTGACGACTGCGGGTTCGCAAGTTCTTGGCGTGGCCCTCACCGGCGCGAGATGAACCATGTCGGCTAGCCGCTCGAAGGCATGGCGTTGGGTGTGCATGGCGCTCGCCATCATGGTGGCTGCGCCAGGGTGCATGTCGCCGCCGCCGGAGCTACCCCACGCTCAGCTGGAGGTCAACACGACCCTGCCCGAGCACCCCGTCCCGCCGCCCGAGAAGGCGCCAGGATTTCCGCAGCTCGGCGGGGTCGAACCGGGTTCCCTGATCGATTCGTCTCCCTTCGATCTCATCGATCCGCGCATCACGATCTCCGGCGCCACCGCGTACCGCATCAAGTACATGTCGACGTCCGCCATCAACGGTGAGCCGGTCGAGGTGGGTGGAGTGGTCCTGTTCCCCGGCGGGCGGGCGCCCGACAACGGCTGGGAAGTCATTGCGTTCAACCACGGCAATACCGGTATCGACAAGGACTGCGGGCCCTCGCTGTACGACGACCTGCTGAATCAGTGGCTGCCCATCTCGGTGCTGCTGCTGCACGGCTACGTCGTGGTCGCGTCCGACTACGAGGGGCTCAGCGGCACCCCAGCGCACGCGTTCCTGAATGCGGCCGCGTTGGGGCGCAACGTCATCGATGGGGTGCGGGCGACCCGACACATCCGGCCCGACGTGGGGAAGCGCTGGGCCGCGTTCGGCGGCTCACTGGGCGGCCTGGCCACCTGGGCGGCCAACGAGCAGGCGTCGACCTACGGCACCGACCTGGACCTGGTTGGGGCTGCCGCATGGGTGCCGGTGGTGGACGTCTCCGGCCTGCCCGCGAAGGCGATGGCGGGCACGATGACGCACGACCAGCTGCATCTCTACTTCTTGGCGATCATGGGTCTCAAGCGGACCACTCAGCCCGACATGGACCTCCAGAGATTCATGCGCGGCACCATCTACGACAACCGCGACATCCTCATGGTCTGCAATGGTCCCGGCGTGATCGACGCGCTCGAGGTGCTGCGTACCGCCAATCCGGACGACCTCAAGCCGGTCGACCAGGCCGCCGAGGAGGAGATGACGGGGTGGCTCAAGGAACTCGCCGTCCCGAAGCAGCCGATGGCGGCGCCCATGCTCGTGCTGTACGGCTCGGTCGACCAACTCGTCGACCAGGCCTGGGTGGAACAGGCCATTGCCGAGGGATGCGGCATGGGCGACGACATTCAATGGCTGCTGCGGGTCGGCGAGGGTCACGGCGACATCGACGCCGCCATGGCATTCCCGTGGATACGCGAGAGATTCGACAATCAAGCACCGCAAAATCGCTGTTTGACTCCTCCGGTCCCGTAGCGGCGGGTCGAGAAAAGTTTGCTTAGAGTTACGTTGACGACCCGCGTGAAACCGTCGATCCACAATTCGGCGGGTTTTGCTCGGGCGTCGGCTAATTCGGCTTCGCCCATTGGCGAAATCGAAATACGGGCCAATGACGTCTGGTCCGCCGGAGATCCACCACCGCGGAGCACGCGTCGCTCCGTCAGCAGGTTTGCTGGGCGGCTCGTCGGCGGGTGTGGGTCGGTGGCGGGGTGTGGTTGCTCTTATGCTGGCGCGGGATGATGCATGGGTTGGTTTGTGTGGGGTTGAGTCGTTGAGTCGGAGCGGGATTGAGGCAGGGATCAGGGAGGTGTCGGTGACGAAGGTGGCGCGGGCGTTGTGCGCTGCTGTGCTGACCGTGGTGATGGTGAGCTGTTCGAACGGGGCGGCCAAGGTCGCCCAGATCGCCCCCACCCCGATCGCCACCGCCGACTACTCCGGAACCGGACCAGGCTCACTGATCGAAGCCATGTCCATGCCCAACATCGACCGCAAGATCCGCGCCCTGGGCGCCAAGGCCGTCCGGGTGGTCTACCGCTCCACCTCCGGAATCGACGACACCCCCACCGAAGTGTCCGCAGCGGTGTTCATCCCCACCGGCACCGCACCCCCCGGCGGCTGGCCCGTCATCGCCTACGCCCACGGCACCAGCGGCATCA
>NZ_JBEVLO010000122.1:0-4951 GCF_040509115.1 Mycobacterium sp. | reverse complement strand
GCGCACCATCTGCGCTTCGGTCTGCAGCTCGACCAGCGGCCACTGAACGGCTTGATTCACCGAGAGCGGCTTGCCGAACACCACCCGCTCGGAGGCGTACGCCGCGGCCCTGTCGATGCAGTACTGGGCGGCGCCGAGGCTGCTGGCTGCCTGTCGAATCCTGTTCTCGTGGAGAAAGGTTTGACCCACTTCGAGACCGTGGTCCACCCTGCCGAGGATGGCGTCGCTCGGCACGCGCACGTCCCTGAGTTCGACCTCGCCGTGGTCGGTCGGCATGTTGAACGTCCACCAGTAGAAGGGCACGCTGAAGCCCGGTGTGTTGGTCGGCACCAGGAATGCCGTGATGCCGACGGCTTGCCCTGGTTCACCCGACGTGCGGGCGAAGACCAGATCGTGGCTCGCGCGGTGTACGCCGGTGTTCCATCGCTTGGTCCCGTTGATCACCCAGCCGTCTCCGTCGGCCACCGCGGTGGTCTCCAGCCAGGTGGCGTCCGAGCCGTGGCCCGGCTCGGACAATCCGAACGCCATCGAGCGCTCGCCCGTCAGCAGGGCCTCGCCCCACTCCTTCTTCTGCTGGTCGGTGCCGAACCGATCCATCATGATGACCTGAGGAAAGTTGCCGACGATGGACGACTCGTCCTGTAGGTCGTTGTGCAGTCCGAGACCCTTGTGTGCCAGGTGTTCTCGGATCACCGCCATGTCCAGGTTGGTGCCGTCACGCCCGCCGAACCGGGATGGAAGGCCGTAGCGCAGCCAGCCCGCGGCATCGGCCCTGCGCCGCATCTCGTCGAGTAGATCTTCCCATGCCCGCTGGGGGATGCCATCGTTCTCCCAGTCGGTGCGGGCGTACTCACGGCGGCGGTCGAAGTACTGCGCGTGTTCGGCTTCCAGTGGCTTGATCTCGGACTCGATGAAGGCGTCCATTTGGGCCAGAAGGCCCGGAAGGTGGTCGGGCAGGGCGAAATCCACACTGATTCCTTTCTGACGGTCGAACTGCTCAACAGCCGTACAGTGTCTTCTTCCAAATCGTCGACAGGGTGCGCACTGCGTCCTCGTCGGTGCTCGCCACCCCGAGCGTGGTCGCGGTGTCGGTGCGAAGGTAGACCGTGGTGAATCGCTCGAACAGCAGGGAGATGGCCAGCGCCGTGTGCTCGGGGTCGAGCTCGGAGCCGTAGCCCTGTTCCTGCGCCCGCAGCACCGAGGCCCGCACGATGTCGATGCCGAACCGGCGGAATTCGTTTTGCAGGTCGGCGAACCGCGTTTGGCTAGAGGCCAGCTGGTCGACGGCCACCATGATGCCGATGTTCTGCTTGAACATGTTCCAGTAGCCCGTCACCACCGCGGTGAAGAACTGCTGGTCGTCGGGTGAGGAGGGGAGATGCACCGTGAGCCCCGACGGCATCACGACGTCGACCAGGAACGAGTGGGCAAGGGAGGCCAGCAGATCCTCCTTGTCACTGTAGTAGCGGTAGAACGACGCCGTCGTCCGTCCCGCCGCCGAGGTGATGTCGGCCAGGGTGGTCCCATGAAAGCCACGCTCGGCGAACAGCTTTCGCGCAGCCGCGTCGATCGCGTCACGGGTCTGACGGCCCTTCGCGGTGAGCGTCTCCGATGCCATGATCGTCAGCCGAGAATACGATCGCCCGCGCGCAGCAGTGCGCTGGGAAGGTCATGGCCTACGACGTCGCGCGCCACGCTCGCCGCGTGGATCGCTGCCTGCAGGTCGACGTCGACGCCGATACCGCTGTCGCGCAACAGATACACCAGATCCTCGGTCGCGATGTTTCCGCTCGCCCCGGGGGCGAAGGGGCAGCCACCGAGGCCGCCGACCGATGCGTCGAGGCGGGTCACGCCAGCGGTCACCGCCGCGTACGCGCTGGCCAACCCCGCACCGCGCGTGTTGTGGAAGTGCGCGCCGAGCGGCAGGTCACCGATCAGTGGCCGAAGGAGTTCGACCAGGCCGGTCACCCGGAAGGGTGTCGTCGTGCCGATGGTGTCCGCGATGGCGATGCGGTCCACGCCGATGTCGACCGCCGCCGACGCGATGTCCAGCACCCGAAGGGGATCGGTGGGCCCGTCGAAGGGGCAGTCCCACGCGGTCGCGATGATCACCTCGATCGTCGCGTCGTTCTCGTGGGCGATCCGCGCGATGTCGGCGATCATGTGGGTGGAGTCGGAGGTCGACCGCCCGACGTTCGCTTGACTGTGCCCGTCGGCGGCCGAGACCACGTACTCGATCGACCCCATGCCCGCATCGACCGCGCGGCCCGCGCCACCCGGGCCTGCCACCAACGCGGAGAACTCGACACCGTGCGCGTCGCGGAGGCGGGGGAGTTCGGCGGCGAGCGCGGCGGCGTCGGCCAGTGCGGGCACCTTCGACGGCGATACGAACGCGGTGGCCTCGATTTCGCGAACGCCCGTGGCGAGCACGGCTTCGAGCAGTTCGAGCTTGGCTGCCAACGGGATCGGGTCCTCGATCTGCAGACCGTCGCGCAGGCAGACCTCGCGGATGGTCACGTGGCTGGGCAACGCCGTCACAGCACCCCCTCCGTTCGCAGTGCGCCGAGCTGCTCGGCGGAACGGCCGAGGAGCTCGCCGTAGACCTCGTCGTTGTGCTGACCCGGCTCTGCTGAACCCGCGTTGCGGATGGTGCCGGGCGATTCGGAGAGCACGGGAATCACCCCTGGCCCCTTGATGTTCCGCCCGACTCTCTCGTCGAAGTGGTCGGCGATCATGCCGCGGGACACCAGTTGCGGATCCGTGACGACCTCGGCCACGGTGTTGATCGGGCCACTGATCACTCCCGCCTCACCGAGTGTCGCGATGATGTCGGCGGGCTGGCGTTCGATGGCCCATGCGGCGATGATCTTGTCGATCTCGTCCTGATTGCGGCCGCGCGCAACGTGATTGACGAAGCGGTCGTCGGTCGCGAGCTCGGGCTGGCCCATCGCGGCACACAATCGGCGGAACACGGTGTCCTGGTTCGCGGCGATCACCACCCAGCTGCCGTCGGCGGTCGGGTAGATGTTGGACGGGGCGATGCCCTCGAGCCTGGTGCCCGACGGGCCCCGCACCACGCCGCCGACGTCGTAGTCGGGGATGGTCGACTCCTGGACGGCGAGGCACGCTTCCGTCAGTGCGGCGTCGACGATCTGGCCTTCGCCGGTGACGGTGCGACGGTAGAGCGCGGCCATGGCGCCCTGTGCCGCGAACATCCCTGCGAGGCTGTCGCCCAACGAGAGCGCCAGCCGGGGTGGTGGACCGCCGGGGAAGCCATTCATGTGTCGCAGCCCGCTGGCTGCCTCGGCCACCGATGCGTAGCCGGCCTTGTGCGCTTCGGGCCCGGTCTGGCCGTAGCCGGACACGCGCACCAGGATGATGCCCCGATTGCGTTCGCGCAGAACGTCATAACCGAGGTTCCACTTCTCCAACGTGCCCGGCCGGAAGTTCTCGACGATGATGTCGGAGCGTTCGACCAGCTCGAGAAACAGCTCGCGGCCCGCCTCCGCCCGGAGGTTGAGCGTGACCGCCTTCTTGTTGCGGGCGTGCACCGTCCAGAAGAAGTGGTGACCGTCGAGTTCGGCCTGGCCCCACGTGCGCAGCGGATCTGGGGCGCCGGGCGGCTCGACCTTGATCACCTCGGCACCCATGTCGCCGAGAAGTCGGCCGGCGAACGGGCCCGAGATCAGCGTGCCGACCTCGATGACGCGGATGCCGTCGAGCGGGCCGGTGACCATCAGAGACTGAACCCGTGGCGGTGCAGCCAATCCGTGCAGATACCGACCGCCTCGCGCAGGGTGCCGCGTTGGTCGGGACCCGAGTAGTAGTGGTTTGCACCGGCGATCTCGTGCATCTCCTTGTCGGAATGGCCGATGGCGGCGAACAGTCTGCGGGTGTGGCTCGGAGTGCACGCGTCGTCGGCGAGGTTGCCGATCACCAGTGCGGGAACGGCGATTTCGGGGCCCGCCTTGACGGCATCGCCGTTGGCGTCGTCGTAGCTCCACTGAGACAGCCAACTGCGCAGCGTGCAGAACCGTGCGAGGCCGACGGGTGAGTTGTTCACCACCTCGGGATCGCCGAGGTAGCAGGTGCCGGGAGCACGGTCGTTGGGGTCGACGGTCGGGTCGAGCCATCGCGGGTCGGCCATGGTGCCATGGACGACGAACCCGAACTCGTCGTCGGGCCTGCCCGCTTCCTTGAGCTCGGCGAGTTTCTCCTTGACCCATTTCGTGATTCGACGGTTGCGATCGACCTGCGCCTGCCGGTAGCGATCGAGGAACTCACTCGTGTACGGCGGCTGATTCGGATTGGCCGGGTCGTACAGATCGAGTTCCGGGTCACGCCTGGATGGGTCGGACTCGTCGAGGATCGACGCGTCCAGCCATTCGGTCATGGTGCCGTGGCGGCTGATGTGGGCGGCCAGGAGCATGATGCCGTCCGCGGGAATGAGTCCCAGCTTCGTCAGGTCGGGTCCGTCGCCCGACGGGCTTGCGGTGACGGTTGGATGCTGAGCCTGCTGCTGATAGAACACCGACAGCGATCCGCCGCCGCTCCAGCCTGCCAGCACGACCTTGTCGTAGCCCAGCCGATTCTTGGCGTCCTTGATGCACTCGCCGAGGTCCTCGACGACCTTCTCCATCAGCAGCGCCGAGTCGGTGCCGCGAAACCGGCTGTTGCAGTAGATGACGTGGTGGCCTGCCCTCGCGAGCGCGTTGATCATCGGCAGGTACGCGCCGCCGCCGATGGGATGCATGAACACCAGGACGGTGTCTGACGGTTTGTCCTTCGGCTTGAGGAGATAACTCTCCATCACCACCAGCTCCGAAACCCCGCCGTACACGTCGCGGACACCCGAATTGTTCTGGTAGGCAACCAGATACGGGATGCGGTCGTATTCGTAGCGAACCGGTGCCTCCGTCGTCGTCATCTCAGTGTTGGCCCAGATCGTTGG
>NZ_JBEVLO010000121.1:0-4328 GCF_040509115.1 Mycobacterium sp. | reverse complement strand
TGCTGCTTCCAACCTCACGGCAATGTCGGGCCAGAGCGCCAGCCCGGTGATGGGTTGCGGGTTGCGATCAAACTGATCGGCGCGGATCAGGTCGACATGAGCGATGAAGAAGTCGGGGTTGGCGGACTCAAAGACCACCACCTTCACCGAGTCCCCGCCCTCCCAGGCACTCAGCGCGGCACTCAGTTCGCCAACGAGCTCGGGGTCGAACAGGTTCAGCGGCGGATTGTCGATGACGACGTGTTGGTAGCCCGGTACGGGTTCAGTGATGGTCAGAATGGGCATGATGCAACTTCTTTCGCGGCTGAGGTGGGTCTCACGGGGCTGGCGTGTGGGTGACGAAGCTGGCGATGAGATCCGCGCTCATTTCGGGGTACTGGTGCTGGGGTGCGTGCCCGCTCTCGGGCCAGGTCGCCACGAACAGGGTCGGCCATACGTCGTTGAGGGCGTACCAGTTCTCCACCGGGAACACCAGGTCGTGGTCACCCGAGAGGGCCAGCACCGGGATGTCGGTAGTGGTGAAGAACTGTGAGTAGGCGCCATCGGGATCGGGGAACGGCGTGCTCGGATCGGTCGAGGCGATTAGCGAGTCGTTGAACACCTCTGCCGGGGTGGCGAAGTCGGTGACATGTGTCCGTTCGGCGATGCGTGCCAACGACGCGTCACCGAGGGCTCGGCTGCGCGCCGAGTTCGGCTCGAAGAACAGGATGTACTCGTCGTCGATGCTGTACTGCGGCTTGATCGCCGTGGGGAAGAACAGGTCCTCCGAAGGCTTGACCATCAGTCCCGGTGGCATGGTGCCGATCGCCAGCAGGTGGCTGACCTTCTCGGGATGCAAGGCGGTGAACACCATGGCGGCGAAACCGCCGAGGGACCATCCGCCGATGATCACCCTGCCAAGGTCGAGGGCGTCGACGAGATCGTTGACGTCATTGGCCATGTCGGTCTTGCCGTAACTGGGCTGGCCGGTGGAATGGCCCAGCCCGGAGTAGTCGAACACGGTGACGGTGAAGTGCTCGGCCAGCTTGTCGAGGAACAGCGGGTCCCAGCTGTCCATGGTGCCGCGCAGTCGAATGCAGAGCACCAGGTTCGGACCGGCGCCGAACGTGCGGAAGGCCAGGGTGCGGCCGTCGACGTCGACGGTCTGATTCGGTGCGGTTAGTGCGGTGATCTTGTCTGTGGCAGTGGTCATTGCACTCCTATCCGGGGTTCGCGCTCGGTGGGCTCAGGCGAAGCGTTTGGCGAACTTCAGTGCTTCGTCGGCGACACCGGGCCAGCCATGGTCGATCACCAGCGAGTGCCCGCGGTCCTCGACCTCGACGTACTCGGTCGTCTCGGGGTTCTTGAGTTGCTTCTTGTAGCTGCCGTAGGTGAACGCCTTGGGTGCGGTGGTGTCCTTGGTTCCGGAGATGATGAGCAGCGGACCGCGGTTGGGGTTCCTGACGTCGACCTTGCAGGCGTTGCTGAAGCTGAAGTTGGCCAAACCCGCTTGGAACAGTGGGATGCCGGAGGCCGGCACGTGGTGGGTGTCGTATAGCTGGCGGTTCTCGGCCTCGGAGAGGTTGTTTCCCCACCCGTATTTGAACTGCTCGAAGGTCAACGTGATTGCCTTCTTGCGGTTGGCGGGGTTCTTGAGCACCGGGAAGCCGGACTTGAGTGCCGAGAATGGCAGTGGAAGAACGCCTTTGATGGGTGCGTTGTCGATGGCGATGGTCGCGGCGGCGGCCCCTTCGTTGGCGATCTTCTGGACGATCAAGCCGCCGAAGGAGTGCCCGATGACGACGGGCTTCTGCCGCAGCCCGGACATGACGGCCAGGTAGTGATCGGTGACGGTCTGAACGTCCTTGCCCGCGAACACCGAGGGGGTGGCGTAGGCCTCTTGCCGGGTGCGGGGGTCGTCGGGCCAGCCCGGCGCGAGCGTGGTGTAGCCGTTCTCCTCGAACAGTGTGCGCCAGCCGTCCCAACTGCTCGGCAACAGCCACAGGCCGTGCACGAAGACCACCGGTCGCAGGCCCGACGCGTTGGCGCGTTCGACTTCGGCGAGTTCCCATTGCGTCACGTTCTGGGTTTCGTGCTTTCCGGACATCGGTTGCGCTCCCTGGGGGTTGAGGTGGTGGGCATTGGTGGGCGTTGGTGATGACGCTATGCAACGGGTGGTCTGCCGGTCTTGATCAGATGCGCACTCAAACCGTGCATTTCGTGCACGGCCGCACGGCCGCACGGCCGTGGCCCAGGGCACTCCGCCCAGGTGCGGGATGAGTCGGTGTCAGACAGAACCGAGATGGTTCTTGCGATACTCGCGCGGGCTCTCCCCGAAGAGTCGGCGGAACGCGCGGGTGAAGTTGGCCTGGTCGGGAAAACCCCAGCTGTAGGCGATCTCGGCGATCGTCCGTTTGGCCCCGTCGGGGCGGATCAGTTCGCGGGCGGCACCTTCGACGCGCTGGCTGCGCACCCAATCACCGAGGGTGATGCCGTGCTTGGACAGGATCAGATAGGCATACCGTTCGGAGATGCCGTGCTCCTTGGCCAGTCGCGCAATGTTCAGATCCGGATCGCGCAGGTGCATCTTCAGATACTCGATCATGCGCAGGCCGAGGCTTTCGTGCAATGGCTCGCGAGCACGGTAGTCGTCGCCGGCGGTGACGGCGAACAGAGCGCGCAGCATCTCCAGGGTGGGCCGCTCCAGAGCCTGGCGTTCGGCGTCGGGCAGGTACACCGCGTGCGAGCCGAGGTCCACCAGATAGCGGGCCACGATCGAGCCCAGCGTGTGACCGCGGCTGATCAGTTGTCCCAGTTGATGATCCAGTACCCCATCGGGTAGTTCTAGCGCGTCGTAATCGACCATGAAGGTGTGTTTGGCTACGTTGTCGAAGGTAGCGCTGTAGGGCCGCGTCGAACTGTACGGAACGACGTCGCCGCGGCTGGCGTCGGTGATGGTGTCGTTGTGCTGGAACACCGAATTGCCGGAGGTGACGACCGACAGCATCATGGTGCGTTGGTGGTCCTCGTCGACGCGGTGTGCGCCGCGGTGCACCATCGCTCCGCGGCCGTTGCACGAGACCATGAACAGTCGTCCGAAGAAGTCCGCGGTCGTCGATACGTGCAGCTCGTCGACGGGGATCGTGGACACGTCGATCGGCACGGGGTTCTGCTGCAGCAATTCCCGTAACGCAGGCTCGCGGTCAGCGGGCTCGATCTCGTCGAGGTCGAAGGTCAACGGCATGAAAATCCCTCCGTTGCAACGAGGACGGTTGGCAGAGGCTAACCCCTGTCGGGGGCCAAGAATCGACTCTGCGTGCACAGATCTGGTCCGTGCGTGCACGCGTTCCTCAGGAGGGATCGCGCAGCCGTTGTCGGCGTGCCTAGCGGTTGCGCCACTCCCGCGGAGTCATGCCGTAGGTAGCCCGAAAGCGGCGACCGAAATGCGTGGCATCACTGAAGCCGCAGGCCCGCCCGATCGCCGCCACCGTCAGGTGACGTTTAGCCGGGTCGGCGAGTTGGTTGCGCGCACGTTCCAGGCGCCGCTGAAGAATGCGGTTCGCCAGACTGAGCTCCTGGTTTCGCCACACGTTGTAGAGATGACGCACGGAGATGCTGTGGGCCGTCGCGATCACCTCGGCATTGAGTGCCGGATCAGTGGCGTGCGCGTCGATGTAGATGTTGATGCGATCCACCAAGGTGGCCGCCAGTGTCTCCCCAGTCCGAGGGTCGTCGGCGGCCGCGCAGATGAGTGCACGGGTCAGTTCAATCGTGGTCGAGAACAGCTGCTCCATCGACGTCGGCGAGTCCCTCGCGATCTCACATGCACGCGTCAGGTAATCACCGACAAGGTCATGCAGCGGGTTCGCCGAGGTGAGATTCCGACTCGCCCTGGCCACGGTGTCCATGGGCAGATCGAGTGCTGACCTATCGATGTTGATGGCGATCGTGGAACCGAAATCCCACCGGCGATGCTCGTAGGCGACAGCTTGGTTCACGAGAAGCAATCCCGGCGAAGCACCCGAGACATGGTCCGTGCGGTACTGGTTGAACGTCCAGCTACTGGGGCTCAAGAGCGTCAAAGCGATTTGCTCCGAGGCGATTTGCGCTTGGCGGTGGGTACGCTCCAGCCACAACCCGGTGCCGACACGATGCATCAGCGTGGCGCCTGATCGGTCGAGCTTCCAGACATGCATCTTCGCCTCGACCGTGGCCATCTGAAACGGCATGACCTTCGCAACGATTCCTGCGCTGCGCATCGCCTCGCGCAATGCGTCAGCCCTATCCCCCTGGGGTAGGGCCGTCGTGTCCAGAACCAAGCTCACCAGCCCATCGTGCCAGGTAGTCGC
>NZ_JBEVLO010000120.1:0-4760 GCF_040509115.1 Mycobacterium sp. | reverse complement strand
CGCCTTCCCGGCGACCGCTGCCGCCGACGACCTTCCTCCCGTGCCGTTGCCCGTGCCGGGGGAACCCGTTGCACCTCCCCCTCCGCCTCCTCCCGGCCCGGCAATACCGTTGATCGGTACCCCACTTGGCGCGGCTGGACTGGACGTGCTGGCGCAGAACAATGCGGCCCCGGCGCCCGTGCCGGGTGCACTGGGCGCACCCCCGGTCGCGGGTCTCGACCGCGATACGGTCCTCGGCCAGAACCCGGTGCCCTCGGCGCCCAACGGCGGTGTCGGCATCCCGCCGAACCTGAACGTGTTCAACAACGCGTACGGAATTCAGGTGAACGACGTGCCCTCGGCGCCGGGGGAGGGGCACCAGTTCGACGTCGCTCCCGGCCAGGAGAACGCCGACGTCTCCAAGCGGGAGTGGTTCGGCCGCTACATCGACTTGCAGCGTGACGGCCGCACCTACGGCGGGCTTGGTCAGGCACCGCAGGAACAGCTGGGTCAGCCATTGCCGGGTACCGCTCCGCTACCCGGAACGGTCATCCCGCCGGGACTGGTGCAGTTCCTGCCCGATCCAGCCGACGGTCCGCCGCCGCCGCCCGGCCTGATCCTGCCGCCGCCGCCCGAGGGCTGAGCCAGGCTCGGCCCGGCTCGGGCGGCGTGACACCATCACGAGGTGGCCGATTCACTTGATTCGCCAGCTCCAGACCCCTCCGATCCGTCGGCGCTCGCGGGGTATCCCATCGACGCGCCACCGGCGCCTCCACCCGTCTTCACCCACCAACACTGGACCGACCTCGTGTTCGTGCACTGGCCGGTCGATCCCGGCTCGATCGAGCACCTGTATCCGACCGGTACCCGGCCCGACGTCTTCGCCGACGGCGTGACCTACGTTGGACTCGTCCCGTTTACCATGCGCGAAGTGGCGCTTGGCATTCCACGATCGATCCCGTACTTCGGAAGCTTCCTGGAGACCAACGTCCGGCTGTACTCCACCGACGACGCAGGCAGGCACGGCGTCCTCTTCCTGTCGCTGGAGACCGAGCGGCTGGCCATGGTGCCCGTGACACGGGTTTGCCTCGGTGTGCCATACACCTGGGCGAGGATGCGGATGACGCGCACCGGAGCCCGCATCACCTACGACAGCGTGCGCCGCCTGCCGGATCGGGGGCTGCGGTGCCACCTCACCGTCGACGTCGGCAGTGCCGTCGTCCCCACGCCGCTGGAGATCTGGCTCACCGCGCGCTGGGGTGCGCACACCCGCAAGGCCGGCCGCACCTGGTGGGTGCCCAACGAGCACGGCCCGTTTCCGGTACGCGAGGCCGAGATCGTGGACCTGGACGACGAGTTGGTGGCTGCGGCAGGCGTGCCACCTGTTGGCGAGCCCCTGCGCGCATTGTTCTCAACCGGGGTGCGGGCCCAGTTCGGCAGGCCGTCCATCGTGGCGCGGTGACCCCAGACGTACCCGGCCCGCATCGAGCGCGACCTCGATCTCCGACCAGGTCCGCCGAACGATCTCCGATGCGGGCAACAGTTCGGTGATCCGGGAGGACACCTGGCCGGTGTTGGCGACGCTCGCGTCCATGTCACCGTCGAAGTACAGGCTGGTGATGCCGCCGAGTAGGGGCGTCTCGGGGTCAGCCGTGATCAGCGTCGCCGCCAGTCCGGTGCGCAGGACGCGCATCGTGGGGTTGCCGGGAAGGTTTAGCAGAACGGTGCCGTCGTCGGGGGCGGCGATGATGGCGTTCTTGAAGTTGGTGTGCACGCCCGCCTCGTGGCTGGCCAGCATCCGGGTGCCCATCTGGATGCCCTCGGCGCCGAGCACCAAAGCCGCTGCGGCCGAACGGGCGTCGCAGATCCCACCCGCGGCCAGCAGCGGCAGGTCGACCCGTTCGGCGACGAGCGGTAGTAGCACCATGGTCGACGCTCCGAGAGCGGACTTGAACCCGCCGCCCTCCACGCCCTCCACGACGAGCGCGTCGACACCGGCGTCCAGCGCCTTGAGGGCGGCCCGCAACGAGCCGACGACGTGCACCACCGTCATGCCTGCGTCGTGCAGCCGGTCGGTGAACAGGGCCGGATCACCCGCCGAGGTGAACACGTGCCGCACGTCGGCGGCCGCCAGGGTGTCGACGATGGACGGGTCCCTCTTCCAGCCCTGAATCATCAGGTTGGCCGCCACGGGCCGGCTCGTCAACGTGCGCACCCGAAGCAGGTCGGCGCGGCCCTCGGGAGTCAGGGTCTCGATCATGCCGAGCCCGCCGCCCTCGGAGACCGCAGCGGCCAGTTCCGCCCGCGCGATGTAGGTCATCGGAGCCTGCACGACCGGGTACTCGACGTCCAGCAGCGACTGGATCCGATTGCGCGCCACGGGCTTGACCTAGACCGCGGTCAGCGCGGCGACGGGGCCCGCGTACATCGTGTTCTTGATCGCCCGTACGGTACCGCCGTCCTTGGCGCCGACCAGTGCCAGCATTCCGACGGCGGCGTCCGTGACGGCATCCTCGTCGGCGGTGGCGTCGACGATGGCGAGCCGGTGCGCGTCAGGCCCGCCGAAGCGGCGACCGGTCGTCATCGAGGCGACGGCCGCCGCCGGGGTCAGCTTGGCCTGGATCAGGGCAGCCATCCCAGGGGTGAAGGGGATGCGGATGTCGACCTCGGGGAAGCAGAAGTACCCGCGATCACCGCGCATTACGCGGTAGTCGTGAGCGATCGCAAGCATCGCTCCCGCGCCGAACGCGTGACCGTTGAGGGCGGCGGCAGTGGGGATCGGCAACGTCAGGATCCGCGCAAACAGACCATGTACGCGGTCGACGTACGCCTGCATCTGATCGCCGTGCGTCAGCAGCCAGTCGAGGTCGAGGCCATTGGAGTAGAACTTTCCGGTACCAGTGGTGACCAGACCGTGTGCACTGCCTTCGATCTCGTCGAGCTGACCGTTGACGTCGTCGAGGAAGCCGAGCGAGAAGCGGTTCTCGTCGTCGCCGAGATTCAGCACGGCGATCTCGTCGACATGGGTCAGGGTGATGGGCACTCGTGCACTCCTCGGTAGTCGTTCATGGGCGTCGGGGTGGGGTATCGGCAAGTACGGCGCGCACCGCGTCCTTCAATCGTGCGCGGGCCCATGGGCAGTCGATTCGGTTGCGGGACAGCAGGAATGCCGTAGGGAGATCGACGATGCACAGGGTGATCGCGTCGACCGCGGCCGCATCCTTGCGGCCCCAGAGGTGGGTGGCCAAGCGGATCATCAACCCGACCAGGGCGCGGTCGAGTTCGCCGAGTTGCGCTGCCACGTCGGCGGGGACGTCGTCTCCAAGAAGCTGGTCGCGATCGATGAGGTGGAGCAGCATCGCCGACTGGGGTTGTCTGGCGTGGAACACGGCTGGCGCGTCGGCCGCGGCCACGACGGCGTCGACCGGGTCGCCGCGGGGCCCGTCGGAGTCGGCGAGGGCGGCGTCGACCAATTCGCTTTGCACGGCGAGAAATCCGCGTGCCGCCCGCAGCCACGTCTGCGCCAGGAGATCGCCACGAGACCGGAAGCTGTGGTAGATCGCGCCGTTGGAGACGCCCGCGGCGACTGCCACCGCGCGGGTGGTGACCCCCGCCGGGCCCGTGTCGACCGCGAGTGACTGCACGGCGTCCAGGACCAAATCGCGGTCGTAGAGCCGGGGCCGGGGCACCCACGCAACGTAGCAGAGCGGATGCTCTGTTATCAATGGGCGCGGCTACAGGTGCTTGGCGAAGAACACCCGCCGGTACCCGTCCTGAACGCCGCGCCCCGTCTCTTGGAACCCGCGCCGCGGGTAGAACTCAAGGTTCTCCGTCATCGCCTCGTTGGTCACCAGCCGGATCTCCGAGAGCCCGGCTTCGCGCGCATCCTGATCCGCCCGCTCCAGCAGGCGACGTCCGTGACCACCACCCTGCACCGTCGGCGCGATCGCGATGTTGTCGAGGAGTAGGTGGTCAGATTGGGCCTGGGTAACCAGGACGCCCACGATCTCGGACCCGTCGTCGATGACCCAAACCCGCGATGTCCGAATGACTTCGGCATAGTCGGCGAGCATCGGCGCGGGCGGTCGGCCGATCCTCTCGACGTACTTGCCGAAGGCTGACGCGACGAGCCGGGTGATCCCGGCCACGTCGTCGTCGGTGGCACTTCTCAACGACGGCTCGCTCACCAAGCCGACACTAGCCGCCCTCAGGCCGCGGCTTGACCGTCGGGAGCGTCACCGGCACCAGGGTCGGGCCCGGTGGTCGGTCCGGTGGTGGTCGGTCCAATGGTGGTCGGTCCGGTGGCGGTCGACCCGGTGGTGGTCGGCGCGGTGGTGCCTGGCGTCGCGGACGGCGGGGTCTCGGTGGCGCCGGGCGTGAACCTGTTGCCGTCGGCCGTCACCCGGGGGTGCAGTCCGTCGTCCTGGGCGTCAGGGTTCGACTGTGCGGGTGGGTTGGTCGGCTCCGGCGATGGCGCCGGTGACGGCGGGGCCGCGGGCGGGGCGGTCGCTACCGACTCCACAGGAGCCGCCCCCTCCCTGGCGGTCATTCTCAGCGCGCCGCCAGTCTCGAGGTCGTCCCCGGGCGATTCGTCCTCCGGCGTTGACTGCGCCCGGGCGCCAAGACCTTCGGCGGGTGCGACGGGCCCCTGATGCAGATTGCCGATGGGATCCGGCAGGTTGATCGGTGCATGGCCGCCTGTCGCCAGGTTGCTCAAGCCCTGCGCCAGGGCGCCGGGGATCGCCGCGAGCGCCTCGAAGAACTTCTCGGGCGGGGTGATC
>NZ_JBEVLO010000119.1:0-6098 GCF_040509115.1 Mycobacterium sp. | reverse complement strand
CATCCGGCTCCGCACTACGCGGCATGCCGGAGTTCATCTGCTACTCCGGCACCAAGTTCGCAGTACGCGGCATGACCCAAGTCGCCGCCGCCGAACTCGGACCCGACAACATCCGCGTCAACGTCATCCACCCCGGCTGCATCGACACCCCCATGCACCAACTGAACACACCCGAACGCCAAACCATGCTCCTAGACCGGATACCGCTCAACCGCTTCGGCGGATCAGACGAAGTCGCCAACCTGGCGGTCTTCCTCGCCTCCGACGAATCGGCCTACGTCACCGGCAGCGACTTCCAGATCGACGGCGGAATCATGCTGTGACGCTTGCCAACAACCGATGACCCTCAGAAGGAGACGAATCATGGAGCGAAACATCAGAATCGGCGTGCAGCTGAACCCCGCGGGAATACCCGACTACCCGGCGTGGCGCGCCGCGGTGCTGCGCGCCGAGCAACTGGGCACCGACGTGATCTTCGGGTACGACCACTTCCTGTCGCCGAAGGCCGAGATCCCCGGTGCGGAACCCATCCCAGCCGGCACCCCCGAGTTGACGAACTTCGAAGGCTGGACGGCACTGGCGGCGTGGGGTGAGGCGACCACGCGGGCCGAGATCGGGTTGCTGGTCACCGGCATCGGTTTCCGCAACCCCGACCTGCTGGCCGACATGGCCCGCACCGTCGACCACATCAGCGGCGGACGCCTCGTCCTCGGGGTGGGCGCGGGGTGGTTCGAGCGAGAGTACGCGACCTACGGTTACGACTTCGGGACCGTCAAGTCCCGGATGGACCTGTTCGACGACGGTCTGCTGCGGATCAAGAATCGCCTGCAGCAGCTGACGCCACCGCCGGTGCGCAAGATTCCCATCCTCATCGGCGGTTCCGGGGTGAAGCGCACGCTGCCCGCCGTCGCGCGCCACGCCGACATCTGGCACTCCAAACTCCCGATCGCCGCCTACCGTGACGCCACCGCCCGCGTCACCGAGCTCGCCGAGGGCTTCGGCCGGACCGGCGCCGACATCGAGCGCTCCGTCAGCTGGGAGGACGAACGCAGTTCCGACGAGTACGCCGGCGCGGGAGCGACGCTGTTCATCATCGAACTCTGGCCTGACGCAGACGGATACGACTTCTCCACGCTGGAGCAGATGCTGAAGTGGCGGGACGCGCGGTTGGGTTAGTGGCGCCATGCGACACTTCGAGGCCGCCTGGAATGTAAACTGACGCGACTTGGTCGTCAGGAGGTCGGCGCAGTGCCAACTCGAACGCAGCCGGTGCGGCCGCGGCGGACGCAGGCTCAACGCAGTGCCGAGATGCGCGAACGCCTGCTCGACGCCACGGTCAGCGTCCTGATCGAACACGGTTTCGCCGGCACCACGACCGCGCGTGTGGTGGAGGCGGCGGGGGTCACCAAGGGAGCTCAGCTTCACCACTTCCCGTCCAAGGAAGGCCTGGTCGTCGCGGCCATCGACCACCTCGCCCGGCAACGGGCACGGACCGCCATCGGCACCATCGCAGAAGCTCGCAACACGCCGGATCCTGCTGTGGCAGTGCTCGATCTGCTCTGGGAGGCACATCAGGGACCGATGTTCGTGGCAACCGTGGAGCTGTGGGTCGCGGCGCGCACGAATCCCGTTCTCCTGCAAGAAATCAAGCGGGTCGAACCCCTCGTCAACGACACCCTGGCCGCGGCCGTCGCTCAGGTGCTCCCCGACGGTACGCGGCAGAAGAATCTCCGCAATGCCGTCTATACGGCAATGGATGCCCTCCGCGGCGTGATGGTGTTGAGCCTCGTCGACGACGACGCCACGATCACACGGCGTCGCTGGGACCGCGCATGTGAGGATCTGCGCAAGGTCATCGCCGATGGCATGAAGCGCGCCACGTAGCCAACAAAACGGTCCGCCCACCTCGTAACGGAGTGTGCCGACTTCCCGGCGGGTTCCAACCCCAGCAACTCACCGCAGCAGATACTGCCTAACAGGACCACGTTCGCCACGCGGTAGGCGCTCCCGATGCACCTTGCATACCGGCTGGAACGGATGTTAAATTGCGATCTCCATCGGGGGAGGGAAAGCGCCATGGGTGCTGGGAGACATGTGGGTCGCGTCGGCGGGCTTGCGGTAGCTCTGGGTATCGGCACTGCGGTGTTCATCGGCCACGGAGTGGCCTCTGCAACAACCGATTCCGAGGTGTCCCAGACCCAGACCGATTCGGGGCAGACCACCGACCAGCCCCCGCCGACGGGAGCCGCGGTCGCACCCGAGACCGCCGACGCGGAGGACGAGGTGGTCGCGCTCCCCCTCGCTTCGCCGGGCACGCCTCATCAAGACACCGCCGAGGACCGCAACGAACTCGCTCCCGATCCGGCCGGAGGTTCGGCGCGGGTCACGGCGCAGACCAATACGGGCAGCCTTCCCGCCAAGGACGGCCCGGAGGTCGAGATCGCCGGGTCCAGCGTCCTGAACTCTGAGTCAGACAGTGCGCCAACGGAACCAACACCCGACCCGCCGGAATTCACGACCCTGCTTGCAGGCGCTCGGCGCGAACTCGCGGCGGAGTCCACCGCCACCAGCCCGGTAGCGCCACCGAGCGCGATTCAGTACGCGCCGACCCTTGACGTCACGAACAACGTCATCACCGGCACCAACACCGCGGCGACCACGATCAACGGCAACCCCATCACCTACTACGTCGTCAGCGAGGCGGCCGACGGCGGAAAGATGGGAATCGACTCGGCCACCGGCAACTTCGCCATCCTGCCCTACCAAACGGCACTCACGTCGGGCAGCGAAAAGTACACGGTACTGGCCGCCGAGACCACGCCATTGGTCGCGGACCTGACCGCAATTCCGATCATCGGGCAGGCAGTCGTGCTGCCCATCCTGCTGCAGCTGTATCAGATGCCGGGTGTGAACGTCATCCTCGCCCCGGTGATCGGCACCTCCACGATGACGCCGGTGACGGTCACTCCGAGCGCACTCAACACCACCGGGAGACCACTGGCCTTCACGGTGATGGTGACGTCGTTCGATGGCACCCAGATCAGTACGAACTACTTCCCGATGTCGGACCTGCCGTCGGGGCGGACCGCCCCCACGATCTTCGTCGGCTCTGGCGCGGCCACGCGGTCCGTGGTCAACCCGTACATGACCAATCTCGAACCGGTGCAGAGATTTCGAGACGCCGGTTACAACGTCGTGACGTGGGATCCGCGCGGAGAGTACTACTCCGGCGGGGTGCTCGAACTGGACAGCGCTCAGTTCGAGGGCCGAGACATGCGGGCGATGATCGACTACGTCGCGGGCCTCTCGACCACCGAACTGGACGCGCCGGGCGACCCGCGGATGGGCATGATTGGTCTTTCCTACGGCGGCGCAATCCAATTGGTGACGGCCGCAACGGACACGCGGGTAGACGCCATCGCTCCACAGATCGCCTTCAACAATCTGCAAAGTGTTCTGTCACCGTATGACGGCGCCGCCAGGACGTCGTACGCGCTGCTGCTTCTCCTGAACTTTCTCGTGACGGGCGCCAGAGTGGATCCCGCCCTCGCCCCTGCCATCGTCATCGGCTCGCTGACGGGCCAAATCCCGGGCTTTGCAGAGTCATTGGTGGACAACGCCGGCCCGGGGAGGCTCGCGGAGAAGGTCAAGATTCCCACGCTGCTGATCCAGGGCATCCCCGATCCGATCTTCCCGCTCGCGCAGTCCTTGATCAATGCCGGGATGATCGAGGCAAACGGCGGTCCACTCAAGCTGATCTGGTATTGCGGCGGCCACGGCACCTGTCTGACCCCTCCCGGAGACGATCCGGACTGGGTCGACGGGCAGACCCTGGACTGGATGAACAAGTACGTCAAGGAGGAGAGGGTCGACACCGGCCCGGCGTTCCAATGGGTCGACCAGAACGGCGACTACTACGCGTCGGACGTCCTTCCCACGCGGGCCGACTTCTACGGCACCTCCCTCCTCACCACCGGCCCGGGCGCGCTGTTGCCGATCATCCCGGTGATCGGCGGCTCCGGTCCGAGCATCGCGTCGCTCCCCTATGCGCTTGGCGACGGCTCGCCGGCTGGAAACGCCGTCAACGTTCCGATCACGAACCCGACCCGGACCACTCAGGTCGTCGGCGCCCCCACGCTCACCATGACCTACTCCGGCATCGGCACCGGCAGGGTCGTCTACGGCCAGATCGTCGACAGGACGACCGGTCTCGTCGTCGGCAACCAGGTGAGCCCCGTGCCGGTCACATTGGACGGCAACCAGCACACCGTGAGCGTTCCGATGGCCGACATCGTCTACACGATGACGCCGGACTCCCACCTCGAACTTCAGATCGTCAGCTTCGCCACCGCCTGGGCAAGCCTCACCCAGTTCGGAGCCATCGACGTGCAGAGCGTCCGCCTCGAACTGCCCACGGCGGCCAACGCCACGGCGCTGTCACGCTAGGGCCACCCGGCTAGGGGCCGCCCTTCCAGTGTTCGATGCGGTTGTGGTCGGGGGTGAAGCCATGCTTCACGCCCCACAGCACGGCCTGGGTGCGGCTGCCGACGTCGATCTTGCGGTAGATGGTCCGAATGTAGGACTTGACGGTATTGGGGCTGAGGTAGGTCAGACGCGCAACGTCGGCGTTGCTCTTGCCCTGGGTGATGAGGGCGAGAATCTCGGCCTCCCGGTCACTCAGACCCTCCCCGCGGCCGGGCCAGTCCAGCCCCTGGGCGCTGCGTGCCCGCATGGGGACGTCGCTGACCACCCTCTCGCCGGCGTGCACGGCCTCCAGCGCGGCGACCAGTTCGCGGGCAGGCAACGTCTTCGACAGGTAGCCGTGCGCGCCGTGTTCGGTGGCGCTGGCGATGAGATCGGGGTGGAAGTTCCACGTATAGACCACCACTCGGCGTGCCCGGGGGTTGGCCACCAGCTCACCGATCTCCTGGTGATCCGACTCCGGCTGAGCGAACGAGTCGTACAACACGATGTCGACGGTGTCCTCGAGAGGCATCGTGGCGTCCAGCTCGGCGACGATCACACGGTCTCGGTAGCGGTCGAACATGTTTGCCACACCCTTGACGACGACGTCGTAGTCATCGACCAACGCCACCGTGATCGGACCGTCATCAGACTTGGGCACGGTCTCCAGATTACCGCCCTAGGGGTGTATTAGAACCCTCCCTAGGGGTGTCGACTGGAGGCAACGCCGAGCAGCAGCCCGGCGGACCCGAAAATCACGCGTCATCCGGCGCGGCATCACGAAAGGCGTTCGTCATGATTGTCTTTGGCGTCATCCTCATCATCTTGAGCTTTCTGCTCCCCGTCTTGATCCCCACGTTCGCGTTCGCCCACATCCTCCTGGTAATCGGCGTCATCTTGCTGGTCGTCGGGGTGATCTTGGCGATCCTCGGGTCCGCGGGCCGCGCCGTCGGCGGCCGTCGCCACTACTACTGACACCCGCGAGACAACGAGTAGAGAGGAACGAAAATGCCTGTCTGGCAATGGATTGTAATTGCGGTGCTCATCTTGGTGGTCCTGGCCGTGCTGATCCTGGCACTGTCGATGACCGGTCGAAGGAAGAGCAAGGGACTGCAGGAAAGATTCGGTCCGGAGTATCAGCGGACCGTCTCGGAGACCGGTGACACCCGGAAGGCCGAAAAGCGACTCATGCGCCGCGAGCACGAGCGGGCCAAGCTCGACATCACGCCACTCTCCGCGGAGGCAGCCCGGGCATATGCCCAGCGTTGGCGGGGCGTGCAGACCGCGTTCGTCGACACCCCGGCGCAAGCGGTCGGCGACGCCGACCGTCTGGTCACCGAGGTGATGAGCGCACGGGGCTACCCCGTCGACGACTTCGAGAAGCGGTCCGCCGACATCTCGGTCGACCATCCGACCGTGGTCGAGAACTACCGGGCGGGCCATGCCATCCACCTCGCGGCCGAGTACGGCGACGTCGGCACCGAAGCGCAACGTCAGGCCCTCGTCCACTACCGCGCCCTATTCGAGAAGCTGCTCGACGAGGGCGCCGATCAGCACACCCCACAGCACACCAGCACCCATCGAGAGGCGAACTCATGACCACCAACGACCAACGCACTGCAGCCGTACCGTCC
>NZ_JBEVLO010000118.1:0-6079 GCF_040509115.1 Mycobacterium sp. | reverse complement strand
TGCCGCGGGCTCCGCCGGGCTCAAGCTGCCGGATCGAACCGCACGCGATACATCGTCGGCCATCGTTTACCGACGACGAGGAACTCGCCGCCGCCGGAGTAGGCGATGCTGCTGAGGATCTGCGCGATGTCGCGCGGTCCACCCGGCCAGAGGCCCGAGCCGTCGACGACCCTGTCGACCAATCCGGTGCGCGGGTCGATGCGGACGATGGTGTCCGTCGGCCAGACCACGGTCCAGACGTAGCCGTCGACGCACTCCAGTTCGTCGATGCCCCGCATCGGCGTGCCGTCGCGGGTCACGGTCACCGACCCCAACTCGGCGAGTGTGGTGGGGTCGTGGAAGCGCAGCACGGCGGAGCCGTCGCTCACGATCAGACGGTCCCCGTCCAGGCACACGCCCCACTGCTCGCCGGGGAAGGGGACTTCCCGGATCGGGGTCAGGCTTTCCCTGTCCCACTCGATCGCGACGCCGTCGCGGTAGGTGAGCTCCCAAATCCGGTCTCCGACCACGGTGATGCCCTCGCCGAAGTACTTCGGCGAGATCGGGACGTCGCGCAACACCTTGCCGGTCGTCGGGTCGACCTGGCGCAGCCCCGAGGTGCCCCACTCGCCGGTCGACTCGTACAGCGTCGGCCCGTCGAACTCGAGGCCCTCGGTGTATGCGCCGGGGTCGTGCGGGATCTCGGCCAAGACCGTCGGCGTGGTCACCGGAACGAGGGGTTCGGCGGACGCCGTGCCTGCGGTACACCCGATCAACAGGGCCGCCGCAGCCCCGACCGCGAGCGAACGGGCCTTGGCCGGACTCTGGTGTCGATCCTCTGCTGCCATCAACAAGTTCTACCGCACGCACCGAATCCGAAGCGGCCCAACGCGGATCGGTACAGTCGTGCCGTGCTTGACGATCCCCGAGAAGACATGCCCGACGACGAGCTGGACGAACTGACGGATGACGAGGCCGAACTGACCGAGCAGGACGTCAACGGTCGCACACTGTCGATCCGCCGGGCCGACGGCGAAGAGATCGTGAACATCCAGGCCACCGGCGACGAAGAGTGGAGTGTGCACCTTCAGCCGGGCGGGGCCATCCGCAACGCCTTCATCGGAACGCGCGGCGAGACACCGGTCTGGCTGAATACGTGGGACCGGCAGATCGAGCGCGACGAGGACGGAACGTACGTCATCCGCATCGATTGATGGGGCTCACGCCGGGGCGTCCGACGGCGCGGGTCCGACGAGCAGTTGAGCGATGACAGGAGCGGCCCAGCGACTGAGTTCCTCACGGCTGATGGTCGCGATGGGTGGGCTCGCGAGGATGTACCTGGTGGTGGCCAGCCCGATCACGAAGGACCCCATCAACCCGATGCGCTGCAGCGGATGGTCAGCCACGGCGGTGAACAACTTGGGCGCCACCTGCCTGGCGAAGACCTCGCGCAGCGTCGTCGCCGCCACCTCGCTCGTCGTCGCCGCGCGCAACAGCGCCACGAACGTCTCGTCCTCCTCCCACACGGCGAAGAACCGCGGGAGCAGGATGCCCGCCACCTCGTCGGGGTCGACGTCGGAGAGGTCGGGCAGCTCGATCGTGAAGTCGACGGCCGCGGCGAACAATTCCTGCTTGCTGCCGAAGTAACGAATCACCAGCGCCGCATCCACGCCGACGTCGGCAGCGACCGCGCGCAGCGTCGTGCGCTCATACCCCTTGGCGCCGAAGCGGGTCCGGGCCGCCGCGAGGATGTCGGCCCGGGTCTGGCTGGCGTTGCGGTCGCGCGTGGTCGGCGTACTCACGACGGCGCCGGCCCCACCAGGAGCTGCCGGAAGATCGGCGCGGCCCACCGGCTGAGTTCGTCGCGGCTGAGCTCGGCCACCGGCAGACCGTCGAGAACGGAGCGGGTCATGGCCAACCCGATCACGAAGGCGTCCAGCAGCGCGATCCTCTGCTGATCGTGGTCCGGGGTGGCGGCCTTCAACGTCGGCGCGACATGCTTCGAGAGTGTCGTGTTGAGGGTGCCCGCGGCGACCCTGCTCGTCATCGCCGCCCGCAGAAGTGCGAGGAACGCCTTGTCGTCTTCCCATACCGCGAAGTACCTCGGCAGCAGCATGCCCGCGATGTCATCAGGGGCGGCGTGGGAGATGTCGGGCAGCTCGATCTTGAACTCGGTGGCCGTGGCGAACAGGTCCTGTTTGCTGCCGAAGTAGCGAATGACGAGCGCAGCGTCCACGCCGACGTCGGCGGCGATGACCCGCAGGGTGGTGCGCTCGAACCCGTCGGTCGCAAAGCGGCTGCGCGCCGCCGACACGATGTCGGCGCGCGTCTGGTCGGCGTTGCGAGGCCTTTTCGTGCGCATCCACCCGACTCTATGTCAGCCGTTGTTGACAGCGGCCGCGGTGGTGCACGCGTCGTCCACCGCAATCCTGCGTGGTTACTGACAACGCGTCGCGATCGGCTCCGGTGCCGCTGACGTGGTGTTACTGTTCGCGGCGCTGACCGCGCTGCACCACGGGTTTTCGTGTTCACGGGGTTTGCCCGACGACCGAGCGGCAAGACTGGAGCGCATGGCCATGAGAATGACTCCTTGCACGGCTGGCGTGGCGGCCGTGATCGCCGTCGTCGCATTGACCAGCGCCGCGTGCGGCGGTGGGCCGTCCGCGTCGTCGTCGGGTTCCCCATCGACGACGTCGTCGCAGTCGCCACGGGCGTCCAGCTCGGAGAGTACGGCCCCCGTCGACTACACGACCCTGCTGATCGCGGCGGAGGACATCCAGATCCCCGACGAGATCTTCACGATGTCGCAACCACAGGCGAACCCCGGCGGCGCGAACGGCGCGGCCGCGTCCTTCGACAACGAGGGCGGCACCCGCACGATCAGCGACTCCATCATCGTCATGCCCGACGCCGCCGCCGCGAAGACCGCGCTTGACGGGGGAGTGGCCGCACTGAATCTGTCGATCGCCGAGCCCGCCCCGGAGCCCGCCGCAGTCGGCACCGAGGGCGTCATCGCCTCCGGGCCCTCCCCGGATGGTTCGAGGGACGTGACGGTCGTGACCTTCTTCCGGGGCGCCGCGTACGTCGTGATGGAATTCGACAGCGCCGCAGGCGATCCCGTGCCGGCGGACATCGCAGTTGCGTTGGCGCAGAAGCAGGCCGACGTCATCAAGGCCGCCCTCGGTTGACGGCCACGACCACGACGCAGGCCCATGAGTCCGCCGCGGGGGCCGAGCATTCGAAGCTCGTCACTCCGGTAACGTCTGTCTCCGGTGTTGGCGAAAATGGGGTGCGTACAGACGTCGCCGGTGCGTAGCCTCCGATCGATGTCCACCACGAAACCATGACCACCACAGAGGTTCGGTCGGGACCACACACGCCCACCGGGCGCGAGGGCAGCGGCGACCAACTCGACCGCACCGTCGACTGGCGCCGGTTGTGGCGACCTCTCACCAGCATCGCCCTCATCGCGATGGCGGTCGCCGCGACTCTGCAGTCGTTGGGCACGGTCGTCATCGGTCGCTTGGCAGCCAATCCCGTCTGGCCCACCGTCGCGGTTCTCGCGGGATGCCTGCTGGGGTACGCCCTGCTGGACACGTTGGGACGCACGATCTGGGCGGTGATCGCCGACCGTGCCGAGGGCGAGCTGCGCGGCGACTTGCTGACGTCGGCCCTGAGCCAGCCCCTCGACCGGCTGTCGGAACAGGCCGTCGGCGAAGTCCTCGACCGCGTCGACGACGACACCCACGAGATCGGATCGCTGGTCCGCCTGCAGCTGTGGGACGCGATGCGCACCGTCTTCGCCACCTTGCCGATGTGGATCGTCGCGGGACTGACCTGGTGGCCGGCGTGGATCGTCTTCCCCGTCGTCGGCCCCGTGACCTTCCTGGTGATCCGGCCGCTGCTGCGCCAGCTGAGCGCTCGCAAGGTCGTCGAGGAGATCGCCTGGACCGAGCATGCCGCGGCGATGGAAGAAGCCATCGCCGCGCGAGATGACTTGCGCACCAGCCTCGGTCAGCCGTACGTGCTACGGCGCTGCGCCGAGCTCTCCAGCAAGATCCAGAGCAGGGTCCGCGCCGTGGTTGCCGTCGAATCACGGATCACGATCCGCGCAGGCGGTCTGCTGCACGCGCTCCTCGGCGGTGTGCTGATCGCAGGTGTCGCGTTGGTCGCCGACGGGGACCTGGACATCGCGCAGCTGATCACCCTCTTCCTCGTCAGCGCCACGCTGGTCAACGAGATCGCCCAGCTCGCCCGTCAGCTTCCCGAACTCCAAGCGGGCATGGGTGCCGTCATCCGCATCCGCGAGCTCCTCGGCAGCGAGCCGGAACCCGGTGGGGGACAAGACCTGCCCCCCGGACCCGTCGACATCGAACTGCGCGACCTGCACTTCGCCTACGGCGAGGGGGTCTTCGCCCTCGAAGGGATCGACCTACGGGTGGCGGCCGGTTCCACGTGCGCGCTCGTCGGCCGGACCGGTTCGGGCAAGTCGACGCTCGCGTCGCTGGTATCGCGTGCGGTCGACCCCGAGCGTGGCTCGCTGTTCCTGGCCGGGGTCGACGTGCTCGACTTCGACCTGCAGCAACTGAGGGCGTCGGTCGGCGTGGTCACCCAGCGCACCGAGATCCTCGCCGGAACATTGGCCGAAAACGTCGCGCTGTTCGGCGACCTGCCTCGCGAACGGGTGCGCGCCGCCGTCACCGAACTCGACCTCACCGACTGGGTGGACAGCCTGCCCGACGGCCTCGACACGGTCCTTGGTCCCGGCGGTACGACGCTGTCGGCGGGTGAGGAGCAGCTAGTGGCGTTCGCCAGGTTGCTGGTCCGCGCCGTCCGCGTCGTCATCCTCGACGAGGCCACGGCACGCATGGACCCGCTCACCGAGTCCAGGGTGGTCCGGGCCGCGGACCGACTGCTGACCGACCGGACGGGCATTCTCATTGCGCACCGCCTGTCCACCGTCGCACGTGCCGATCGGGTCGCCGTTCTCGACCGCGGCCGGATCGTCGACGAGGGTTCGCGCGCCGACCTGGAATCCCGGCCGGGGCCGTTCCGTCGACTCCTCGACGCCGCGGAGACCGATCACGCCTCAGAGCGGACGCAGGAGGCGCCGGGCCCGCCGAGGGTTGGCGAGGACACCGCGATCGGCGGCGCCCGACGTCAAGGACCGCCACCCGAGATGCCGGACGTCGACGGCGGCCCGAGCCTGGCCCGCGGAATCGCCCGCATGGTGCGGGTGCACCCCTCCTGGGGGCTGATGGGCAGCGCACTGTTCATGCTCACGGGACTGCTCGGCGCGACCGGCGCCGTCAGCGGCTTCGTGTGGGGACGACTCGTCCAAAGTCTGCGCGACGGCCACACGCCGGTGTTGCTCACCGTCGCGGCGGTGGTCAGCATCGGCCTGGAACCGTTCGTCCTGGCCTGGGCCATCCGCCGGTTCGTGCCGTGGTGGTCGGTGTGCTCGCTGCGGATCAGGATGACGGTGCTCGACGCGCAGACCAAGCAGCATCGGCTGGCCCGTACGCCGCCGGGTGAAGTGGTGTCGCGGGTTCTGGACGCCGACCGATTCCTCCGTTACGCCGACAACTGCAACGACGTCGTCAGCGGGCTGATCGTCGTCGTCATCGCGTCGTTTCTCGGCGGGACGGCCATCGCGGGCGCCATCCTATTGGCCGTAATGGTCGCGGCGGCAATCGCTTCGGTGGCGGGGCGGCCGATGGCGGGGCGTTCGGCCGCCGCGGCCTCGCAGACCCGTGCCGAGTTCGGCCGGTCACTGGTCTCGGCGCTGGAGTGCATGCGCACCGTCAAACTCGCCGCCGCAACGGAGGACGTGCGAGCCCACCTCGATCGCGTCGACCGCGGCCGGGTCGGCGCTGCGGTTCGCGAACACCGCGTCCAGTCGGCACTGTTCGGAGTGCCGGTCGTCATGGTGCAGCTGGGTGTCGTGGCGGCCTGGATCGTCTACCTGCTCGACGGATGGAATCTCGCTGCCGCGCTGTTGGTCTCCGGCGCGGTGGCCGGCTTCGACTACTTCGGCAGCGTCGCCGGGGCGGTGGTCACCGACGCGCCGGGAACGCGCGCGTGGCAGCAGGCCACCAGC
>NZ_JBEVLO010000117.1:0-4335 GCF_040509115.1 Mycobacterium sp. | reverse complement strand
CCCAACTCGCCGAGTCGACGATCACCGATCAGATGGCGTGACCCCAGGCCGCCGAAGGCGATCACCTGCGTCCGTCTAGGCGCTGAGGCCATTGGTCACCGCGCTCAGGGTCGAACGGCCCTGGTTGCCGACGCTCTGTCGGCGGAAGGTCGATGGAGTCGGGTAACGCGCCCGCGAGGAAGGCCGGTGACCAAGAGCGATGAACACCAGCTACAGGCTCCCGTCTTCACCGTTCGAGGCAACCGGGATCCGAGAGATCGTCGATGCCGCGGCGGCGGTGGACGCAGCCAAACGAAGTCCGGGACGAGATGCCCTCGTGGCTGCCAAAGACGACCTGCGGGCCGCCATCCTGTCGGGCCGCGACCAGGGCTTGTCATGGCAAGCGATCGGCGACGCCCTTGGAGTCAGACGCGGATGCGCATACCAACGCTTCCGGCGGCGATCCGGGGACTCGGGCGTCACTGACATCAGTCGGACGAGCCCCCGCCCGCACCGTCGATGAAATGACCGCGGGAACGCGAACTCGACGAAGCAGCAACGAAGCCAAACCCTGGACCCTGGACCGCGACGGTCTGGTGACGCTTAACCCGCAGGAGCCGGGACCTCGTCGGCGGGCGGTGCCGGAGCGACCTCCGCCGGCGGCGCCTCACCCGGCGGCGGCACGGCGGCCTCGGCGAGGATGAACGGAACCGTGGCCGACCTCAAGTTGCCCAGCTGAACGACCAGGTTGTACGTGCCGGGTCCGATCGGTTGCCGGGGCAGCGGGCAGTTCGCCGCCGATCCCATCCCCGTCCACGTCACCTCGGTGGTTACCTGCTCGCCGGGGTTGAACGTCTTGACCAGCGTCTCGTTGGACGGCGCACAGTCCAGGTTGGACCACAGCCGGCTGTTGTCCAGACCGTAGACGTAGGCCGCGAGCACTGCAGCGCCGACGTCACGCTTGCACGCGACGAGGCCGATGTTGGTGACGACCATGGTGAACTTCGGTTGATCGCCGATGACGTAGTCGGGCTGGCTGGTGATGCCCTTGACGGCGAGCGTCGAATCCGGGCAGTCCTCGCCCTCCTGCAGTACCGGCGGCGGCACGACGGCCGCAGTGGGCGTTGGCGTCGGCGCTGGGACTTGCGGGGCGGGCGGCAGGACCGGGGACTTCACTTCGGGGTTCTCCCCTGGCAGCGGCGTCGGCGGTGCGGCGGTGGCGGTGGCGGCCGGCGGAGCATCCGTCGTCTCTCCGCTGGTGCTGTTGCTGAACACCACCACGCCGATGACCACGACGATGACGAGAACGAGCGCCCCGACACCCAGCGCGAGAAACCGTCGGCGCCGGTAAATCTCCGGCGGCAGCGGGCTATGCGGTTCAGTTTCCAGCACGAATACCACGGTAAGGCGAGCTTGAGCGCACCCGTTCGACCTCGCTCGGCGTGTCGCGGGCCAACCTCAGCCGATGTCGCCGACGGATTCGCGCAGAACGGCCCGGCCGTCGGCCAGCTGATAGGTCACCCCCGCGATCGCCAACCTGCCCGCCTGCACGGCTTGGGACACGGCCGTCGAGCGGCTCACCAGTTGCTTGGCGGTCTCGGTGACGTGGCGCGCCTCGAACTCGTCGACTCTGGTCAGTCCCTCCTTGCGCCCGAGCAGGATGGACGGTGTCACGCGTTCGACGATGTCGAGCACGTAGCCGCCGGGCACCTCGCCGTCGTCCAGAGCGGACAGCGTCGCCTTGACCGCTCCGCAGCTGTCGTGACCCAGCACGACGATGAGCGGGACGTTGAGCACGGTCACGGCGTACTCAATGGACCCGAGGACGGCGGAGTCCAGCACGTGACCTGCGGTCCGCACGACGAACATGTTTCCGAGGCCCTGGTCGAAGATGATCTCGGCGGCCACCCGGCTGTCCGCGCAGCCGAACACCACGGCCGTCGGCTTCTGACCCTCGGCGAGGCTGGTTCGGTGCTCGATGCTCTGACTGGGATGCTCGGGCTTCCCTGCAACGAAGCGCTCGTTACCCTCGCTCAGTGCCTTCCATGCGGTTATCGGACTCGTATTCGGCATGCGCACATTCTGCCTGGAGTCGGCCGTGACGGTTGATAGCGGCGAGTTATTACGGTGGTACGACCGCGCCCACCGCGATCTGCCGTGGCGGCAGCCCGGGGTGTCGGCGTGGCAGATCCTGGTGAGCGAGTTCATGCTGCAGCAGACCCCGGTCGCCAGGGTCGAACCCATCTGGCTGGCCTGGATCGCCCGTTGGCCGACGCCGTCCGCCACGGCGGCGGCGAGTGCGGCCGACGTGCTCCGCGCCTGGGGCAAGCTCGGCTATCCGCGCCGCGCCAAGCGCCTACACGAATGTGCGACGGCGATCGCCACCGAGCACGACGACGTCGTCCCCGCCGACGTCGACGCCCTCCTGGCGTTGCCGGGCGTTGGCACCTACACCGCACGGGCAGTGGCGTGCTTCGCGTACGGCAAGCGGGTTCCCGTCGTCGACACCAACGTCCGGCGCGTCGTCGCCCGCGCGGTCCACGGCCGGGCGGACTCCCCCGCCAGCGTGCGCGATCTGGCCGACGTGGCCGCGCTGCTGCCGAATGATGCTCGCGCGCCGCGCTTCTCGATAGCGTTGATGGAACTGGGCGCGATCGTGTGTACGTCCCGTTCACCCCGCTGCGGGGTGTGCCCACTCGCCAGTTGCGCGTGGCGGTCGGCCGGATTCCCACCGTCGACCGCTCCCGCGCGTCGAGCGCAGAAGTACGCGGGCACCGATCGGCAGGTTCGCGGACGCCTATTGGACGTATTGCGCGCCAACGCCGCTCCGGTCACCAGAGCGCAACTGGACGTGGTGTGGCTGACCGACACGGCGCAACGGGACCGGGCGCTTGGCTCACTGCTGACCGATGGCCTCGTGGAGCAGACGTCGGAGGGCCTGTTCGCGCTCAGCGGCGAAGGTGGCTCCGAAGGTGGCGAAGCCGGGGTCAAGTCAGGCGCCGTGAACTAGCCTGAACGCGTGGCCGTACCCGTTTCGCGGGCACCCCGGACTCGCTACGCATCGCGAGGCGATCTCGACATTGCCTACCAGGTTCTCGGTGATGGACCGTTCGATCTGGTCGTCATGCCCGGACCGTTCATCCCGATCGACTCGATCGACTCCGAACCGACGATGTACCGGTTCTATCGGCGGCTGTCGTCATTCTGTCGAGTGATCCGCTTCGACCACCGAGGGATGGGCATGTCGTCGCGCATCGGTGCCGACAAGGTCACGCCTGCCTGCTGGGCCGAGGACGCGCTGGCCGTGATGGATGCGGTCGGCTCCGAGCGGGCCACGCTGCTCGCATCGGCGTTCACCGCCATGAGTGCGCTGGTCCTGGCGGCCGAGCATCCTGAGCGGGTGTCTGGCCTGGTGCTCCTCAACGCGGCCGCAAGGGCGATGTGGGCGCCCGACTACCAGGTCGGCGCGCACTTTGGGGGCGCCAACCCGTTCACCACGGTCGCGATGGAGCCCGACGCCGTCGAGCAGGGGTTCGACGTACTGCGACTCGTCGCCCCTTCGGTGTCGCGTGATCAGGCGTTCCGGACGTGGTGGGACGCGGCGGGCAACCGGGCCGCCTCGCCGAGCATGGCCCGCCGGTCGAGTCAGGCACTCGTCGAAGCCGACGCGCGAGAGACCCTGCCGTCGATCACCTCGCCGACGTTGATCATGCATCGCGACGAGTGCCACTTCGTGCCGGTCGGTCACGGTCGGTATCTGGCCGATCACATCGCAGGCGCGCGCTACGTCGAGCTGCCGGGCTCCGACACGCTCTACTGGGTGGGCGACACCCTGCCGATCCTGGCCGAGATCGAGGAGTTCGTCACCGGCAAGCGCGGCGGTTCGGATGCCGAGCGCGTGCTCACCACGATCGTGTTCACCGACATCGTCGCATCGACCGAACGCGCTGCGGCCATTGGCGACGATCACTGGCGAGACCTGCTCGACAGCCACGACATCCTGGTGCGCCGGGAGTTGCAACGCTTCGGCGGTCGTGAAGTCAATACGGCCGGTGACGGTTTCGTGGCAACGTTCAGCAGCCCCAGCGTCGCACTGGACTGCGCCGAGGGCATCGTCGACGCCGTACGCGGGCTGGGCATCGAGGTTCGGGTCGGAATCCACGCGGGTGAGGTCGAGATGCGGGGCCAGGACATCGCGGGCATGGCAGTGCACATCGGCGCGCGCGTCTCGGCACTCGCGGGGCCTGGCGAGGTCCTGGTGTCCTCGACGGTCAAGGAGATCGTCACCGGCTCACGCCGGACGTTCACCGACCGCGGCGAGCACGACCTCAGAGGCGTGCCAGGCGCGTGGTGCCT
>NZ_JBEVLO010000116.1:0-16548 GCF_040509115.1 Mycobacterium sp. | reverse complement strand
GCGACGTCGAGCAGCAGGTCGTGGCTCTCGGAGACCACCTCGGCGATGCGCGCATCGGGGCGGTCGGTCTTGTTCACGCACAGGATCACCGGGAGGTGCGCGGACAGCGCCTTGCGCAGCACGAACCTCGTCTGCGGCAGCGGACCCTCGGACGCGTCGACAAGAAGCAGCACGCCGTCGACCATCGACAGGCCGCGCTCCACCTCGCCACCGAAGTCGGCGTGGCCGGGTGTGTCGATCACGTTGATGACGGTCATGCTGCCGTCCGGGTTCAGACGGTGCACGGCGGTGTTCTTCGCCAGGATGGTGATGCCCTTTTCCTTCTCCAGGTCACCGGAGTCCATCAGGCGTTCGACGGTGTCGTCGCCACGGTGCGTCAGTGCCCCGGACTGCCGGAGCATGGCGTCGACGAGGGTGGTCTTACCGTGGTCGACGTGAGCGACGATGGCGACATTGCGAAAATCGGGGCGAGCATCCACGTCAAGATTGTCGCAGCGTGGGTGGGCATTCGCGAAAACGAGGGAAGGCGCCGGACGGTAGCGTGAAGTTCGAGAAGTTCGCCACGACCAAGCCCAAGAAGAAGTGCTGCCGAAGCAAGCCGCGATGCAAGCGGTGCCCGTTGGTGCTGCACAAGGTGCACAAGGCCGAGCTGTCGGGGATCCGGGGCAAGGAGCTCGAGAAGGTCTTCAAACGCGCCAGAAAGGCCTGATTACCTGGCCAAACGCGGGTTCCCGCTCGCGCGTCGACTGCTCGTCGTCCAGCGCGGAAGGCGTGGACGGACCGACACGCTGGCCCGGCACATCCAGCACCGGTCGACGCGGCGACCTCGGCGATGGCCGTCGAGACCCCGCTGCGGGGTTGCTGCCTGACGGTGTGCCGGATGTCACCCGTTCGTCGTCGAGCGTGGGCCTCGCGGATGAATCCGGGCGGCATCTGACGTGCCCGAGGCCCACGGTCGTCAGCCTTCGCGCAGCGCAACCGCCAGATTCGGCACCCACCCCCGGTCGGCGGGCACCCACTCCAACGCGTCCAGCTCGCCAGCGGTCACCCATCGCAGCGCGCGGTGGTCGCGCGGCTGGAGGCTGCCGCCAGTCTGCGTCACCAGATAGGCGCGCAACGTCATCGCATCGCCGAGAACGACGTCGTGGCCCAGCCGAGCGCCGACGGCTACCTCGACGCCTAGTTCCTCGTCCAGCTCGCGGGCCAGCGCATCGGCTTCGCTCTCGCCGGTGACTACCTTGCCGCCAGGGAGTTCCCACATGCCTGCCAGCTCCGGCGGTCGCTTGCGCTGGGCCACCAGCAGCGCGCGACCGGAGATCAGTGCACCCGCTACGACGACCTGGTTCGACACGCAGCGACGGTATAACGTCGGAACGATGGCTGTGTTAACGGACGAACAAGTGGACGCCGCACTGCCCGACCTCGACGGCTGGGAGCACTCCGACGGAACACTGCACCGGTCGATCAAGTTTCCGGCCTTCCTCGACGGCATCGACGCGGTCCGCCGGGTCGGCGAGCGGGCCGAACAGAAGGACCATCACCCCGACATCGACATCCGTTGGCGGACGGTGACTTTCACGCTCGTTACCCATTCGGAGGGTGGCATCACCGAAAAGGACCTCGAGATGGCTCGGGAGATCGACTCGATCGTCGGCCGGTAGCCGCAACCCACCCGAGGGTGGCCAGCGTGGCCACCACGTACACCAGCCCTGCCCACGCCAGGTACCACGGGCGACTGATCTCCCAGATGGTCGGCTGCGCGAAGCTCAGCAGCCACGGCACGCCGACGAGCGTCAGCACCAACCACCCCCAGCCGAGGATCCGAGCGCCGCGGCGGTCGCTCAGAGCGCCGTGCAACAACCAAATCATCAAGGGAACCAACCACACCCAGTGGTGGGTCCAAGAGATGGGCGAGAGCAGCAGTCCGAAGAGCTGAACGACGACGATCGCCCCGAGGCGGTCATCGGCGCCCACCGCCCGCCAGGCGAGGAGCGCGACGACCGCCGTCACCACCAGTGCGGCGACGACGACGGGTCCATAGCCCGCGTCGTGGCCAAGGATCCGTGACACCGCGCCACGCCACGACTGGTTGAACGACGTACCGATGGGACCGATCCGGTCGGCGTCGCCGAGCAAATCGGTGAAGTAGTACCGCGCCTGGTCGCCGAGCAATAGCATCGAAAGTCCAACGGTGCCAAAGAAGCTCACCGCCGAGAACGCCACGGCATCCCATCGGCGGGCACCGACGAAGTACAACCCGGAGACTGCGGGGGTGAGCTTGACGCCCGCGGCGAGCCCCACCAGAAGTCCCGAAAGCCACCCCCGGCTGCTGTCGACGGCGCAGAGCACCGCGAGAACCAGGACCACATTGATCTGGCCGTAGTCGAAGGTGCTCCGCAGTGGTTCGGTCCAGACGCCCACCGCCGTCCACGCCATCGCGAGACGGTGGTCGGGTTGGCCGAGCAGGCGAAGGCTGACCCACACCACGCCGTACAACGCGGCGATGGTCCCGAGCTGCCAGAGCAACGCCAACAGCCCAAACGGGACGAGGTGCAGCGGCCAGAACACCAGGGCGGCGAACGGCGGATAGGTGAAGGGCAGGGGAAAGTCGGGAGTCTGATCGGCATAGACGAAGTCGTACAGCGGCGCACCGGTGCCGATGGTCGCCGCGCCGCCGACGTAGACGTGTAGATCGACGAAGTTCGCGCCGTTTGGGGCCACGTACGTGAGGACCAGACGCGCGAGGATGCTCAGTGCGAGCAGGTACGGCGCGGCGCCGACGAGTCGGTCGCGCAGCGTGGCGGCGGGCCTGGCGGGTGTGGCGCTGATTGCTCCGACTGTAGTTAATCCCGTCGCTTCGCTCGCCAGGCCCGTCACTCCCGTCGCTTCGCTCGCCCAGGCCCGTCACTCCCGTCGCTTCGCTCGCCCAGGCCCGTCACTCCCGCCGCTTCGCTCGCCCAGGCCCGTTCGGTCACCATCGGCCGTCGTGTCAGTAACGGTTGCATAAATGCCACACGTGTCACTTGAGTAACTTCAGTAACTCCGTAGCTTCGGTGAAGACGTGCCCTCAACGGATCGGGAGAACCATGCACTTCGCCAGAAAATTGTTCGCCACCAGCGTGATTGCCGCCGCCTGCGCGGTACCCGGCGCACTGGTGCTCAGCGCTACCGCGTCGGCCGAACCGGCGCCCGCGCCGGCGATCCCGAACGTGCCGAACCTGCCCTTCCTCAATCCGGCGATGGCCCCGCAGATGTTGCAGGGACTCGCATCGGCGTTCTCCGGTGCGCCTGCCGCCGCGGCGGCCCCCGCCGCGCCCGCTCCCGCCGCCACGGCCTCGGTGTCGTTGCCTCAGGCGCCCGCCGCGCTTCCCGCAACGGGCCTTCCGGCGACCGGCCTTCCGGCCGCTGCTCCCGCGGCCGCCCCCGCCGCCCCGGCACCGGCACAGGGCTTGATCCCCACTGCCGAGGTGCAGATCCCTCAGGTCCCCGGCAGCCCCCTGCCCTTGCCGCAACAGGTCAACTTCCCCGGTGATCTGGCCTCCCTGATGCCGGCAGGCACTCCTCTGGCCAACCTGCTGCCCAAGTCACCGACCGCGGTCCCCGCCACGCTGCCCGCAACGGCCGCTGCACCCGCGGTGGCTGCCGCTCCTGCAGCCGTGGCAGCCGCCGTCCCGGCAGCACCGCCCAGCGCGATGGGCAACCTGGCGCCTCTGATGTTCCCGGTATCCGGCCTGCCCTGATCGCCGCCGAACTCGACCGCTAAACCTACGAATCAGGGAGAGCCATGCCATCGACCAGGACGCTGCTAGTCGCACTGGGTGCGTCGGCCGCGCTGACGCTGAGCGGTCAGCCGGCCGCCCACGCGGAACCCGCGCCACCGCTGCCGCTGCCCATCAGCGGGTTGCAAGCGCCTGGTCTGCCCGCGATGGAAAGCCTCGGGCCTGCCATTCAGCAGGCGGCGGGCGACCCGTCGAACGCCGCGTCAATGTTGATGGCCGCCGCCGCGGCGTTCGCGGGTAACAGTGCGGCACCGGACAGTTCGAAGAACGTGGCGGCGGCGGTGAACCAGTTCGTCGCCGATCCGCAGGTGGCTCACGTGCCTGCGGCGGGTGCGCTACCCGGTACCGAGGCGCATCTGCCGCAGGGCGTCAACCCCGCGCACGCCGCAGGGCCCGCTCCCGAGGCAGAGGGCCTCGCCGCGCCTGCCCCCGAGGCGGCGCCGGCTCCCGCGGCGGTACCTGCGCCCGACGCCGTCATTCCGGCACCCCCGCCTGCCCCGACGCCGGAGGCGGCCCCCGCGCCGGACGCCGTGCCCGCTCCCGACGCAGTGCCCCTGCCGGACGCGGCCCCACTGGCCGCACCCGTCGGCCCCGACGGGACGCCGTCCCCCGCGTTCGGCCCGGATGCCCCAACCACGCAGGACTTCATGTATCCGTCGATTGGCAACGGGTGCACCAGCGATGGCGGCAACGTGCTGGCGACGGCGATCTCGGTCGCTGGTCCCGCGTCGATCCCGAAACCCGGCCCTGGTCCCGGCCAGACGGCTTACGTGTTCACGGCGATGGGCACCCCCGGTCCCGCCGCGGTGCAGAAGCTGCCGCTCAATGTCACCTGGGTGAATCTCACGACGGGCAAGTCCGGTACCGCGACGCTCAAGCCGCAGGCAGACATCAACCCCCAGGGGCCGACGACGCTGACGGTCATCGCCGACACCGGATCGGGCAGCATCATGTCGACGATCTTCGGACAGGTCTCCACCACGGAGAAACAGTGTCAGTTCATGCCGACGATCGGCTCGACGGTCGTCCCCTGACGCCGACCGTCCGCGGAACTCGACCGGCGCGAGCGGGTCAGTAGGCCATGAACAGGATCATCTCGCGGTCGTACTCCCTGCCGGGGTGCGCCTCCGAGAGGTGCTGCTGGGTCTTCTCGACGAGGTCGTCCTCGTCGGTGCCGGTGATAGCCTCCCCGCAGGGACAGCTCAGGTGTGTTTTCGCCATGCGTTTACGATCCCACGAGCACGCAAGGCGAGACCTCCGCGCCTCGCCCTAGTGCGGGAATCAGGCCTTTGCCTTCGCTTCATCCATGGCTCAGGCCTTCGCCTTCGCTGCCGCCTTGGCGGCCTTCTTGTACGACCTCACCTTCTCCAGCGAGCCCGCATCGACGACATCGGCCACGGACATGTGCGTTCCCACGTTGCCGTAGTCCCCCGCTGCCTCGCGCCAACCCGCGGGCGTCACGCCGTACTGCTTGCCGAGCAACGCGAGGAAGATCCTCGCCTTTTGATCGCCGAAGCCGGGCAGGGACTTGACCCGACGCAGCACCTCGGCGCCGTCGGGATCACCGGCGGTCCAGATCGCGGCCGCCTCGCCGTCGTACTCGTCGACGATGGCTTGGGCCAGCGTCTGCAGGCGCTTGCCCATCGAGCCCGGAAACCGGTGCACCGCAGGTTTTTCCGAACACAGCGCGATGAAGGCCTCTGGCTCGTAGTCGGCGATCTGACGAGCGTCGAGCCCACCCATGCGATCGGCGAGCTTGCGCGGTCCGGCGAACGCCACCTCCATGGGGATCTGCTGATCAAGCATCATGCCGACCAGCAGCGCAAAGGGGTTGGACTCCAACAGCTCATCGGCGGCCGGATCTTGCACTAGCTGCAGTTTCGCCATTCGGCCAGTCTAAGGTGACCGGCCACCGGGACTTCGGCGGAGCCGACCGGCCGCAGTTGCTCGGGCATGGACGGGTTGGCCGGTTCGCGGGACTGTTTGCCGTGGGGTGTGCGATCGTTGAGCCGATACCGGGTGGATACACCGCTAGGAGACGGACATGAGACGGGTGATCGCGCCTATCGTCGCGGCGGTCGTTGCGGCAATTGCGTTGGCCGGCACGGCTCAAGCGGTGCCAGACCAGGGCACGCCGGCATTCGACGAATACCTGCAAGGCCTGGAACGCAATGGCTACCACCTGAATCCAGACACCGCCTGGCGAGTTGCTCACCAAGCGTGCATCGGCGGTTTTCCGGGATACATCGGGTTGGAACTGGCCGCTCAGGGTGTCATCGGCCCCGGAGCCCAGCAGCGAGTGATGGACGTGGCCAGAAAGTACGCCTGCCCCGTTCAGTAGGCGACGACGACTCGCCACTGGCCGCAGGCCCGGATCAGCAGGCGGCCGCGGCATCGTGGCGAGGACGTCTATCTGCAGTGTCGCCTTTCGGCCGGTCTAAGGTGACGAGCACCCGCACGAGATGTGAGGTGAGATGCCGGGCGAGCTTGCGATTGCACTGGTGGCAGCGCTGATTCTGGCCACCGCGGCGGCGGTCGTCGCGGTGCGCACCCGACGAGTCGTCGCGACCCCCACCGAGCGGGCCGTGCACGACGCGCTGCACACCGCCTCCCTCGCCGCGCACGCGTTGCGGCACGGACTCGACGCTGAATCCGCGCATCGTGCCGCGCCCGTCCTTCGGCAGCTCACCGGTGCCGATGCCGTCGTGGTGTTCGACGCTGCCGGTGATCGCTTGGCCCATGACCCGTCGGACCGTGCGACCTGGACACCCGACGCATTCGACGCCGCCGAACGCGCTGCAACCGAGGCGCTGGCGGGGCAGCGCCGCATCATGTCGGCGCACCGCGCCGGAGCGATGGTCGCCCAACCACTGCTCACCGACGACGGCGACGCGCTGGGCGTGCTGGTCGCGGTGACGTCCCGCCAGCCGGGGCCCGGCATGCTCGGCGCCATCGGCGAGGTCGCGAGCTACGCCGCCAGCCAGCTCGAGCTCGCCGACCTCGACGCGTCGCGCGCCCGCCTCGACCGTGCCGAGGTGCTGGCGTTGCGCGCCCAGATCAGTCCGCACTTCATCTACAACGCGCTCAACACCATTGCGTCGTTCGTGCGTACCGATCCCGACCGCGCCCGCGACCTGATCCTCGAGTTCGCCGACTTCACCCGCTACTCGTTTCGCGCCGCCGGGCAGTTCACCACGCTGGCCGACGAACTGCGCAACATCGACCGCTACCTGACGTTGGAGCGCGCCCGGTTCGGCGACGCTCTCGTCGTCCGGCTTCAGGTGGCGCCCGAGATGCTCGGCGTCGTCGTCCCGTTCCTGGCACTGCAACCGTTGGTGGAGAACGCGGTTCGGCACGGGTTCGCCGGTCGCGGCGGTGGCACCGTCGAGATCGTCGCGCGTGACGACGGCACCGACTGCGTCATCACCGTCGAGGACGACGGCGTCGGGATGGAACCCGAAGCCCTGCGATCCGGGCCCGCCGACGCATTGGCCGACGGGGTACCCAACGTGAACGGCCATTCGGCCCACGTCGGGCTGACGAATGTCGACCATCGCCTGCGGGCGGCGTTCGGAAACGACTACGGTCTGGTGGTCGAGACGGCCGTGGAAGCGGGTACCAAGGTCATCATGCGGGTCCCGAAGTTCCGGTCGGGAGTCCGGGCCGGCGGAGGTGCATTCGGGTGAGCAAGACGGACAGAGCCCTGCTCACCGTGCTGGCCGTCGACGACGAGGCACCCGCGCTCGACGAGCTGGTCTACCTGCTGGGCAGGCACGCCTGCATCGGCGAGGTGTTCCAGGCCAGCGATGCGACCTCGGCCCTTCGGGAGTTGAACCGTCAGGCCTTCGACGCGGTCTTCCTCGACATCAACATGCCGGGGCTGAGCGGTCTCGAGCTGGCAGGTGTGCTCGCCAACTACTCGTATCGTCCCGCCGTCGTGTTCGTGACGGCTCACGACGACAAGGCCGTCGAGGCGTTCGACGTCGGCGCCGTCGACTACCTACTCAAGCCAATCAGGCAGAGCAGGCTCGACGAGGCCGTGCGTCGGGTGCTCGCCGCACCGATCGACCAGCCCCGCGACGAAGTCAGAGACCAGAACGACGAAGACGACGTCATCCCCGCGGAGCTCGGGGGCATCACTCATCTGGTGCGCAGGGACAGCATCGGCTGGGTGGAGGCGGAGGGCGACTACGCGCGGCTGCACTCCGAGTCGGGCGCGCACCTGGTGCGGATTCCCCTGAGCATCCTCGAATCCCGTTGGCGGGACCGCGGATTTCAGCGCATCCACCGGTCCTACCTGGTGGCGCTGCGGTTGGTGATCGGGCTGCGGACGGCGGACGGCGCCGTGCTGGTACGCCTGCGCGCGAACGGCGCGTCGCCACCGGTGGAGCTGCCCGTCAGCCGACGACAGGCACGCGAACTGCGCGACCGGCTGATCCGGGAGCCGATGCGCAATCTCAGGCCGGGCGATGACTAGGCCGCAGCGGGAGCGGGTGATCCTGGCGAAGCGCCGGGGCGCCAGAGTCATCCGCACGCGCGTCGAGGTACAGGAGCAGACCCAGGTCGGCGACGCACTGGTGCGTGGCCTGGTGCGCGCCCAACTGGGCCTGGCCTTGCGGCTGGCCGCGGTGGTGGTGTGCGCGGTGGCGGCAATCCCGTTGCTGATGGGCATGTTTCCCGAGATCGCCGAGGTACACGTGCTCGGCATCCGACTGAACTGGCTGATCTTGGCGGTGCTCGTCTATCCGGTGTTGTACGGGGTCGGGCGGCTGTACGTGCGGCTGGCCGAGCAGGGTGAGAAGGACTTCGTCCGCGTCGTCGACGGCGAACCATGACCGGCGCACCGTTGACGGCTGCCGCCCTACTGGCTGCGGCCCTCGCCACGATCGGCATCGGCGTCTACGGCATCCGACTGTCCCGCACGACGTCGGACTTCCTGGTCGCCTCGCGTAGCATCGGCCCGCAGTGGAACGCGGCCGCCATCTCTGGCGAATACCTTTCGGCTGCATCGTTTCTCGGTGTCGCGGGTTTGATCGCAAAGTACGGTGCCGACGCGCTGTGGTATCCGGTGGGCTTCACCGCGGGGTACCTCGCCCTGCTGTTGTTCGTGGCCGCGCCGCTTCGCCGCTCGGGCGCCTACACCGTGCCCGACTTCGCCGAATTCCGTTTGGGTTCACCGCGATTGCGCAAGATCGCGATGCTCGTCGTGGTGGTGATCTGCGTCTTCTACCTGGTACCTCAGTATCAGGGCGCGGGGCTGGCGCTGAAAACGCTTCTGGGTCTGCCGGTCTGGGTCGGTCCGCTGGCGGTCGGCGCCATCGTGATCGTGAACGTCGTCGGCGGCGGAATGCGGTCGATAACGTTCGTTCAGGCCTTCCAGTATTGGTTGAAGCTGACGGCGATAGCCGTGCCCGCCCTGGCTCTGGCGGTGCTCTTCGTCCGCGACGGCGCAAACCTCGACGCACCACTGCCGCCCACCGTGTTGCAGCAGACCACCGTGACGGTCGAGACGGACGTGGTCGTCCAGGTCGCCGAGCCCGCGGGGATCCGGATCACCGGCGACGTCGACGGCCAGCGCGTGGCCGACACGCCGTTCGCCTCGCCGGGCCGGTACACGCTCGGTCGGGGCAGCACGTTGACGCTGGCAGCGGGTGCGGCGACACCGGTCGTCGCGGGTGCGCCGAGCACGGGCAGCGACTGGATCGCGTCGGGGCGCGGTCTGGGCGGCAGCCATCCTCTGTATCAAGTGCTGTCGATCATCGTCGCGACGTTCCTTGGCACGATGGGACTGCCCCACGTGCTGGTGCGGTTCTACACCAATCCCGACGGCAGGGCGGCTCGCCGGACCGCGCTGGCGGTGATCGCCCTGCTCTCGCTGTTCTATCTGTTTCCGACGCTGCTCGGCGTGTTCGCCAGACAGTTCGTGCCGCAGCTTCTCATCACCGGCACCTCGGACGCCGCCGTGCTGCTGCTGCCGAGTGCCGCGATCAGCGGAGGCGTCGGCGCCGTGCTGGCGGCTCTGGTGGCGGCCGGAGCCATCGCCGCATTCCTCGCGACGTCCTCGGGCCTACTCGTCAGCATCGCCGGCGCGCTGTCGACCGACGTGCTGCGGGGCCGGGTGCGTGACTTCCGCGTCGCCGCGCTGATCGGCGGGCTGGTGCCGATCCCGTTGGCGCTGCTGGCGTCGTCGTTGGAACTGTCGCGCAGCGTGGGCCTCGCCTTCGCGGTGGCGGCGTCGACGCTGTGCCCCCTGCTGGTGTTGGGCATCTGGTGGCGCGGGCTGACGAGCGTCGGGGCGGCGTGGGGGCTTGCGGTCGGCGGCGTGTCGTCCGGCGTGGCAACCACGTTGGCCATCACCGGCGGCATCGACGACCGACTGCTCGGTGGCTGGCCCGCCGCCATCGTCGGCTACCCCGCCGCCATCACCGTTCCACTGGCCTTTTTCACGATGGTGGTGGTCAGCCGGGTCACGGCGTCGTCGCGGCCACCGGACGTGGCCAGCGTCTTCGCCAGGATGCACGTCCCAGAAGGGCTGGGGATGGGCGTCGAGCGCTTGCCCCGCTCCTGACCTTCGGACCGTTCGTCGCCCGCGAGGAACCGCTCAGCGCAGGCCTGCCCGGCTTTGGCGTCCGGCCCACGAAACCGGCCCTGATGTGACCTGGCTCTCAATATGCTCACCTGCAAGTTCCGGCACACAATCGAATGTCAGGAGAGGACGCGGTGTCAACGACCGATCTTCCACCGGCCCACAGTGGCCAAGAGTTTCTCGACATGCAGGCGAGGCCCGAGTTCGTCGAGCTCAAGCGTCGCCTGCGCCGCTTCGTGTTTCCGATGACGGCGTTCTTCCTCATCTGGTACGCCACCTACGTCGTGCTGGGTGCGTTCGCCCACGACTTCATGGCCACCCCGGTGTTCGGCAACGTCAACGTCGGCCTGCTGATCGGGCTGGGCCAGTTCTTCACGACGTTCGCGATCACCGGCATCTACGTGCGCTTCGCCAACCGGGAGCTCGATCCGCGCGCGGCCGCGATCCGCGAAGAGCTGGAAGGACGCGTCAAGTGACCTTGTATGCAGCGGATTCCACGGTCGGCAACCCGGCCGCCAACATCGGCATCTTCGCCCTGTTCGTCGTCATCACGATGATCGTGGTGATCCGGGCCAGCAAGAAGAACGCCACTGCCGACGAGTTCTTCACCGGTGGGCGTTCGTTCTCCGGTCCGCAGAACGGCATCGCCATCGCCGGTGACTATCTCTCGGCGGCCAGCTTCCTCGGCATCGCAGGAGCCATCGCCGTCTACGGCTACGACGGCTTCCTGTATTCGATCGGCTTCCTGGTGGCTTGGCTGGTGGCGCTCCTGCTCGTCGCCGAATTGCTGCGCAACACGGGCAGATTCACGATGGCCGACGTACTCAGCTTCCGGCTCAAGCAGCGCCCGGTCCGGGTGGCGGCCGCCACGTCGACGCTGACGGTGTCGCTGTTCTACCTGCTCGCGCAGATGGCGGGCGCCGGCGGTCTGGTCGCGTTGCTGCTGGACATCAAGAGCAAGAGCGGGCAGTCGGTCGTGATCGCCGTGGTCGGCGTGCTGATGATCGTCTACGTGCTCGTCGGCGGCATGAAGGGCACCACCTGGGTGCAGATCATCAAGGCCGTGCTGTTGATCCTCGGCGCCGGACTCATGACGGTGATGGTGCTTGCCAAGTTCGGCCTGAACTTCTCCGAAATCCTCGGCTCTGCGCAATCGATGATCTCCAGTGCCACCACCGAGGGGGTCGCGAAGCGCGACGTCCTTGCCCCAGGGGCGCAGTACGGCGGTTCTCTGACCTCGCAGATCAACTTCATCTCCCTGGCGCTGGCCCTGGTGCTCGGTACCGCGGGACTGCCACACGTGCTGATGCGCTTCTACACGGTGCCCACGGCCAAGGAAGCCCGCCGCTCGGTGGTCTGGGCGATCGTGCTGATCGGCGCGTTCTACCTCTTCACCCTGGTGCTGGGCTACGGCGCGGCGGCACTGGTCGGACCCGACAAGATCCTCGCGGCAGCAGGCGGGGTCAACTCGGCGGCCCCGCTGCTGGCCTTCGAGCTGGGCGGCGTCGTGCTGCTCGGCGTCATCTCCGCAGTGGCGTTCGCCACGATCCTCGCGGTGGTCGCGGGCCTGACCATCACCGCGTCGGCGTCGTTCGCGCACGACATCTATGCCAGCGTGCTCAAGAACGACAAGGTGACCGAGGCCGAGCAGGTGAAGGTCTCGCGGATCACCGCGGTCGTGCTCGGCGTGTTGGCAATCGGTCTCGGCATCCTGGCCAACGGTCAGAACGTGGCGTTCCTGGTGGCATTGGCGTTCGCGGTCGCCGCAGCCGCCAACCTGCCGACGATCATCTACTCGCTGTACTGGACGCGCTTCAACACTCGCGGCGCGCTGTGGAGCATGTACGGCGGACTGATCTCGACCCTGATCCTGATCATCTTCTCCCCCGCCGTGTCGGGTGCGAAGACGGCGATGATCCCCAGTGTCGACTTCGCGTTCTTCCCGCTGGCCAACCCGGGCATCGTGTCGATTCCCCTGGCGTTCATCCTCGGCATCGTCGGGACGCTGAGCTCGTCGGACCCCGGCAACTTGGAGAAGAACGCCGAGATGGAGGTTCGGTCGCTGACCGGCATCGGCGCCGAGAAGGCCATCGCGCACTAAGCCGGCGCGGGTACTGCGGAAGATGACGGATATCGCCTGATATTCGTCATCTTCCGCAGTCTCGGGTGCACTCCGTAGTCTGGGCCACACCGCAGTCAGGGCCACACCGTAGTCAGGGCCACTCGTAGTCTGGGCCACACTGCGGAATCTCGCGCCACCGGGCGGTGTTGACCGCCACGTGCCTACGATTGCCCCAGTGACCGAGCCGCCGACCCACGCGACCGGCGGCCGGAGCCGCGACCGGATCGGCCTCGCGCTGCTGGCGTTCGCATTCACGACGGTCATGCTCGGCACCACGCTGCCGACCCCGATCTACGCGCTCTACTCCGACGAGATGCACTTCACGGTGCTGACGACCACCGTCATCTTCTCCACCTACGCCGTCGGCGTGCTCGTCGCACTGCTGGTGTTCGGCCGCTGGTCGGACGTGGTGGGCCGACGCCCGATGCTGCTGCTGGGCGCGGGCTTCGCACTGGCCAGTGCGGTGGTGTTCCTGTTCGCCGACGACGTGCCGGTGCTGGTGGTCGGCAGGCTCCTCTCCGGGCTCTCGGCAGGCATCTTCACCGGCACCGCGACCGCAGCGATCGTCGAGTCCGCGCCGGCAGACCAACGCGATCGTGCCACCGCCATCGCCACGGTCGCCAACATCGGCGGCCTTGGCACGGGCCCGCTTTTGGCAGGCGCCCTCGTCCAGTACGCCCCCGATCCGCTTCAGCTGTCGTTCGTCGTGCACATCGCGCTCGTCGCGCTGGCCATCGGAGCGGTGCTGCTGACGCCGGAGACATCCGGACGCACCGGACGCCTTGGCTTCCAACGACTCTCGGTGCCCGTCGAGACGCGTCCGATCTTCGTGACGGCCGCGACGGCCGCATTTGCAGGCTTCGCCGTCACGGGCCTCTTCATGGCGGTGGTGCCGACGTTCGTCAAGTCGGTGATCGGCATCGACAACCACTTCGTCGCGGGCATCGCGGCGAGCTCGATCTTCGTCGCCTCGGCGATCGCACAGCCCGCCGCCCGCCGCATTCCTTCGCGTCAGGCGATCGCGGTGGGGTGCGCGATACTCATCGTCGGCCTGGCCATTCTGGCTCTGGCACTTCATTTCTCGTCGCTGCCGACCTTGCTCGTCGCGGCGGTCGTCGCGGGTGTCGGGCAGGGCATCAGCTTCAGCCGCGGCCTGGCGGCGGTCGGCGAGAGCGTCCCCGCCGACCAGCGCGCCGAGGTCAGCTCGACGTACTTCGTCGTCGCCTACGTGGCCATTGCGCTGCCGGTGATCAGCGAGGGCTTCGCCTCACAGCAGCTCGGAATGCGCACGGCGGGTGTCAGCTTCACCGTCGTGGCGGCCGTGCTTGCGGCGCTGTGCCTGGTCGCGATCATCGTTCAGGAACGGCGCGCACCCGCCAAGAGTTGAGTGAATCTACCTAGGCCTCGGCGGCCAAGGCTCCCCTAGATTCACGGCATGGCTGCTCGTGTCTTTCCCAGCGCTGCCGAGATCGAGGCCGCGACGCCCAGCGACCGCGATCGCGCGATCGACGTCATCCGGATCGCCGCGCTCGTCGGCGTCGTCGTCGGTCACACGGTGATGGCGACCAGCATCATCGACGACGACGTCTTCCATTGGGGCAATCTGCTGACCACGTCCGTGGTCTTTCAGGCCCTCACCTGGGTCTTCCAGATCATGCCGCTGTTCTTCTTCGCCGGGGTGGCGGCGTCCGTCGGATCGTTTCGGGCCGGTGCGAGCTGGGGCGGGTGGTTGCTCAAGCGGTGCACACGGCTCTACCGGCCGGTGTTCTACTACCTGGCCTTCTGGGCGGTGGCGCTGGTCGTGCTGCGGCATCTGGTGCCCATTCGGGTGTACCAATCCATTGCGGGGATCTCGACCCAACTCCTGTGGTTTCTGGGGGCCTACGTCCTGGTCCTCGCGGCGGTCCCGCTGCTGACGCGAATCACTACGGCGCCGAGACTGATTGCGTCGGTGACGGTCTGCTACGGCGTGATCGCGCTCGTCGACGCCGTCCGCGTCGACGACTCGACATGGTCGGCGGTCGGCTACGTCAACCTCGTCGCCTGGCTGATCCCCGGCATGTTCGGCGTCGCCTACCGGCGCGAACTGATCACCACCCGCGGCGCGCTGCTGCTCGGCGCCGCCATGTGCGCCGTCAACGTGGCGTTGCTGCGGTTCGGACCGTACGAGTTGAGCCTCGTCGGCATCGACGGTCAACGGCTGAAGAACATGTTCCCGCCGTCGTTGCTTCTCACGGGTCACGCGATCATGATGTGCGCGTTCGCAATTGCCGCTGCACCCGCGATCGCTCGGTGGGCCGCGCGGCCGAGGGTGTGGCAGCTGGCGGTGATCGGCAACAGTGGCGCCATGACGCTGTACCTGTGGCACATGCCAGCGCTGCTGGGGGTACACCTGACGTTCGACTACCTCGGTCTGGCGCGCTGGCCCGGACAGCCGCACTTCGTGACGCTCAGCGTCGCGCAGTTGCTGGTGATGGCAGTGCTGGTGGGTGGCGCGTTCGTGACGTTGCGGCCGTTGGAGAACGACCCGCTGCCGCTCTGGGATGGCGGCAGCCTCACGAGCCAGGGGGTGCGCAGCGCCGTCGTCGGTTGGCTGCGGGGGGTCGCGGGAGCAGCCACCCAGGCCTCAGTCGGTTGGGGCCTGAAAGACCTAGGGCTCTACTGCGTTTCGGTAATGCTGCTGGCGTTGATCGGCGCGCGCCGGTTGGCAGGTGACGCCACGGCGTCGTCCGCGCCGCGCACGGCCGCTGGGGCCTGCTAACCGCTCTTGCGGCGGAACTCGCGGTGCGCCTCGGCGGGACCGGTCGACCGTGGACCGTGCTTGCGGCCGCCATCCTTGTGGTCGGTGCCGCCGCCCGCGTTGGCCTTCTTGCGTTCCAGCGCTTCGCGGAACTTGCGCTTGGTCTCGTCTTCGGGTTCCTCGGCCATGCGGCAAGACTAGCGCGCCACCGGTAGTTCGACCGCCGAGTTCACCGTGCCACGCCTCATCGCTTGCCCGGCGGCATGCCGTACAGGTGGGAGATCGGCATCGTCATCACGACGCGCCGGTCGTCGACCATCGCCTGCCGGAACTCGTCCCAGTCGGGGTGCTCTTGGCCTGCGATGCTGCGATGCAGCTGAATCAACGCCTCGACGGTGTCGTCGTCGGTCGTCGACGCGGGGGGTGTGAGAATCACGTCGCCCTCCGCGACCGCGTAGGCCCAGCCGTCGTCGGAGCTCACGTGTATCGACGCCCGCGGATCGCGCCGCAGGTTGCGGGTCTTGGCCCTGGGCTCGGTGATCGAGACCGAGATGGCGACCTCGCGCGGATCGAAGTGATAGGCGATGTTGGACAGTTGCGGCCGACCGTCTCGTTTGATCGTGGCCAGCACCCCCAGCGAGTGCCCGCTGATCAAGGCCAACAGCTTGTCGTCGAACACGTGACGGGTCATGGTTGCGAGCCTACGACCGCAGCGGGCGAGACCGGCCCGATTCTTCACCTCGCTTCCTAGACTGTTGGCATGACCGCGATCGGCGAAAGCGCCGTGGAAGGGGTATCCACCGCCGCGTGGACGCTGCACGAGCGTGGCATGGAGGCCGAGCGCTCCGACGGCGTGATCCGCGATCCGTTGGCGGTGGCGCTGGTGGACCGGATGCGGTACGACTACCACGGGTCCGATCAGTCGCCTGGCCCGTGGGCAGAACGATTGCGAACCCGCGCCGAATCCTCCTGGCACTCCGTCGATCTGCCGTCCGTCGCGGATATCGGACGTCCGGCGGGCATCCTGCCGGGGTTCGGATGACGCGCTACGTCGCCTTCCTCCGCGGCGTGAACGTGGGCGGGGTGAACTTGAAGATGGCCGACGTCGCCACGGCGTTGACCGAGGCCGGGTTCACGGACGTGACGACCGTTCTGGCGACCGGCAACGTGGTGCTCGACAGCACGGTCGAGGTCGCGGGCGTGCGCAGGAAAGCAGAAGCGGCGTTGCGTGACGCCTTCGGCTACGACGCGTGGGTCCTGGCTTACGAACTCGACGTCGTGCGGGCGATCTCGGAGGCGTACCCCTTCGAGAGGGAGGTCG
>NZ_JBEVLO010000115.1:0-19910 GCF_040509115.1 Mycobacterium sp. | reverse complement strand
GCGCTCGTCGCCGGATGCGGTTCGCCCGCAGCCACGGACGCAACGCAGCCTCATGCCGGGTCAGCCAACGGACCGGCCGATGGCCGAATCTCGATGCCGCAAAGGAGATCGCGACGAAGATCGACGTGCCATGGGGCCTGGCGTTCGTGCCCGGTGGCGACGCCCTTGTGGCTGAACGTCCTACAGGTCGCGTTCTGCGCATCGGTCCGGATCGAGAAGCCACGGAGATCCGCACCATTCCCGACGTGTCCGTGCAGATCGAAGGAGGGCTGCTCGGTCTCGCAGTGTCGCCTCGCTTCGCCGAAGACAACTTGGTGTACGCCTCGGGGGGAGACGGAACCTATAGCGATCGCGCCCGGAACACCGCTAGCCTGAACGGCAAGTTCATCCGGTTGGCTCCGGACGGTGCGATACCACCGGACAACCCCTCCCCGGCTCCGCGTTTTACAGCCTCGGGCATCGCAATTCGCAGGGCATCGCCTGGAATCCGGCGGGCCGGATGTACACCGCCGAGTTCGGTGACAACGGCGTCGACGAGATCAACTTTGTCAAGCCGGGACTCACCTACGGGCGGCCGATGGTCGAAGGTACGGGCGACACGCAGGGCGGCCGCTTCACGAACCCGCTGCTCGATCTACCCGTCACCGACGCGTCGCCGTCGGGTATCGCGATCTCGGGCGACACCTTGTACATGACCGCACTAAGCGGTGAGCGGCTGTAGACGATGAGCATCGAGGACAACGGTCTCGGAGAGCCCGTCGAACATCGCGTCGGCCGCCACGGCCGTTTGCGCACAGTCAAATTCGCGTCCGATGGAGCGACATGGCTGACGACATCCACCAGGCAGCGCAGCGGCGATCCCCGCGTAGGTGACGACCACATACTGCGCTTCCCAGGGTAGCGAAGGTGTGGCGCGGGGGGTGTGAGTCAGGTTCGACGACGTCCCACCATCTCCGAGACGCTGAAGGCGCCGGGTCCGGCGACGACGAGGAACAGGAAGACGAAGCAGAAGAGAACGGCGGGTTCACCGTCGTTGGCATTCGGCCAGAACTCCTCGGGAAAGTGGATCCAGAAGTATGCGACAGCCATCATTCCGGACGAGACGAAGGCCGCCGCGCGTGTGCACAGGCCGATTGCGATGAGGACGCCGAGCACGATCTCCAGTGCACCCGCCCACCACGCCGGCCATGATCCGAACGCTGCGGGGGTGCCATTGGGCCACCCGAACACCCCCGCAGTGCCGTGGACGGCCCACAGGAGCGCGGTGAGGATGCGAAGTATCCCCAGTGCTGATGCTGTGTAACGGGCGCCCCGCGTCTCGACGGTGGCCGCTGTTCTCTGCGCCACGCGTGAGGGGTCGGATGAGTAAACGGACTTCCCAGGGATTTCGGACATAGGGAATGTCCTACATCGTGCCGACTCCAAATCCTTTTCTCTCATATGAGATTGATAACTAAGAGAACCCGGGGTGGCGTACCCGGTACGGCCCCTCCGCGGCCGGGAGACGATCTTGTGCATTCCCTATGCATTCGCGTCCGTCTGACGCGATAACCCCTAAGTTGGCAGGGGTCGAGCAAGCCACCGAACGAAAGCCAGTCATGCCGAGAATAGAGTCGAATGGGACCACCGAACAATACATTCCGTCGCCGTCGCCTATAGGACTGCGCACGTTCATCGGTGCATCCGTGGCCGTCACCGGTACCGTCGCCTCGCTACCGCTGCTGAGCGGGTGCGCCACCGATGAGCGGGCCGACTCGTCAACGGATGTTGCGACCGTCCGCCTACGCATCAACGGCGAGGACCACGAGATCGAGGTCGACACCCGCACTTCACTACTCGACATGTTGCGAGAACGCGTCGGACTGACCGGAACCAAGAAGGGCTGCGATCACGGCGCATGCGGCGCGTGCACGATCCACGTGGACGGGCGGCGGGTGGTCTCCTGCCTGACGTTCGCCGTGATGCACAACGGCGCTGAGATCACCACCATCGAAGGCCTCGAATCCGGGGGCCGGTTGCACCCAGTACAGCAGGCGTTCATCGACTGCGATGGATTGCAGTGCGGATTCTGCACGCCAGGACAGATCATGTCCGGCATCGGATGCATCCGCGAAGGCCACGCCGGCTCACCCGGCGAGATTCGCGAGTGGATGAGCGGAAACATCTGTCGCTGCGGCGCTTACACCAACATCGTCGACTCCGTCGCATCCGCTGCTGGGCAGGTTGGATAACCGATGTACCCGTTCACCTTCACTAAAGCCAGTGACGAGATGTCCGCGATCGGCGCAGGCGCTTCGGGTGGTCGCTACATCGCCGGCGGCACGACTCTGATCGACCTCATGCGCGAAACCGTCGAACGGCCGGAGTCCGTCGTCGACATCAACGGACTGCCGCACCGCGACATCGACCTCCAGCCCGACCGACTGCGCGTCGGATCGTTAGTCCGGATGTCGGAACTCGCCGCGCATCGAGACGTTCGTCGCGAATACCCGGTGATAACACAAGCGTTGGAGCTGAGCGCATCCCCCCAACTGCGCAACATGGCGTCCATCGGCGGTAACCTGATGCAACGCCCGCGTTGCCTCTACTTCCGCGACTCCACGTCGGCGTGCAACCGCCGCCGTCCGGGTAGCGGCTGCCCGGCGATCGGGGGACGTAACCGCACGCACGCGATACTGGGGACGTCGGAGCAGTGTGTGGCGACCCATCCGTCGGATCTCGCGGTCGCCTTGGTCGCACTGAACGCGCGAATCATACTGAAGGACAACGAGGGGGAGCACACCACCGCGATCCGAGACTTCTTTCGCGTCCCCGGCTCGACACCAGATCGTGAGCACAGCCTGACCCCCGGTCAGCTCATCGTTGCCGTAGAGGTCCCGGCCGTGGCCGGTGCCCGCCGCTCCGGATACCTGAAGGTCCGCGATCGCGAGTCCTACGAGTTCGCGATCGCATCGGCGGCAGTCGTGCTCGACATGCAGGGGCCGACGATTCGCTCCGCAAGGGTTGCGGCGGGTGGCGTCGGCACCGTTCCGTGGCACCTCCCCGCCGTCGAACGCGAGCTCACCGGGAAACCCGCAACGCCCAACGTCATCCGAGCGGCGGCCGAGACCGCCGCCGACGGCGCCACGGCGTTGTCGGAGAACGGTTTCAAGATCAGCCTCCTCAAAACCACCGTGTATCGCGCGCTGCAGACCGTGGCAGGTACGCCGTGACCGGGCCCGTCACGGGTCGGCCGCTCACCAGAGTCGACGGTCGGCTCAAGGTGACCGGACTGGCGAAGTATGCGGCCGATGCCGACGTCGACGGAATCGCATACGCAGTCATCGTCGGGGCCACGATCGCCCGCGGAACGGTCGACGGCGTCGACTCGGCCACTGCACGCCGGGTCCCAGGGATTGTCGACGTCATCACCGACTTCGGCGGCGTCAAGCTCCCCTACGACCCCACCCGGGTCTCGGCTTTCGGCCAGGCCGTCGCCGTCGTGGTGGGCACCTCCCTGGAGGCGGCGACGCACGCCGCGTCTTTGGTATCGGCGCGCTATACGGCTCAGACACAACTCACCGACCTCGACTCGACCGAGGTGACTCCGATACCGCCGTCGGATCTGCGCGAAACCCAGCCTCCGGTCCCGATTCGTGACTACTCCCGCGGGGACGCCGATGCAGCGCTGCGCACAGCGAGCGTCGTAGCCGACCTACGCTTCGCACTCGAGCGCAACAACCACAACCCGATGGAGGTCAACGCGACCGTCGCCCGCTGGGACGGGGACCGACTGACGGTGTGGGACAAGGTGCAATCGGTCAGCGGTGCCGCCAAGGACTACGCAGCGGCGCTCAACGTCCCCGTCGATCACGTGCGCGTCCTATCCCCCTTTGTGGGAGGCGCATTCGGCAATGCCGGCTTCACATGGCCACACCAGCTCATAGCCGCTTTCACCGCGCGTAGGCTACGGCAGCCGGTGAAGCTAATGCTGACGCGCAGGCAGTTGTACCACGTCACCGGATACCGCCCCCGGAGTCGGCAGCGCGTCGCGATCGGTGCCGACGCCACCGGCCGAATCGCTGCGATCGTGCATGAGAGCCTGGTGGAGGTGTCGAAGTACCGACCCTATGTCGACGATCTGACAGCCCCGGCTCGATCGCTCTACGCAGCGCCTTCGATGCGGTCGACCTTCAGAGTCGCCGAGTTGGACGTGAACCAGCCCAAGCACATGCGCGGACCCGGGTACATATCGGGTGCGTTCACCCTGGAGTCGACCCTCGACGATCTCGCACACCGCCTCAGCATCGACCCCATCGAGCTGCGAGTGGTGAACGAGCCCACACAGGACCCCGCGACCGGCGCAGCCTACTCGACCCGTCGGCTCGTCGAATGCCTCCGATCGGGCGCCGCCGCATTCGGCTGGAGCCGGCGCAACCCTGTCCCAGGCTCGGTTCGCGAAGGCAACCTGCTCATCGGAACAGGTGTGGCGGCCGCGGGCTTCCCGACCCAGGTCAGCCCGTGCTCGGCGGCGGTGCGCATCGGTACCGACGGAAGAGCCGAGATCCGTTGCGGAACCAGTGATATAGGGCCGGGCACCTACACGGCGGTGGCACAGATCGCAGCCGACGCGCTGGGGCTTCCGATGAGCCGGGTCGACATCGTGCTAGGCGACAGCAGCCTTCCAGTGGCGCCCGCGCAGAACGGATCTCGGACGATGGCCAGCGTCGGATCCTCGGTCCAGAACGCCTGTGCCGTGCTGCGGGACCGTTTCGTGCGCATGTCGGTGGTCGATCCCGGCTCACCGTTACAGGGTCGCCGTCCGCCCGAACTCGACGTGATCGACGGCCGCATGCTGCTGCGCGACGATGTAAACCGAGGCGAGAGGTACGAGGACCTGCTGCGGCGCCGCGGCCTCGCCGAACTGGGCGTTCAGCAGGACTGGGCGCCCGGCGACGCGAGCACGAGTTTCTCGATTCAGGCCTACGGCGCGGTCTTCGCCGAGGTGGCAGTCGACGATGCCCTCGGGACCGTGCGAGTGCGGCGGGTGTCCGGTTTCTACGACGCCGGTCGTATCGTGAACCCGGTCCTGGCGCGCAGCCAGGCCATCGGCGGCATGGTCGGCGGAATCGGGATGGCCCTCCTGGAAGGCACCACCCTCGACCACCGCGACGGCCGAGTCGTCAACGCGAACATGACCGACTACCTCGTACCGGTCAACGCCGACATCCCCCAACTCGAGACGGTCTTCTTGCCCGGCAACGATTTCACGGCCGATCCGATCGGTGTCAAGGGCATCGGCGAACTCATGATCGTGCCAGTGCCCCCCGCCATCGCCAACGCCGTCTTCAACGCCACGGGTCGACGCGTAACCGACCTTCCGATAACCCTGGACAAGCTGTTATGAGTCCCGCGTGACCGGCCACGACGACCACGGCCGCGGATTGGCGGACGACCTGGCCCTGCTGTCGCGACGGCGGATGTTCCAACTGGCCGGCACCCTGGCCGCAACATCCACCCTGGCCGCGTGCGCGACCGGAACAGAAGGGCGGTCAGCCGTCAGCTCCGAGACCACTAAAGCGCCATCCGCCGATCCGCCCAGCGCCGCGCATCCCACCCCGGTAGCCCGTGAATGCGTGGACGCGACCCCGCGTGAGAGCATCGGGCCCTACCCCGGCGACGGATCGAATGGGCCCAACGTCCTCATCGAGTCGGGCATCATCCGTAGCGACATCAGGTCCAGCTTCGGCCCGTACTCCGGTGTTGCCCAGGGTGTTCCGGCGACGATCGAGTTGTCCTTCGACGATGTGGCGAACGGCTGCGCCGTCGGTGCGGGCATGGCGGTGTACATCTTCCACTGCGATCGACAGGGGAATTACTCGCTCTACAGCGCACCCGACTACAACTACCTGCGTGGGATCCAGGTAGCGGATAAAAACGGGGATGTCACCTTCAGGTCGGTCTTCCCGGCGTGCTACAGCGGCAGGTGGCCGCACATCCATTTCGAGGTGTTCGGCTCGCTCGTAGAAGCCGTCGCCGGACGCGAACCGCGGCTGATCTCCCAGATCGCGTTGCCCGAGGAGGCCTGCAACGCGGTCTTCGCGCACGACCCCGGCTACATCGACAGCGAACGCTACATGGCCCAGCAGCCGCTGAGATCGGACTTCATCTTCGGCGACGGATGGGACGCTGAACTAGCCACCGTAACCGGCAGTCCGGCGTCCGGCATGACGATCGCACTCCGGATCGGCGTACCCGGATAGGCGCATTCCTATGACCCGCATCCGACGTCATCCAGATGGCGGTTGACCTCGATGCGGACCGGCTCGAGATCGCGAACATTCAGTACTGCGGTCGGGCGCTGAAGAACCGCGCCGCACTCATGCCGACCCGCCGATAAATCGAAGAATGCTCCCGAACCGTTCGGGATGCGCACTTGACCCCGGCAGACATGTCGACCATCGACTACGTCCCCCCGGCCAGCTACACCACGCGGCCGAAGAAGTGCATGGGTGGGTGGCATCGTCGGATCCAGTCGATCACCAAGGCGGAGTCGTCTGGCGGACGGGATGCTTTGTCGCACCGTGGTTTCATGGGTGGCACAGCTGCTTCGGACAACGACCCCATCGGTGCAGAACGTGAGGTGCAAGGGGGCTGGGGTCAGCCGAGCGGCACCCACACCGGACCCAGCCAGAAACCCCAGCCGCTGCGGCAGGGATCGAAAACCGGGTCGAACCACCGATCTCCATACTGGAAAGGCCTATCACCGTTGCCCTTCCAGGCGTCATGGCAATCACATGCAGGCGCGGCTTCGGCGGAGGTGCCCGCCACGGATCGAGCTGTTGATCGCCGCGGTCATGCCACGGCGGTCCCGGCTTCCACGGATCCGCCTAAGCTGCACCGGCACTCAAGCCCAAGCAGGCCGCCGCGAACTCCGCGCCGACGGCTACGAACGCCACCAGTCTGATCATCTCCACTCGTCCCGTCCACTCTCACCATGCGACCGGCCGGCTAGGAAAACTCACAGAGATCGCACAATGCGCGCACGGCGAAGGCGCTTCGCCGTCCGTGCCGTAGTTATGTGTTCCCTTTGAGACTTGTGCGTTCCCTTTGAGTAGCCATCCGCGAGCGGATTTCCCCCTTACCGTTGAAGGCATGAACAGAATCGAACTGCCCTCAACGCCTGAAGAAGTCAAGCTCCCCCTCGCCGTCATCGCCGGAATCATCGTCACAACAACGGCACTCGTTATCGCCTGCCTGAAACCCCCGTTGACGTCCACGCCCGTCGCAACGGATATGAACATCGGAGCCACTGTGACCAAGACCGCGACACCGCGAGCTCCCGAGGTGTCGATGGCGAGGCCGTCGATCACGGGTCCGGCCCCACTGCCCCTGGAAATGCAAGGGCTGCCGGGCTGATCGGCTGCGATCAGTAACCCTTATGTCCATTGAACGGGCGCGAGAGGGCCGCACGACTTACACCTTTGTGATTCGTGCAGGCCCGCGCTCGTCATCCCAGATGTGGGGGCGCCTGCGTCGCGCTCATGTTGCGGACGCGGTCAGACCGAGTTGCCGATAAGCGTCTTCTGCGGACTCCTCCAAGGCAACGTCAGCGATCGTCCGGGGACTGTGATTGACCGGGAACCAAGGAATCCCGGCCTCGGCGGCGGCGACCGGATCCCGCCGCTCTCGACGTCGCCCGCGGACCTTGTGTCACCCCTACGTACTTGGCCAGAGAACTCGGCGTGTCCATCGCCGCACTGACCTTCGTGCTGGATCGCCTCCAACACAGCGGTCACATGACTATCGCATCCCGGATCGACACGTATGCCTGGTCTCGCAGCAGCGACCGGCGATGTCTTCCATCTTCGTCTGGCACCGGCATGCAAAATATCTTAAGCCATGTAGCGCGCCGGACGGCCGCGACGACCGCCGGCACGACGCGCAAATGTCATGGCGTCGAACGGCGTTCACAGGTCAGACGGGAACCTCCCGCGGATCAGGTCGGCTGCCTTCTCGCCGATCATGATTGCCGCGCATTGGTGTTGACGGGCACGATCCTGGGCATGATGGAGGCGTCGGCCACCCGCAGGCCTGCCAGTCCGTGCACGCGTGGCTCGGGGTCCACCACCGCCTCGGCACCGATTCCCATGGCACAGCTCCCAACTGGGTGAAAGTACGTTCCGGTGTCGTGCGCCAGAAAGGCGCGCAGCGCCGCCTCGTCGGTCGTGTCCGGTCCGGGCAGCACCTCCCGGCCGCGCCACGGCGTGAACGGATCACTGGCCGCGATTTCACGGGCCACGGCCAGACCGTGCAGCATCCGCCGAACGTCGGATTCCGCACCGAGTTAGTTCGGATCGATCAGGGGCGCGGTCGCAGGCTCCGGCCCGCCCAGGCGGATCGAGCCCCGGGCGTCGGGCACCGTGGCGACGCCGAAGGTGAATCTGTTCACCGGCGTCACGAGGTGGGGCAAGTGGAACGGCACGTGGATGAACATCAACTGCATGTCCGGGCCGGCGAGCGAGTCGTCGCTGCGCCACACCATGGACGTCTCGGCGAGGTTGGTCCGGCCGACGGGCACCGGCCGGGCGGCTTCGACGAAGTCGACGTCCGCGCCAACTAGTTGGTACAGCGAGCAAGCCAGCCAACGGCACGCTGCCGACGCTGGCACCACTTGGGCACTGCATTTCGAAAAGCGCCGCGACAGAACATCGCCCGTGGAGACGACCGCGACGTAGCGCGTGCCCGTTACTGCCCGTCCTCAACGAGGGCATACAGCAGGGAGTCCGACGACGAAGCCTCCCCCGGCGTCCGTGCCTGCTTCGAGATCGCGCGGGGTGTCACCCGCGACGAGGATCCGCGAAATGTCTTGGACGTTCAGCTCCTCCATGGCGCGATAGATCACGAAGGGTGCGGGGCGCCCCGCAGGGACGTCGCTGCCACAGACCACGGCGTCGGCCACGGCGTCAAGGTGATAGTCGGGTTCGCTGCCGTCGATGCAGATGACGACAGCCGGTGCGTCGGGTGCGTCGTAGGTACGACCGCTGACGGTGAACGAGTTCGATCCCACAGAGGACTCCTAGGGGCTGCCTGAATGGAAGCACGTTTCACACTGCCGGTGACGCGCGTCGCGCAGAACCCGGTTTCTGCCTATCGACGTCATAGGCGAAAACGCATAGGCCCAGGTTGGGATCAGTCGAGACCCAGTCGTGCAGTGCCTTTCCGCCACACCTGGCGTACGACCGGAGTGCCCGCCGTGGTGTCGACCGCAGCGAGATCGGCGGCGAACCCCTCGGTGATCTCGCCACGATCGCCGAAGCCGGCAAGGAGCGCTGGGCCTCGGGTCACGAGATTGACCGCGTCGGCCCACGACCCGCACTGGTGGTGCGCGAGGAGGTAGGCGGCCGCCAACATCGAGGACGGGTGGTAGTCGGAGACCAATGCGTCGACGATGCCTGCGCGGACCGCGGTGCGCGCGGACAGCCAGTCGAGATGCGACCTGCCCTGCCACGCGTTCGGCGCGCCGACGACGACCCCCATTCCGAGGCTACGAGCCTGCGCCGCGGCCTCCATGGTGAGGGGAAACTCCGAGATCGAAGCGCCGATGCGCGCTGCCGTAGTGGCGTCGGCGGGCGTGACATCGTCGTGCGAGGCCAGTGCGATCCCGGCCGCCCGCGCAACCTCGGCGACGCGCACCCTTGCAGTAGAGACGTCGGCGGCGCGGGCCGCTCGCCCTGCGGCGAGACGTTCCTTTTCCTCGGAAGAACCCGGGTGCGAGCGAAGGAATTGTTCTCGCCACGCCGGCCGATCGTGCGCGTACTGGCCAACGCCCGGAGCGTGCACCATGTACGAGACGACACGCGTAGAAGCGTTGTCTAGAAGTTCCTCTGGCAGGTCGGCGAGGTTCGCGCTCAGTTCGAACCGGACGTGCAGATGACTATCGGTTCTCAGACGACCTCGGTGGTCCCGCAGCACGCCCAGCCACGCCCGCGGGTCGACGGCGTCTCCCCACTCCGACAGGTCTCGATCGACCGTCACGCACAAGCATTGCGTCGTGACGCCGTTCGACACCGCGTCCGTGTCAGCCTGTAGCAGCGTGGCCGCCAGGGGGAAGCTAACCCCTGGTCGAGGTTGTCGCCTGCCGTCGAGGCTGTCGCAATGCAGATCAATGAGACCGGGAATGAGATCGAGGGACCCGAGTTCGACGACATGGCCACCAAATGGCCCGTGCCGCGCCACCTCTTCGACGATGCCGTCTCGAATCGTGACGAAGCAATTCGCCATCTCTCGGCCGCCCACCAACGCACGGCGGGCACTCAAGGTGATGACTGTTTCCTTCATCAGCTCCGAGTATGCGCCGCCCCGGCCGGATTACTCAGACTGATGCCTTCGTGTACCCGCCATCGACGTTATAGGCCACCCCCGTGATCCAGGCGCCATGATCCGAGGCCAGGAAGGCGACGAGGGCCGCCACGTCCTCGGGTCGCCCGAATCGGCCCATCGGGACGTCACGCTCGGCAACGCCGCTCAGGACGTCGTCGATCGTCGGCGTCGAATCGTCCACCATGGTTTCAGCCATTCGCCGCCACAGGGGCGTGTCGATGCGGGCCGGACAGACGCTGTTCACGGTCACGGCAGGGGCCAATTCATTGGCCAACGTCTTGGAGAACGCCAGCACGGCCGCCTTGGCGGCGTTGTAGTCGCCACGGCCCGCGGGCGGTTGGTGCCCGTTGACCGAGGAGATGTTGACGATCCGCGCATGCGCACTCTTGACGAGGTGCGGGATCGCAGCCCGCGAACAGCGCACGGCGCTCATTAGTGAGGTCTCCAGCATCGTGGCCCATTCTGCGTCACCAGTGCGCCAATCGTGACCCATGACCGAGTCCCCCACGTTGTTGACCAGGATGTCGAGCTGACCGTAGCGCGCAACGACCGCTGCCGTCATTTCCTCGACGGTCGCCGTCGCACACAGATTGCCTTGAAATACATACGGCGCCTTGGCCACGGCCCCAATCTCGCGTGCGGCTTCCTCCAACGCCTCTCGACCACGCGCACCGATGGCGACCGACGCGCCGAGACCAGCCAATTCCAGAGCGATCGCCCGGCCGATGCCCTTGCTGCCGCCCGCGACGAGGGCGACACGACCGGTGAGGTCGAGATTCACTGTGACTCCTGTCCGTGGGTTTGCGAGAGTGCCGGACCTCAACCGGGTCCTTCGCTGGCCGCCGCGAGCAGTGGCACGACAAGATCGCTTATAGGAGTGGGTATTCCATGGGATCGAGCGCGTCGCGGCACGACGGCGTTGCGGCTGTCCCACTCGAGGGGCCTGCCTGCGAGCCGGTCGGCAAGAATCGACGTGCCCATGTCGGCAGGCGCATTGCGAAAACCATCGACGATATCCTGCGCCACGTCGTCGTCCAGCACCGCGCCCTCGGCGCGTGCGACGTCGAGACATTCGCGGGCGTAGCTCAGAGCGAGATCGGCGACGTCGGCTCCGGTGAACATGCCCGCACGGCGACCCGTGAGCACCATCAGACCCGCGACTGCGTTCTGAACCAATTTCCGCCATGCCACGGACGTGAAGTCCGCGGCGACGTCGACCGTGCACCTGGTGCCGCGCAGCGCGTCGAGCACCACACTGGTCGCCTGCGTGTCCGGCACGGTGAGGCGCGGTTCGGCGCGTAGCCAGACCGACGCGTCAGATTCGCGTTGAGCGGGAAACCAGACCACCGAGGGCAGAACGGGACTGCCGCTCACGTACGGCCCGAAGAGCGCCTTCTGGTCGACGCCATTCTGCAGCACGCAGACAACGGTTTTCGGACCGCACAACGCGGCGAGCCATGGTGCCGCTGCGTGCACCTGAGTCGCCTTGACCGCCACGAAGACCAGGTCGAACGCTTCCTCGACGTGGACCGACTCGGTGTGCACGGGTCCAGGCACGACGACACTGCCACCGTCGTAACGGAGTTCCAGCTGTGCGTGCGCCGAACGGCCACAGATCATCGGCGTGCGACCGACCTCGTGCAGCGCGGCCGCCACGGTCGTGCCGATTGCGCCAGGACCGACGAGGGCGACGGTGGAGCCGGAGGCGGTCATCATGACCAACGACGCTAGTGCGTCCCCCTTGACTATTCAAGTAGAGTTCCGCACGCCGTTTAGTCGGAGCGCTTCATCTCGATGACGAGATCGACGGCGTCGGGTCGTAGCCAGGTCTCACCGAACTCAACGACCCGGCCGTCGGACTCTGGAGCCTCCAACGCTGCCGTGAGCCGATGCACCATCGGCGCTCCACGCAGCTCGAGATGCCCCGCGACGTCGGAGGGTGCGGGCCGCAACTCCACCTTCACCCACGCCCGGATCGGTTCGATCCCATAGTGTTCCGTGAGCACGTCGTGCAGGGATGCGTCGTCGGCGAGGTACGAGCGGAATCGGGGTAGCAGATCCCCTGGAAGATAGCTGGTGGTGCAGCCCGCGATCAGCCCGTCGACGAACCGACGACGCAAGAGAACGAACACTCGCTGCCCCTTGTCAATTCGCAGACGGTCGGCGATGCTCTGGGACGCAGGTCGTTCCCGCAGCGAGACGGTGGCAATAGCCGGCGAACCACCAGCAGCCCGCACACTCGCGCTCCAGCTCGGAGAGGATGCCGGGCTCACGACGTACGGGAGACGTCGCGCGACGAACGTCCCCTTGCCCTTGCTTCTCCGGACGACGTAGCGGCGCTCCAACTCCTCCAACGCGGCCTGCGCGGTGAGCCGGTTCATGCCGAACCGTTTAGCGAGGTCGTTTTCCGACGCGACCTGCGATCCCGACGCCAGGTGCGCCAACTCCTGCTCGAGAACGTTCGCGATCATCTGATAGCGCGGCACGGATTCGTCGGTCACGTGACACTCCCATCTTTCGCGTCGAACGCCAGGCAATGGGAAGAACTGTATCGCACCGGGGCGGGCGGACCAGCGCAATCGTCGGCGCTTCGGTTTTGATACTTGACTAGTCAAGTCAATCGCGCTTGAGTGATCCGTGTCCCGCCTCACCGAAAGGTCTCGTTCAATGCCCAGCCCACAGTTCTCCGTCTTGGACACCGTCGACATCCTGAGCCTGGCCGCCCAGAGCCCCTACGAGGATGAGGCGGTCAACCAGTTGCAACACGCGTTGCAAACCGCCCAACGGGCGCGCGACGACGGCCGCGACGACGCGATGGTGGCGGCCGCCCTCTTACACGACATCGGGCGCGCACCGAGGGTTCTCGAGTACTACGGCGAAGACGCGCACGAGCGTATTGGCGCCAAGTTCTGTGCCGATCACATCTCGGAGCGCGCCGCCTACCTAGTCGGCCAGCACGTTCCGGCGAAGCGATATCTTGTCGCAACGGATCCGACGTACGCGGGCAAGCTCAGCCCGGCCTCCGTCCGGTCTCTGGTCCGTCAGGGTGGGCCGATGACGCCCGAGGAAGTGGCGGAATTCCAGTCGAACGAATACCACGCAGAGGCGGCGCAGCTGCGGCGGTGGGACGACGGCGCCAAGGACAGATCGGCGATCACCGACGAGCTGGCGTCCTACGAGGCTGTTCTGCAACGTGTGTGGCGGACGACGGTATCAACTGATCGCCCCTGAGCTGCAAGAAATCAATGCCACATCCCATGGATCCAGCACGACGTCGGATCGACTCCGCCGCTTGCACATTCAGATATTCGCCGTGACGTGGCTCGTCTACTTTGCCCCGTACTTCACCCGCCAGGCGTTCTCTGCAGCCAAGGTGGGCATCCTCGGCGATCCGTCCCATGGCCTCGATGACAGAACCCGTGATGGGGATACTCGATGCGACGTATCTAACCGCATACGCCGTCGGTCAGTTCATCTGGGGGACGCTGGCCGATCGGTTTGGGCCGCGCCGGGTGCTGCTGGTTGGCCTGGCGGTATCGGCGGTCTCGGCGGCCTTAATGGGCGTGACGACGGCCATCGTCGGGTTTGCGTTCCTCATGGTGGCCAAAGGCCTAGCGCCGTCATCGGGTTGGGCTCCCCTGTGCAAGACCATGTCCGCGTTCTTCGGGGTCCGTTCTCGGGGGCGTAGTGGACCAATCGTGCTCCCTCGAGATCCTTCAGCCGAACGGTCGCGCGTCGAGCAAGGGGGTGACCCGACGGCGTCGCAAGGACGATCTCCTCCTCGGCGACGACGGTCGCCGTGAAGCGTCCTGGGACGGGCATGGGCAGCAGCGTCATGCCGACCTCGCGGGAGTCGAGGTAGCCCAGAAACGTCTCCAGTACCGCAGCCTCGCGGAGGGAGATCGTCACGTCGGGATGCACACGGTGCCAACGACGAATGATCGGGGCCAAGGTGGCCACGGTCAGACTCTGGGTGCAGGCAAGTCTCAGCGACCCTCCGGTCGCCTCACCCACCGAGCGCGTCGCGCGTCGGCGATGGCGGCTCGCAGGCGTCAGCGCCACGCCGCGGGGCTCGCGTCGGAACAACGCCGTCCCGGCCTCGCGCTCGATTGCGGCGAGCTGATGGAAGACCGCAGGCTGCGACGAATGCAGCAGTCGCGCAGCCTAAGCGACCGAACCCGTGTCCGCGACGGCGACCAGGCACTCCAACGCACGAAGGGAAGGCATGCGATAAAAGCTATCGTAGGGCGTGCCGGCATCAAAGAATTGATGGTGGTGCGAACCTGGTCGATTCGGTTCGGGCAGAAATAGTTGGTGACGGCGCTAGGCGACGAAGCGGACGACGCCGCCGTCGACGCGAAGCGCGGCCCCGGTCGTCGCAGACGCTTGCTCCGAAGACAGGTAGACGATCATATTGGCGACCTCGTCGGTGGTTGCGAGCCGGTTGATCAGGCTGGTGGGCCGGTCCGTGCTGATGAACGCTCGTTCGGCCTCCGCTTGGGTGACGCCGTCAGCCTCGGCTTGCGCGGCCATCCAGTTCGTCAAGAGTTCGGACCGCGTCGGCCCGGGCAGGACGGCGTTGACCGTGACGCCTGTTCCGGCAACCGTTTCGGCGACACCTCGCGACACTGAAAGCTGCGCGGTCTTGGACATGCCGTAATGGATCATGTCCGGTGGGATGTTGAGGGCGGACTCGCTACTGACGAACACGATTCGACCCCAGCCCCGCTCTACCATCCCCGGCAGATAGTGCCGCGTCGCGCGGATGCCGCTCATGACGTTCAGCTCAAAGATCTTGAGCCACTCGTCGTCAGTGGTGTCGACGAAGGGCCGCAGCCAGGCCGAGCCGACGTTGTTGACGAGGATGTCGACGTCGGACACCTCTGTGAATAGCGATGCCGCGCCCTCGGCCGTCGCGAGATTCGCTGCAAAGCCTGTTATCTCGGTGTCCGGGAACGCCTGACGCATCTCGTCGACGGCAAGCGTGACGCGCTCTGCCCTACTGCCGTTGATGACGACCGACGCGCCGGCACGCGCCAGCCCCTCTGCGGTCGCACGACCGATGCCCGCAGTGGATCCTGTGACGACGGCTCGGCGTCCCTGGAGGTTGATGATCAAGATGAGCCTTCCTGGTTCATTTGCTAGGCAAGTCGAAACGGGTCGCGGGGTTCCTCGTTGGTGTCAATCCAGACCGATTTGGTCTCGGTGTACTCATGGGCGGCCTGCAGCCCGTTCTCGCGGCCTAGCCCGCTAGCCTTAACCCCGCCGAAAGGCGCTGTGTACGAGACTCTTCGGTAGCAATTCACCCAAACGGTGCCAGCACGAATGGCCTTCACCATTCGGTGGGTGCGAGCCAAATTCGTGGTCCACACGCCGGCGGCGAGCCCGTACGGGGTGTCATTGGCTATTGCCACGGCTTCGTCCTCGGTGCGGAACCGCAACAGCCCGGCCACGGGGCCGAAGACTTCCTCTCGCGCGATCTCCATCGCTGGGGTGACGTCGGTGAAGATCGTTGGGGCGACCTGAAAGCCGTCGGGAGTGGCAATGCCCTCCGGTCGGCCGCCGCCCGCGACCAGCTGTGCACCCTCGGACGAGGCAGTCTGGATGCGACCGATGACGTCGTGATACTGACGACTCCAGGTCAGTGCTCCCATGTCGGTGTCCCAGTCGAACGGATCGCCCATCGTGATGGCGGCAGTACGCGCAAGCAGGCCTTCCACGACTTCGTCGTAGATGCCGTCCTGGACGAGGACCCGTGAACCTGCGGTGCACATCTGGCCGGCGGCAGCGAAGCTTCCGGAGATGATGCCGGTCACCGCCAGTCGCGGATCGGCATCGTCGAAGACGATGTTCGGCGACTTGCCGCCGAGCTCGAGCGAGACGCGGGACAGATGATCTGACGCCGCGTGCATCACCTTGCGTCCCGTCGCCGTCGAACCCGTGAAGGCGATCTTGTCCACGCCGGGATGGCTCGCCAGGGCGGCGCCCGCGCTGCGCTGCCCGGGAACGATGTTCACCACTCCGTCGGGGACCCCCGCCTCCTCGATGACCTTTGCCAGCTCCAGGATTGACACGGGGGCCACCTCTGAGGGCTTGACGACGATGGTGTTGCCCGCCGCCAATGCTGGGCACAGCTTCCACAGGGTGAGCAGGATCGGTGAGTTCCATGGCGTGATGGCTGCCACGACGCCGACCGGTTCGCGCACGGTGTACACGAACGTATCGCTCATGGGAACCGGGATGGTCTCGCCCTGAATGTGCTCGGCGACGCCGGCGAAGTAGTAGCACCACGAGCTGAATGCCCGTGCGAGCCCCATGGCCTCCCTGATCACTTTGCCGGTGTCGAGCAATTCGTGCACGGCGAGTCGTTCGACGACCTCGGGGCGCGAAAGAGCGTCGCCGAGGCGCCGCAGTGTGGCAGCGCGTTGCGCCGCCGGGGCATCACGCCATCCACCGTCGAAGGCTGAGCGCGCGGCGGCAACGGCGGCCTCGATGTCGGCATCGCCGGCCTCGGCCACGTCCGCCCAGGGCTGACCGGTGGTGGGGTTGATCGATTGAAACGTCGCCCCGTCGCGCGCGTCGACCCAGCGACCTCCGATCCAGAGTTTGTAACGTGCAAGCCCTTCGTACGGGTTGCGGAGCCGGGGTTGGTCGGCCGTGGTGGTCACACTCGCTCCTCGTCGCCCGTTCTGAGCGGTTCGCCGGCCACGCCGGTTCGGACCAGTTCGTCAATCTCGTCGATGCTGAACCCCATCTCCGCGAGCACGGATGCCGTCTGTTCACCAGGCAGTGCGACGTCACCGAGCGCGCCGTCGAGCTCGGCGAGCGGTGAGCGCAGAAGGGTGTGGCCCGACGGCGTGGTCCCCCACAGGCCCAGCGCATCGAGCTGGGGATCCTTGGCGAGATCGCCGACGGATCGGATCGCCGACGCTGGCACCTGCACGCCGGCGAGCCGTTCCACCACCTCGCAGGCCGTCATGTCGGCGATGGTGGCCTCAATGGAGCTCACCAAGTCCGACCGGTTGGCGACGCGTGCTGAATTCGTCGCGAAGCGGGCGTCGGTCGCAAGATGCGGCGCGCCGAGCGCCTTCGCTGCGCGACCCCACATGGCATCGCTGTTGATGCCGATCATCACCATCTGGTCGGCGGCACGCATCGCCTGGTACGGAGCGAAGTTGTGTTGTGCCGTGCCCAACCGGGTCGGCTCCACACCGGCGAGGTGCGCGGACGTGAGGTGGTGCATGAGGTAGCCGACCGCGGTGCCGAGCATGGTCACCGGGACCCGCCTGCCTTGACCGTCGCGGTCGCGTTGGCGCAGTGCGACCAAGATCCCCAAGGCAGCCCACATGCCGCTTCCCACGTCGATAATGGCCCCTCCGACGCGGGCGGGCTCCCCGTCGGGATAGCCGGTCATGTCCATCAGACCCGAGTATGCCTGGATCACCGCATCGAAACCCGCCACTCCCGCCATGGGACCCGCGTCTCCGAATGCGTTGATACTGCAGTAAATCAGTCGGGGATTGAGCTCATGGAGCTCATGCCAACCCAAACCGATACCCGCCGCCTTGCCCGGACGCATGCTTTCGACGAAGACGTCGGCGTCCCGTGCCAGCCGGTGGAGCAATTCTCGCCCCTCGGCGCGCTTGCCATCGAGGACGACCGACTCCTTGCCGCGATTGAAAGCCGAGAACACCGTGGCAATGCCGTCCGCCTGCGGCGCCCATCGTCGTGACACGTCTCCGCCGGGCGGCTCCACTTTGATGACCCGCGCACCGAGGTCCGACAGGATCTGGGTCGCCGACGGGCCTGCGATGTTGACGGTGACGTCCAGCACCACGATGCCTTCGAGAGGTCGTGGCATCATCGAATGTTCCTTGTTCGTCATGAATCTCAGCTCTTCGGGGTGTGCGTCAGATCGAATCGGCCCGGCGAGCGCGTGCCTATGGTGTCCGACGGCCACTGGCGTGCAGGCCACTTGACGGAACCTCCGACACCGGTCGAGGGGTACCCGAACTCCTGACCGATCGGCACGTCGATGATGTACGTGGTGCCAGACTTGACGCCCCGCTGCACGGCTTCGTTCAGTTCCGCGGGGTCCTCGACCCGTTCGCCGTCGCCGCCGTACGCCCGCGCCAGCGCGACGAAGTCGGGGTTGTTCAACGTCGTCCATGACGGCTCGCCGTACAGGTAGGTCATGAAGCCGTTGTTGGCGCCGAGAGCCGAGTCGTTGAACACCACCACGGTGATCGGGATGTCCTCGCGCAGCGCGAACGCGATCTCGTTCGTCGCGTACCCGAAGCCACCGTCCCCGACTGCCGCCACGACGTTGGCCTCGGGGCGGGCGAGCTTGACACCGAGCGCCATCGGGAAGCCTGCTCCGAGCACGCCGGCACCGAAGGTCGTGATCAGCCGCTTCGAGTGCTCGGCCACGGTCCCCTGAAAGATCCAACCGGTGTTGTTGCCGGCATCGGAGACGATGACGTCCTGCGGCCCGAGCTGATCGTCGATGGCCGACGCCACCCGCCACGGGCTGATGGGTACGTCGGACGACGCGGCCCTCTCGCGCATCTGCGTCGTCCACTTCTCCTTGGAATCTCGGATCGCCGCGTACTGAGGCCGATTCTCGAAATTGGTGTCCTCGAAGTCAGGTGATTCCTTGACGGCCTCCACGAGCTGCCGGACGACGGTTCGTGCGTCCGCGACGATGCCCAGCTCGGGATAGTAGAAATTGCCCAATTGCGCTGCGTCCACGTCAATGTGGATCAGTCGGCCGGGAAGGTCGGCGGCATAGGTCTGAGCCCAGCCCCAGTCGGACATGCGGGACCCGATGGCCAACACCACGTCCGCGGCTGCCACCCAGTCGTTCGCGCACTGCCAGCCGATGGGGCCGGTCGACCCCAGCGACAGCGGGTGCGACTCGGGCACGATTCCTTGTGCGGTATGCGTGGTCGTGACGGGGATCCCGAGTAGCTCCGCGAGATTTCGGACGTCGTCGTCGGCACCGGAGGTGACGGCCCCTCCCCCGATGATGAGCACCGGGCGCTTGGCGGCGATCAGCAGGTCGACCACCGCCCGCACCTGCTCGGCTGAAGCGCCGGTTCGGTTGGCGGGCAGCTGATATGCCTGCGGGGGCGCCATCTCGGCTTCGTCGACAGTGAGGTCGAAGGGGATGTCGACGAAGGTCGGACCAGACGGCACGCCCTGCGCGCGCTGGAAGGCCCGGCTAATGGACTCGGACAGCTTGTTGGGGCGCTCCACCCTGGTGGAGTAACGGGTGAGGGACCGCATGACCTCCAGGTTCGGCATCTCCTGGAGTGCCTCACGATCCTTGAACGCTCCGTCGGTGTTCATGCCGAGGTGGACCGAGGGGATCCGGGTCGCCATGCCCTCGTACAGACCGCCGGGGATCAGTAATGTGCCGCACGTATGCCAGATCCCCGCCGCGGCGGCCCGGCCCTTCATGAAGTTGTAGCCGTTGATCACGTGCGCGCCGCCGAGTTCGGTTGCGGGATACATGGTCCGAAGCGATTTCCGCCAACGCGCGGCAT
>NZ_JBEVLO010000114.1:0-11294 GCF_040509115.1 Mycobacterium sp. | reverse complement strand
CGTCACCTTGACCGCGGGCGAGTACACCAGCTCGCCTGCGCAGGCGACGCGGATCAACGCCCACCACTCTCCGGGCGGCGTCCAGCGCGGCGGTGCGACCTCGAACTCCAGGACGACCTGGCCTCTGGCGGGCAGGTCGGCGCCGATGATGTTGGGCCCCAGCCACTCCCACGTTCCCCACGGGCTGATCAGGTGCGCCTCCACGGCGAGCTCCGCGTGCGCATCGGTACCCACCGTGACGCCGATGGTGGCCGACCCGCCCGCCGTGACGTCGACGGGTTGCGGCTCGGTGACGATCCGCAACAGCTGGTCGTCGGTGTCGCCGACCGCGATGACGCACACGTCCTGCACGACCTGTCGCCACGCCGCGGGGATGGCGCCGCCCGTCACCGCTAGCTCGGCCGCGACGGGGTACAGACCGGGTGCGACCCCGGCGGGCATCGTGACGTCGACGATGGACTCGAGGAACTCCCCAGGTGGCAGGACGAACGGCAGCTCGTCCACCTCGACTGCCCACCCCGGCGGGTAGATCACCCTCACCTTGCCATGTAGCGACACATCGCTGGTGTCGCTGACCGCGGTCAGCTGCAGCTGTACGGGCGCACCGGGTGTGACCGCCAATCGGTGCGGGTGCAGGTGTGCGACTGCGGGCAGGCCGCCGAGTGGGGCGGGTCCGCGGTTGTGCAGCCAGTACCTGGCGTAGAGCGGCTGCGCCGGTTCGGTGTCGGGCGCCAGCGTGGCAGGCTCGGCGTCCAGCACGCGTGGCAGGTTGAGTTCGACTCCGAGCGTGGCGATCTCGTATCCGTGCAGGATCAGCGCGTCGCCGGCGTCGCCGATCGGCTCTTCGAGCAGGTTGAGGCGCTGCGGGCTCGAGACGTTGCGCAGCCCGGAGTGCACCGTGACGTCGGCGGACCGGCCGTGCGTTTCGACGAGGCGCAGGACGATGCCGTCGGCCGGATCGACGGGGTGCCCGCTGCCCCCGGCGATCGGGTTGCCGATCGGCTTGAGCGCACCGACCGCCACCCGGCGGGCTGGTTCGATCTCCAGCAGCGATCCCCACGGCGGCAGACCGCCGCTGTCGGGGTCGTGGTGCGCGACGACCGGGAGTAGTGGCTGACTGAATTCCGCGCTGTGGGAGGGAATGTCGGCGTCCCGCCAGTCACCGGAGCCACTGGCGATCGCATAGTCGAAGGCGTGGGTCCAGTGCTGCAGTTGAAAGTTCGTGCCGTCGGGAGCCGTTCGGCGGGGCGGGTCGATCCAGGTGCCAGACGGCCAGCCGGTACAGGATCTCATCAGCGAGCTGTGCAGGGTTCCGTCGGCGTCGACCGCGAAGCTCGGCACTCCACGGTTGAACACCGCGACGGTGCGCGCCTCGAACTCGTTGGCGTCAGGGGGCGCCTCCTGGTCGACGACGATCTCGGCGCCTGCGAGGTCTTCGACCAGCGATGCCACCGCGGCAGGTAAGTCGTGTGCGCCGCCGATGACGAGCACGGGTAGGGCGCGCACGCCGCGAAGATCCGCGCCGGGCACCCACACGTCCCGCAGCGGCGTGGCCGCCGGAATCCACGTCCGCGTCGCGCCGTCGGGCAGTGGCCGACCGTCGAGCGCTGCCTCGGTGAAGGCGTTCTCGGTGGGGCCACCCAATGCGATCCGCACGTCGGGCAGGTTCGAGTCCACGGACAGATCGCCGTACCTGGCGGACTCGGCGCGGGTACAGGTAGCCGTGACACCGGCCCGCGCCAGCGCCACCATCAGGTCGCGCGCCAGGGGATCCGCCGCACCTCCCGGTGAGATGACCTCGGCCACCGACACCGCGCGCACGCCTTCACCCGTCCCGCGGGACGACGGGTTGCCCGGTCGCTCCGCTCCCGCGGGCCGGAAGCGCACCCGCACCATCGACGACAGCCCGAACCAACCGTAGGCCGGGTTGTCCAGTGTGTGTGGAAACTCGGCCGTATCAACGGCTTTCGAGGCGTCGTGATCGTGTGTGAGGCCGAAGCCGCGACCGATCACCGCGTCGCCGACCTCACTGACCGGCATCGCTCCCTGGACGGGGCAGGGCCACCGCAGTCGCAGTAGGCGGTCTTCTCCGGTGAACCCGTCGATGGTGGTTCGGCAGTCCAGTCTGGCAACGCCGTGCCAGGTGGTCAGCGTCTGAACGTAGTTCAGTAGGCCGGGGATCGTCCCGGTGACGACGAGCCGTTCGCCGAGGGCGCTCCGGTACGCCTGGACCGACTGGGCCGGGGTCTGCGCCGACGTGGTGACGGGCCCCTTGGGCAGCAGATGCCAGGGACCCTCGCCCGCCTTGGGGTGCGCCGGGTACTCGTCGTAGACGGCGAGTTCGTTGCCGACGCGGCCGTCGTCGATGAGTTCGACGCCGTCCACGACCAGCGAGGCCACCCCGCCGCCGCGTTGCGCGTCGACCCGCAGTCGATGGACGCCCGCGCCGATCTCGTCGCCGTCGATGGGCGTCCAGGCGGACGTCGTCAGGCCGTCGGCGAACCGGTAGGACCGCCACCCGAGTGATGGCACGTCGCGAGCAAGCCAGCTCAAGGAGTGCCCGTCGTGCTCGGAGACCGTGGGTACCTCGTTGCCGTCGGCATCGAGCACCGCGCCTGCGAACGGGTGGTCCAGGTGCACGGTGACGACGTCGGCCCGATTGTGCCCCAGCGGGTTCCACACCACGAGGCCGCCGTCGACCGTCGCGGAGAGCAGGGCCAGCGCGTTGTCGCGAGCCTCGCGGCCGAGCTCCCAGGCGTCGCGCCAGCTGGTGAGCAGGTCGAGGTACACCTGGTCGGATTCCGAGCCCGTGATGGCGTCGTGGTGGGCGCCGTAAGCCAGTTGCACCCACGCCTTGGCCAGTGCGGCCTCCGGGTACGTCGCGCCACCGAGCAGGCCCGCGAAGACGGCGAACCGCTCTGCTTCCAGCACGGCGTTCTCGGCGGCACGGTTGGCCTGCTTGGTGTCGATGTACGACACGTCCTTGCCGGTGTAGATGGGATTCATGTCGCGGGTCTGCGGCGAGGGCGCCACCCCCCGCTCGTCGAGTTCGGCCCGGACGGCGGCGAAGAACTCCCGCGGGATCGCGCAGACGAACCGGGGCCAGGTGTAGCGAGCGTTCCAGTCACGGTGAATGTCGGTGACCCACTTGTTCGGCGGCGTGTAGTCGGTGCCCACGGGCAGCAGCACGTTGCGGGTCAACGCGACGCGCTTCAAGTTCGAGAACAGCTCGAAGGTCGCGTGCTCGGCTTCGGCGAGGCTCGCCGACGAATCCATCCACCAGCCCGCCGCGTAGTGCGCAGGCATGTAGTGGGTCAGAAGGCCGCGTCCCGACGGCGCCATCCACTCGAACTCGCTGGCAAACTGCATGCGCTCCTGGTCGCCGGCTTGCCCGTCTTGGGAGGCCATCGGACCCCACTGGTGGTGCGGGCCGCGCGCCCACGAACTCGACGTCAGCCCGGCGTCGGCGGCCATCCCCGGGAACTGTGGGTCGTGGCCGAACACGTCGAGCTGCCAGGCGGTTTCGGGGTTGGCGCCGAGCACGTCGCGCTGAAATCCGATGCCGTGGACGAAGTTCCGGATTGCCGTCTCGGGGCTGGTGAGGTTGGTGTTGGGTTCGTTGTAGGTACCGCCCATGATCTCGACGCGGCCTGCCGCGATGAGACGCCGGAGGTCGTCGCGGTCTTCGGGGTTGGTGTCCCAGTACGGCTTCAGGTAGTCGACCTCGGCCAGGACGAACTTGTACTCCGGTTCGCGCCTTGCCATTTCGAGGTGCGCGGTGACCAACTCGAATCCGTTGGTCTGTCGGCACCGGCCCGGCGGGTCCTCGGTCCACACGCTGGTGTAGGCGGCCTGGGTGTTCCACCACACCGGGTCGTAGTGGAAGTGGCTGACCATGTGCATGGTCCAGCCCGGTTCGGCCACGGTGAAGTCGAATTCGGGTCCGTCGACGACCCGCGCCGTGCGACGCTCGCCGGTGACCGGATTGGTCACGCGCACCGGCACTTCGACGATGCCGTCGCCCGGGCCCGCCCGCACGTCGCCGACGGTGTCGAGGCCAGGCCCCTCGATCGAGACGGAGGTTGGCGTGGTACCCGACTCAAAGGACACCCGCACGATCTGCAGCGGCTCGTCGGGTGGCCCGGTGAACAGCTCCGTCGACTCCGCCGAGATGACCCGCATTCCGCCACCCTACGTGCGTGGGCGACGCGGCGTGAGCAGACGTGGGACTGCCAAATTTCGCGGTGCCGTGCCTCTTCGATGGGGCCGCCCGCGGTCCGCCCGCGCAGCCTGGACACCGGTCAGCCGGCCGCGCGGGCCAGCCGTTCGGCTACCTCACGCACCGCGGCGATCACCTCCGGCGGCTCCAGCACCTCGAACTCCACACCCGGCAACGCCAGCCACGGCACCATCCGCTCCGCCTCGTCCGCACCCGCGGTGACGATGCAGGCGTCCGGCCCGTCGGCCTCGATGTCGGCCGAGGCGTCCGAAAATGATTGCGCCACCGTCTCCTTCGAAGCCTCATACCGCACCCGGGCGACGTAGCGATACGGCGACGCGGTGATCGCCCGTCGCACGTACTGGGCAGCGTCCGGGGCCTCCCGCGGCGTGAACGTGCTGCCGAGCGCACGCACGTCGGCCATCCGGTCCAGCCGCAGGCTCCGCCAGTCCTGCTTGTCGCGGTCGTAGCACAGCAGATACCAGCGACGCCCCGTCGTCACCAGCTGGTACGGCTCCAGCCTGCGTTGGGTCTCGTTGCCGCGAACGTCGACGTAGGCCGCATTGACGTGCTCGTGATCGCGGCTGGCGCGCGCCAACGTCATCAGTACGTCGGGCTCCACGGGTGAATCCGACTGACCGGACGTCAACGTCACGGTGGCGTCGTGCACCGCTGACACCTGCGACCGAAGTCGAGCGGGCATCACCTGGTCCAGCTTCGACAACGCGCGTAGCGCGGACTCCCCGACGCCCGCCACGCTGCCGCCCGCCGCGAGGCGCAGGCAGACGGCCATCGCCACCGCCTCGTCGGGATCGAGCAGCAGCGGCGGCAAGGCGGCTCCTGCGCCGAGTTGATAGCCGCCACCGTGGCCCTTGCTGGCGTGGACGGGATAGCCCAGGTCACGCAGCCGCTCCACGTCGCGCCGGACGCTGCGGCCCGTCACCCCGAGCCGCTCGGAGAGCTCGTCGCCGGTCCACACGCGGCGCGATTGCAGCAGGCCGAGAAGCTGCAGTACGCGACTGGTCGTTTCGGACATGCCTAGAGTCTCCCGCATTCTTAGGACAGAAACTGTCCTATGTGCCTGCGAAGGTAGTGACATGGCAACGAAGACGACCGACCTGACAGCCCATCTGGTCGAGCAACTCGACTGGCACTGGCAGCAGCAGCTGCGCCCCCGGTTCGACGGCCTCACCGACGACGAGTACTTCTGGCAGCCGGTACCCGACTGCTGGACGGTCCGGCGGGTAGGAGCGGAGCGACCGGGGGATGAAGACAGTTCCCACGGAACCATCGACTTCGCGTATCCACCGCCCCAACCCGAGCCGGTCACGACGATCGCCTGGCGGCTGGCGCACGTCATCGTGGGGGTGTTGGCAGTGCGCGCCCACTCGCACTTCGACGGACCTCCCGCCGACTACGAAACGTGGCGCTACGCCACCGACGCGGCGACCGCCCTCCAACAGCTCGACGACGCCTACGACAGCTGGATGTCCGGCGTCCGCGGGCTCACGGAGCCGCAGCTCGCCAAGCCCGTCGGGCCCGCCGAGGGGCCGTGGGCCGACCGGCCGATGATCGACCTCGTCCTGCACATCAACCGCGAAGTGATCCACCACGGAGCCGAAATCGCGCTCCTGCGAGACCTTTACGCCCACACCACCGACAAGGAGAACTGACGATGCCCGCCATGCCCCCACCCGTCGCCGACGAGCGACAGGCCCTCCGCGACTACCTCTTTCAGCAGCAGTACGCCTTCAAGGCGTTGGCCTTCGGGCTCACCGACGACCAAGCGCGGGCCACGCCAACGGTGAGCGCGCTGTCGATCGGTGCGCTGATCAAGCACGTGACCAGCTGCCAGCAGGGGTGGATGCAGCGCGTCGCCGCCGCTCCCGAGGCTCCGCCCGCCGATGGTCGATCGATGGAGGAACGGCAGGCCGAATACGCCGACGAATTCGTGATGAGGGCCGACGACACCCTCGCGACGGTGCTGGCCAAGTTCGACGCGGGAAGCGCCGAGGCCCTCCGCCTGGTCGAGACCGTCGACCTCGGTGCGGCCGTCCCCGTGCCGCGTGATGCACCGTGGTTTCCGAAGGACGTCGAGGCATGGTCGGTGCGCTGGGTGTTCTTCCACATGCTGGAGGAGCTGGCCCGCCACGCCGGACAGGGCGACATCATCCGGGAGGCCATCGACGGCGCCACGATGTACGAGCTGCTCGCCGGCGTGGAGGGCTGGCCGGAAACCGACTGGCTCAAGCCGTTCAAGCCGCCTGCCACCGTCTGACCCGCTGCCGACTGCGGCGCAGGTAGAAATGGGTGATGGACGCACGCAGTGGGACGGCTGCCGTCGGCGACGTCGAGCTCTTCTACGAAGACCTCGGCGACGCCGACGCGCCGCCGGTCCTGCTCATCATGGGCGTCGGTGCGCAGCTGCCCATGTGGCCAGACGGCTTGTGCAAGCTGCTGATCGAGCGGGGCTTCCGGGTGATCCGGTACGACCACCGCGACGTCGGCCTGTCGACCAAGATGAGCGGTCAGCGCGCGTCGGGCTCCGTCCTTTCCCGAATCGGGCGCTACCTGGTCGGTAGGTCGAGCCCGGTGCCCTACACGTTGATCGACATGGCCGACGACGCGAAGGGCCTCCTCGACCACCTCGACATCGAACGCGCGCACGTCGTCGGGGCGTCGATGGGCGGGATGATCGCGCAGATCCTGGCGGGCGATCACCCGGATCGGGTCGCGTCGCTGGCGCTGCTGATGACCAGTTCGGGCAAGCCACTATCGGCACTGCCCAGATGGCGCGTGATCAAGCTGGCGTTCGACCCTCCCGGCCGCGACGCGCCGCAGGCGGCGAAGGTGGCCTACGAGGTGCGCAACATCGCGGTGATCAACGGCCCCAACTTCCTGCCCACCGAGGATCAGCTGCGCAGCCGGGTCGAGACGCTGACGGCGCGCAGCGACTACAAGCAGGGTGGGCTTCGTCAGTTCGACGCGATCCTTGGCACCGGTAGCCTGCTGCGGTTCACCCGGCGCATCACGGCGCCTACCGTCGTCATGCACGGGTCGCGGGATCCGATGGTTCGAATTCGCAACGGCCGCAACCTCGCCCGGATCATCGGCGGGGCGCGCTTCGTCGTCGTCGACGGCATGGGTCACGATCTGCCGCAACCGGTCTGGCGGCCCGTCGTGGATGCGGTGGTGGAGAACGTCCCGGCCGGCTAGCGCGGCATCAACAGTGCGATGGCGTGGTCGGCGACGACGTCGAGTTCGGACCCGAGGTTTCCGGCGAGCCACTGCTGCGTGAGCTCGGCCATCGCGCCTGCGTACAACGTCGCGCCGACCCTGGCGGCGACGGGGTCGGAGCGGGGGTGTTGACGCCCGTCCTCCACCACCGCCAGATCCATGAGCACCTTGTGAGCGGTGGCCCGCCGGTCGGCGAGCACGGGGTTGGCGTGCGCGTCGGTGAACAGGATGCGGCCGCGCCGCGGGTCCGCGGAGCTGAATCCCAGCACCGCGGCGATGCCCGCCCGGGTCCTGGTGCGCACGGTGTGACCCGCCTCGTCCATCGCCGCCCCGACGAGTTCGGCCAACTGTAGGGCAATGGTGTCGTAGACGGCGCCGAGCAGATCGTCGACGTCGTTGAAGCTTTCGTAGAAGTAGCGGGTGTTCAATCCCGATTCGCGGGATACCGAGCGCACCGACACGGCAGCCTCCCCGCCATCGCCGAACAGGATGAAGCCGGCTTCGACCAGCAGCGCGCGGCGCTCCACGCGACGATCGGTCAGTGGTACGCCAGCCCACCGCGTCGGACTCGACATCAGGCAAGTGTACGTTGCCGCAACTTTGGTCACGGCCGTATCCAGAGCAGCGCAACGACAAGGACCGTTCCAAGAGCATCGACGCTCCTGCCAGTGTCGATGGTGGGCCGGCTCGTCGAGCAGCGGTCGTTCGAGGGCGGCGTGCGCCGCCCCCAGATTCGCGGCACGGAGTTCGCGGACGCCACGGCGGACCCGGCCGGTTCGGATCGGGCGGTTCCGTGTGGAACGTGCATCCACACCTAGCGGCGGCAGCGATCGCCGTTTCGGCGCAAGGCTCGACGTGTGACGGGGCGCACACGAAATTTCCGCCCACCGTGCACCTTTGAGAGACTGCGTACATGACTACGACCAAGCACCGCGAGGTAGCCCGACTGGACCGGGTGCCGTTGCCAGTCGAAGCGGCGCGTATCGGCGTGACGGGATGGCAGATCACCCGCACCGGCGTACGAGTCGTCAGCACGCTCGCAGGCCGCGGCTCCCTCCAGCAGAAGATCATCAAGCAGATCCCGCAGGCGTTCGCCGACCTCGGCCCCACCTACGTCAAGTTCGGCCAGATCATCGCGTCCAGCCCCGGTGCGTTCGGGGAGCCGATGAGCCGTGAATTCCGCAGCTTGCTCGACCGCGTTCCCCCCGCCGACGGCGACGCGGTGCACAAGCTGGTCACCGAGGAGCTCGGCGACGACCCCGCGAACCTGTTCAAGAGCTTCGACGAGAAGCCGTTCGCGTCGGCGTCGATCGCCCAGGTGCACTACGCGACGCTGCATACCGGCGAAGAGGTCGTCGTCAAGATTCAACGGCCCGGCATTCGCAGGCGCGTTGCCGCGGATCTGCAGATCCTCAAGCGCGGCGCACAGCTCGTCGAGCTCGCCAAGATGGGCAGAAGGCTCTCCGCGCAGGACGTCGTCGCCGACTTCGCCGACAATCTCGCCGAGGAACTGGACTTCCGACTCGAGGCGCAGTCGATGGACGCGTGGGTGGCACACATGCACGCCTCGCCGCTCGGCAAGAACATCCGGGTGCCTCAGGTCTATTGGGATCTGACCAGCGAGCGGGTCCTCACCATGGAGCGCGTCCAGGGCGTCCGCATCGATGACGTCGCCGCGATCCGCAAGGCCGGCTTCGACGGCACCGAACTCGTAAAGGCGTTGTTGTTCAGCGTCTTCGAGGGTGGGCTGCGCCATGGGCTGTTTCACGGCGATCTGCACGCAGGCAATCTGTACGTCGACGGCGACGGCAAGATCGTCTTCTTCGACTTCGGCATCATGGGGCGCATCGATCCCCGCACGCGCTGGTTGTTGCGCGAGCTGGTGTACGCGCTGCTGGTCAAGAAGGACCACGCCGCCGCGGGCAAGATCGTCGTCCTGATGGGCGCCGTCGGCAACGTGAGGCCGGAGGCCGACGCCACGAAAGACCTTGAGGCGTTTGCCACTCCGCTGACGATGACGTCGCTGGGCGATCTGTCGTACGCCGCGATCGGCAAGCAACTCTCGGCGCTGGCCGAGGCGTATGACGTCAAGCTGCCGCGGGAGCTCGTCCTCATCGGCAAGCAGTTCCTCTACGTCGAGCGTTACATGAAGCTACTGGCGCCCAAGTGGCAGATGATGAGTGATCCGCAACTGACCGGATACTTCGCCAACTTCATGGTGGAGGTCTCCCGCGAGCACACCGACGAGGTGGACGCGTGACGGACGTCCGCACCGGCACCGCCCGCTCGGGCGAGCTGGACATCGCCTACGAGGACATGGGCGATCCGAACCACCCGGCAATCCTGCTGATCATGGGCCTCGGCGCGCAATTGTTGTTCTGGCGCAAGGGTTTCTGCGACAAGCTGGTCGAGCAGGGCTACCGCGTCATCCGGTACGACAACCGTGACGTCGGACTGTCGAGCAAGGTCGAGGGGCACCACACCGGGGTGCCTCTCCTCCGGCGGATGGTGCGCTCATACCTCGGCAAGCGCAGCGACGCCGTCTACACGCTGGAGAACATGGCCGACGATGCCGCGGCGTTGCTCGATCATCTGCGCATCGAGAAGGCGCACGTGGTGGGCGGATCGATGGGCGGGATGATCGCGCAGATCTTCGCGGCCCGCTACCAACACCGCACCAAGACGCTCGGGGTGATCTTTTCGAGCAACAACCAGGCGTTGCTACCCCCACCAGGGCCCAAGCAGCTGCGGGCCATCACCACCCGACCGAAGGACACGTCGCGCGAGGGTGTCATCGCCAACGCCGTGGCCGTCAGCAGGATCATCGGCAGCCCGGGTTATCCGGCGCCCGAGGAGCGGGTCCTGGCAGACGCCTCCGAGGGCTACGACCGGTCCTACTACCCCGCGGGAGTCGGTCGACAGTTCGCCGCGATCATGGGCAGTGGCAGCCTCGTCGAGTACGACAAGCAGATCACCGCGCCCGCCGTGGTGATCCACGGCAAGGCGGACAAGCTGATGCGGCCGTCGGGTGGCAAGGCCGTCGCCAAGGCCATTCGGCGGGCCCGACTGGTGCTGTTCGACGGCATGGGACACGACCTTCCCGAGCCGTTGTGGGACGATATCGTCGGCGAACTCAAGACCACGTTTGCCGAGGTCCCGTAGTTCCCCGCTGCAGTGACGGCGGCTGCGTCTGGTCGATTCGGCTGGGTTTTGCCGACGAGCGTAGAGTGCGCCTTTGAGCGCATCAGGGGGGGCTTGGCGAGTCATCGGCGACGGCGCCGAGCCACTGATCAGCCAAGAAGGGTTTCTAACGTATGTCGACTACCCGCAAGAAGGGTGGCCTCAAGCCCCACTTCGAGGACGTCCAGGCGCACTACGACCTGTCGGACGACTTCTTCCGTCTGTTCCTCGATCCCACGCAGATGTACAGCTGCGCGTACTTCGAGCGCGACGACATGACGCTCGAGGAAGCCCAGCACGCCAAGGTCGACTTGGCGCTCGGCAAGCTCGGCCTTGAGCCCGGTATGACGCTGCTCGACGTCGGCTGCGGCTGGGGTTGGACGATGCTGCGGGCGCTGGAGAAGTACGACGTCAACGTCGTGGGCCTGACTCTGAGCAACAACCAGAAGGCACACGTCGAGCGGATCTTCGCCGACTCGGACAGCCCGCGGACCAAGCGTGTCCTGCTGCAGGGTTGGGAGGAGTTCAACGAGCCCGTCGATCGGATCGTCTCCATCGGAGCCTTCGAGCACTTCGGCCGGGACCGCTGGGACGACTTCTTCACCATGGCCCACCACGCGCTGCCCGACGACGGGGTGATGCTGCTGCACACCATCAC
>NZ_JBEVLO010000113.1:0-9911 GCF_040509115.1 Mycobacterium sp. | reverse complement strand
AGCGCGTCTGGCGGCTACCGTCCTCGACCAATCGGGCCGCAGCGCACCGACGATGCGCGATGGCAGCGACGGATTGAGTGATTCCCCCATGCGTCCACGCTAGGCACGCCGCGCACGGAGCGGCAGGGGTCGGCCGCAGCCTGTGGATAAACCGCTAGCTGGAGGCAGCGGCGGGGGAGCTGCTCGACTTCCCAGCGGACCCGGAGGACGACGACGAGCTCGACTTGTCAGAGCCGCCGGACGAGCTCGCGGACTTGTCGGCCGACTTCGACTTCTCGGCGGGCTTGTCAGCCGACTTCTCCGAGTTCGACGAGCTCGAGGATTCGCTGCTGGTGGAGTTGCTGGCCGCAGAACTCTTGACGGAGTCACGGCTGTCGTTGCGGTAGAAACCGCTGCCCTTGAACACCACGCCCACCGAGCCGAACAGCTTGCGCAACCGGCCCGAGCACTTTGGGCACGTCGTCAGCGCATCGTCGGTGAAGGCCTGCACCTGGTCGAACCGGTTGTCGCACTCAGTACATGCGTAGGAATAGGTCGGCACCAAAACCTCCGAGTAAGTCAAAATCTGTTAGCACTCTACTTGCCCAAGTGCTAGAACCGCTACGCGAGGTGCGTCATTCCCCGCGCGCCGGTCCCCGCCCACCCAGCCCGACCAGGCCCTGCGTCGGGGTCAGGACGTGCGTCATCGCGACGTCGTGTGGCTCACCAGGCAGCCAATCGCGCAGCTCGTCGTCGCGAACCATGGCGACCAGCCGGGCCGACGGGTCGGCCAGGCCGAGCGTGCGGTCGTAGAAGCCGGCACCGCGCCCCAGCCGAACACCGGCGAGATCCACCGCGAGGGCGGGGACCACGACGATCGAGGCGCCGGCGATCCCATCGGGCGGCAGCCACGGCTCGGGTGGCTCGCGAAGGCCGAAGCGGGCGTCGACGAGGGTTCCCCGGTACTCGCCCCAGCGCAACGGCAGCGGTGTACCGGCCGCGTCCTCGCGGGCAACGGGCAGCAACACCGTCACGCCAAGCGCGCGCACCGCGTCGAGCATCGACAGCGAACCTGGCTCGGAACCGACGGGGGCGTACGCGCAGAGCGTCTCGCCAGATCGGGCGATGGCAGCGAGATGTCCGCTCAGCGCGGCGGTCTCTGCGGCGCGGACCTCGGCAAGCACTGCGCGGCGAGAGGCCAGAATCTCGGCGCGCAATTCGGCCTTGGTCGGTTGCACACGGCCCACGATGCCATGCAACTAGTGGAGGGCTTAGCCGGATGCGGCCCGGGCGATGGCGTTATGGTGTGAACAATGACGACGAGGGCATTAGTACCGATTCCGCGTACCGCGATCGTTCCGGCCGCGGGCTTGGGAACTCGGTTCCTGCCTGCGACGAAGACCGTGCCGAAGGAGTTGCTGCCCGTCGTCGACACCCCGGGCATCGAGCTGGTGGCCGCCGAAGCGGCGGAGGCAGGCGCCGAGCGGCTCGTCATCGTCACCTCCGAGGGCAAGGACGGCGTCGTCGCGCACTTCGTCGAAGACCTCATCTTGGAGGGGACACTCGAAGCCCGCGGGAAGCACCTGATGCTCGAAAAGGTGCGGCGGGCACCCGCGCTCATCAAGGTCGAGTCGGTGGTACAACACGAGCCGCTAGGCCTCGGACACGCCGTCGCGTGCGTCGAGCCGGTGCTGCTGGACGACGAGGACGCCGTGGCGGTGCTACTGCCCGACGACCTGGTGCTACCCACCGGTGTGCTCGAGACGATGTCGAAGGTGCGGGCCAAGCGCGGGGGCTCGGTGTTGTGCGCCATCGAGGTGACGCGCGAGGAGATCAGTGCCTACGGCGTGTTCGACGTCGAGGTGGTACCCGACGCCACGAATCCAAACGTGTTGCGCGTCAAGGGCATGGTCGAGAAGCCGAAGGCCGAGGATGCCCCTTCGCTCTACGCCGCGGCCGGACGCTACGTGCTCGACCGGGCGATCTTCGACGCGCTGCGGCGCGTGCAGCGCGGCGTTGGCGGCGAGATCCAGTTGACCGATGCCATCGCCCTGCTCATCGAAGAAGGCCACCCCGTGCACGTCGTCGTGCATCGCGGCTCCCGACACGACCTGGGAAATCCCGGCGGCTACCTCAAGGCTGCGGTTGACTTTGCCTTGGAACGCGACGACTACGGGCCGGCGCTGAGGCGCTGGCTGGTCGAGCGATTGGGTCTGTCAGCCAACTGACGCGCCGTGCGGGCCCCGCGATCGTAGAAAGGCTCTTGAGTGCGTTCGGTGGAGGAGCAGCAGGCCCGGGTGGCCGCCGCCGCGGTGGCGCCGAGGCCCGTGAGGGTGGCAATAGCCGAAGCTCAGGGCCTGATGTGTGCCGAAGAGGTCGTGACCGAGCGGCCGCTTCCCGGGTTCGACCAGGCGGCGATCGACGGATACGCCGTCCGCAGCGTTGACGTCCTTGGCGTAGATCCCGGCAGGGAGGATGACGACGCGGCCGACGGCGCCGATCGCGAGCTCAGCCTTCCGGTGATTGGGCTGATCGAGGCGGGCGCCAAGACGCCGAGCAGGCTGCAGCCGCGCCAAGCTGCCCGTGTTCAGACGGGCGCACCGATGCCGACGCTCGCCGACGCGGTTCTTCCGTTGCGGTGGACCGATGGCGGGGACTCCAGGGTCAGGGTGCTGCGCGGGGTGCGGTCTGGCGCCTACGTGCGACGCACCGGCGACGACGTCCAGCCCGGTGACGTGGCCGTGCGGTCCGGAACCATCATCGGCGCCGCGCAGGTAGGTCTGCTGGCGGCGGTCGGACGCGAGCGGGTGCTGGTGCATCCGCGCCCTCGGCTGTCGGTGATGAGCGTGGGCGGCGAACTGGTCGACGTCTCAAGGACTCCCGGCAACGGACAGGTGTACGACGTCAACTCCTATGCGCTGGCCGCTGCGGGGCGGGATGCGGGCGCCGAGGTCAGTCGGGTCGGCATCGTCGACACCGAGTCCACGTCGCTGCGCGACGTCGTCGAAGGACAAATCAACCGTGCCGAGGTGCTCGTCATCGCGGGCGCGGTGGGCGGGACGGCAGCTGAGAGCGTTCGGGCCGTGCTGTCGGAGCTCGGTGAGATGGAGGTGGCACGGATCGCGATGCACCCCGGGTCGGTGCAAGGCTTCGGTCAGCTGGGGCGCGACGGCGTGCCGGTGTTCCTCTTGCCCGCCAATCCGGTGAGCGCCTTGGTGGTGTTCGAGGTGATGGTCCGTCCGCTGATCAGGATGTCGCTGGGCAAGCGGCAGCCGTTGCGTCGTGTCGTGCAGGCGCGCACGCTGTCGCCGATCACGTCGGTGGCCGGACGCACGGGTTACCTGCGCGGTCAGCTGATGCGCGATCAGGACACCGGCGAGTATTTGGTGCAGGCGCTTGGTGGGGCGCCGGGTGCGTCGTCGCACCTGCTCGCGACGCTCGCCGAGGCGAACTGCCTCGTCGTCGTCCCCAGTGAGGCGGAGCAGATCCGTACGGGCGAGGTCGTCGACGTGGCCTTCCTGGCCCAGCGCGGCTGACGAGTCGTTTCCGGTGGGGCTCTTTCGTTCGTCAGCGATGCATCCGGGCTGGCCGGCGGCGATCGGGCCCATTCGGGTGGCCGCCGGTGCGGTGCGACTTCGGCCGGTGCGACTGCGGGACGGCGCGGTGTGGAGTCGCATCCGGTTGGCAGATCAGGCGCACCTTGAGCCGTGGGAGCCGATGGCCGAGGCCGACTGGGAAGTGCGCCACTCTATTTCGTCGTGGCCGTCGATCTGTTCCGGTCTTCGTGCCGAAGCGCGCAAGGGGCGGATGCTGCCGTATGCGATCGAACTCGACGGCGAGTTCTGCGGTCAGCTGACCATCGGCAACGTCACGCACGGCGCTCTGCGTTCGGCGTGGATCGGGTACTGGGTGGCGAAGGACCGCAACGGCGGCGGGGTGGCGACGGCGGCGTTGGCGATGGGTCTGGACCACGGCTTCGGGCCGGTGGGGTTGCATCGGATCGAGGCGACGGTGCGGCCGGAGAACGTGCGGAGTCGAAGGGTGCTGGCCAAGACCGGTTTTCGCGAAGAGGGTCTGCTGAAGCGCTATCTCGAGGTTGACGGTGCGTGGCGCGACCACCTGTTGGTGGCCGTCACGATCGAGGAGCTGTCGACCTCGGCGACGTCGGCTCTGGTGCGCGCGGGTCGAGCGAATTGGTCTTGACCGTGTTGCAGATGTGACATGTGGGACAGATGTGCTTGTAATGGGTGAATTACAGGTGTGTAATTGACCCCGGCGCGTCGCCCCCGGATGCGCTGGTCACAGACCTAGCCTTACGGGGAAAGGAGCCGGCGACATGCCAAGCATCCCCCAATCCCTCCTGTGGATTTCACTCGTTGTTCTCTGGCTCTTCGTGCTCGTTCCGATGTTGGTCAGCAAGCGGGACACCGTGCGTCGCACCAGCGACGTCGCGTTGGCGACCCGGGTGCTGAATACCGGGGGCGGTGCACGGCTGCTCAAACGCCGCAAGCCCGCCGCCGGTCACCACAGCGACCCGCACTGGAAGCCGATGCACGACGACCTCGACGAGACCTCGGACGAGCACGACGACTACGGTGACGAACCCGTCGCAGCCCCCCGCAAGGCAGTCGTCCTGGCCGCCGCGACCGTCGAGACCGAATCCAAGTACCTGGACGTCGACATCGTCGAAGAGGACTCCGGCGCGCTGCCGGTCGGGGCCTCGGCGCGGCCCGCTTTCGACCGGGAGCCCGAACTTCCGCTGGACTTCGGCGACCACACGGCCGTGTTCACAATCGACGACCTGCAGGAAGTCGATGACGTCGAGTCCCTCGACGAGGTTTCCCACCCCGAGCCCGAGCCCATCGAGACCGAGGCCGAGACCGAGACGGGGCTCGAGGGCGACGTCGACGACATGACCGACGAGTTCGAGGCGGTCTCGGAGGACGACACCGACTACCAGTACGCCTACGTCGACGACTCGTCGGGACTGGAAGAGGCACCGGACCCCGACCTGCACGTCGCGGGCAGCAAGTCCAAGGAACGCCGTCGGACCTACGAATCGAAGACCGCCGCCGCGGTGAGCGCGCGCAAGTTCGCGTTCCGCAAGCGGATGCTGATGGCGATGTCGGTGCTGTTGCTCGGCTCGGCGGTCGCGGCCTACCTGGTGACGCCGCAGCTGTGGTGGGCGTGTGGCTCGATCGGCGGCATCACCGTGCTCTACCTGGCCTATCTGCGCCGTCAGACGCGGATCGAGGAGCAGGTGCGGCGTCGGCGGGCGCAGCGAATGATGCGATCGCACCTCGGGGTCGAGAACACCCACGACCAGGAATTCGACGTCGTGCCCTCGCGGTTGCGGCGGCCCGGCTCGGTGGTGCTGGAGATCGACGACGAGGATCCGATCTTCGAGCACCTCGACTATGCGCCCTTCGCGAGGGACTACGACCTGCCGCGGGCGGCCGGCGAGTAGATCGGATTTTCTGCCGCGACATCGGCACTGGTAGCCTGCTACCGGTACAAGGGGCTATGGCGCAGTTGGTAGCGCGACTCGTTCGCATCGAGTAGGTCAGGGGTTCGATTCCCCTTAGCTCCACAGAGAACAACCAGGTCAGAGCATATCTGGCAGTCGCTGCATTCCGCGACAGCACGCCGTGGACAGTACGGGCGAAGACTCACGTCGATCTGGCCGCGGAGACAGTGCGGATCGCCAAAGCATGGAAGACCGGGCCTGCCCGTTCCGTCCCAACGTATGGGCACCCGCCATAGCTCGGGCCCGCAAGGAAGGTCTGACAAAGAAGCCCCGCGTGCACGCGTGCGCCACACCTGCGCGTCGTGGCTCACCCAAGCCGGGCGGCCGCTGCCTGTGGGGTCTAGCCCGCAGGTGAGGCGTCGGGGCACCTAGTGTCCCTTGCCTGGGGGTGAGCCTGTGGCGGCTCGGTGGTAGGTGCTGCAAAGGCTCGGGTCGGGGTCTCGGGTTTCGGGCAGGGTTCGTCAGCGGCAACTATGCGACATGTCGCACGTGTGTGCGAGTGCCGGCGCGGCGGCGGCTGGTTAGGCGGCTGCGGCGCTCTGCTTGGTCCAGGTCCATAGGGGCGCCCGGTGGGCGAACTCGTTGGCCCCGGTGCGGTTCCAGAGCGGGTTCGAGGCTTCGTCGGTGGCTTCGGGGCTGTTCTCGAGGACGCTCTGCTGGAGGAAGTCGACCACCTCGAAGGTGTCGGAGTCGGCCGGTCTGTCTTCGAGGTCGGCCTTGAGGTGTGCGATCAGTGGTCGGCGTGGCGGGTGGCGGCCGCGATGTTCCAGTCGTTGGGGTTGAGGCCGGCGGCCTTGAGGATCTGGGTGGTGTGGCTGGTAGTAATCTCCGCTTTGCTTATGCCTTAACTATACATCACTACACTGCAATGTTTAAGTGGTTGGAGTGCAGCACAACAGATTTCGTCACTGCCTTGTCAGGTCAGTTCTCGCGCCGCGTCCTGGGCGAGCCGCGTTCCATGCGTCGATGGTGGCCTCGGTCCAACCTCGGACGGTTCCGCGGGGAAGCGATCCGTCGTCGTTGACGGGCCCGGTGATGGCGTCGGGCCGCGGGAGCTTGTAGCGACCCATGCTGCTCTGGGTGACGCCGATGCGTTCGGCGAACTGGCCCACCGAGAGGAAGTGCTGCGGCTCGTCGTCGCTCATCGCGCCCAGCCGCGGACTACGCGGTTGCCGATCTGGTAGGCGACGACTAGGCCCCACGTGGCCCATTGCGGCCATGGGGGGTTGAGGATGAGGAACACGCCGGCGGTGCTGGCGCTGGCGACGAGGTCGTAGTTGGCTTTCAGGGTTTGCATGTGGTTCTCCTTGCTGGTTGACGACAGTCTGGAATGCCGAGGGTCCCCGAGTGACTCCTTCACCCGGGACCTCTCGGGTCACCGTTTCCGGTGACGCCCTGTCCGCGTCCTGGCTTCCTGTTTTGGATGACCGCGATGATCTGGAAGATCAGGGTGCCTATCGCTACCGGGGGTGCCAGTTGGCTTTCTCTCAAACTCGTCCCCCTCTCTGCTGTTGATGATACCAACTTTACAGCGCTACGATGCATTGTGCAATGGTATGCGAGGAGTAGTTCACCCAATTGATATGTACGCCTGTGCTTTTGATTCGCCTGGTGTTCGATGATCTGGCCGATGTTGTAGCGCGGTGACCCGTCTCCCGCCGCGCATGAGCTGATCTGGCCGCGCTCTGCCCATTTGCGGATGGTGGTGGGTGGGACGTCGGCGAAGTGGGCGGCGTCGCGGGCGGTTACCCGTTCTTCGATGTCGACGGGTGCGGTTCGTGGGACGGGCCAGTCGATGCCGAAGCTGGCCCCGTGGGTGTCGAGACGGTAGCGCTCCCCGCCACGTCTTCGCAGCGGCGATGCGGAGCAGGAGGTCCCGGTTGGGCTTGGCGACGCGTTTGGCGCGGTCCTCGCGGCTATCCGCCGGCCACGGATATGGTTGTTGCTCAACGTAATTGACCTTGGCCGAAACCATCTCGATAGTCCTCTCAACCTCTAGGCTTCTGATCGTGGTGGATCAACCGAGGTGCAGCCTTGGACGAGCGTGGGCCGGTCGGAATGCCGCTCCCAAATGGGAAGACTTGGACGATGCTGCGCAGGCCACGTTGGCGGCGTCTCTCGCTAGGGTGCGCGAGCAGATGTACCAGCAGATTAGGCCAGCAATTCAGTCGTTTGCCGAGGTGGTTACGCCTGCAATGCAGGAAGTATCCGACGCCATCTTGCAGTTGACACCGATTGCCGAGAAGGTCGGGCGGGTGGCTGAGTTCATGCGCCGCTGGGTTCCGAACTGGTCCAACGGTGTTGATCCAGACAGGGCCTGGGACGTAACGGTCGAGGGTATCCCGCTCGCATTCGTGCCTCGGGCGCGGATAGTCGACCAACTGATCGCCGCTGAGAATCGGGATGCCCGGCTCGACATCGTCCTGAGCAGCAAGAGTCTCATTCTGTCCGACTGTCGCGATGCACTTGACGTCGAGGATGACGATCCGCTTCCTGAGTCGCTCGCAACGCTTCCCGCGTTGCTCAGGGAGGTTGTTGACGTGCTGGAAGCCGGTTACGTGGCTTCGGCGTGTGCGCTCGGCATTAGCGTCATCGACGCTGCACTGCGACGAACGAGCGAGAAGAAGATCAATTACTCGAACGTACGCACGGCGGTGGTTGCAAAGAAGCTGCGAAAAGCTATTGCGGAGAACGATTTTCGTGTCAGTCGCGCGATGCGGCCTCTGCACTCGCTGTGCGTAAACTGGGATCCGAGGTCGCAGGAGCCGTTGCCGCCGATGCCGTCGCGGGGCGCCATTGCTCACTGGGCGGAACCTGGGCACCTTTCCGAGACGAACGCGATACTCATTGCGATGGCAGCGACTAGCCTGCTTCTCGGCTTGGCAGAGCGCGAAGTTGTCGCCCGTTTGGTGGAGGACGGTTCGCGTCGCTAGCGGCGTGCGAGGATGTGGACGGCGCGGGCGCATCGGCTGCAGAACATGCCGCCGTAGACGGGTAGTTCCCAGCCTTCAGCACGGGCGGCTTCGCCAAGGTCCTCGACGCTCAGTGAGCCGTCGAACTCCTTAGTCGTCTGACGCACTTCGCAAGTCGCTGTCCACACAAGTCGTGGGCTCATGTCGTCCTTCCGGTAACTCGGGTTGTCAGGTGCCCTTGACGTTCATCACCTGGCGCAACACCGCGTCAACGGACACGAGCTCCGCGGCGTCGGCCATCACGAGGTCAATGTCCTTGTACGCGTCCGGGATCTCGTCGATCCACTCCTTGCCATGCCGATACTCAATTCCCTCCATTCGTGCCGCGAGGTCAGCCTCGGTATACCGCTTCTTGGCTTCGTTTCGTGAGAACCGGCGGCCGGCGCCATGCGGTGCAGAGCACAGGCCGGCCGGGTTCCCCTTGCCGGTGACGACGTAAGAGCGGGTGCCCATGGACCCGGGGATGAGGCCACGGACGCCTTCGTGGGCGTCGATGGCCCCCTTGCGGGTCAGCCAAACGTCTACGTCGCCGTGCCGCTCCTTGCGCGTGTAGTTGTGATGGGTGTTGATGCGCTCGGCCTCGATCGCCTCGGCCGGGCCGCCGCCGGCCCAGTGCGCCACAGCACGCCGGAAGCGGTCCATCATCTCGGCACGGTTTTCGAGCGCGAACTGCTGGGCCCAGTTGAGCTCGCGAATGTAGGCGGCGAACTCAGGCGTCCCTTGCGGCAGGTAGGCCAGGTCGGGGTTGGGTAGGTCGATCCACCAACGCTCACACAGCTTCTGAGCGATCTTGATGTGACGCAGGGCAATCTTGTTGCCGACGCCGCGGGAACCCGAGTGCAGGAACATCCACACTCGGTCGAGTTCGTCGAGGCACAGCTCGATGAAGTGGTTTCCACCGCCGAGCGAGCCCAGTTGCTCGCGCCACTTCGGGGAGTGCTCGAGGTCGACGTTGCGGTGCGTCTGGTCGTCGAGTTCGTCGCCCGGCCAGGCGAGGTTCTGCAGTCGTTCGATGCGCGCCGCAGTGAAATCGAAGCGGTCGACGCTGCGGTTGTAGTTGCCCGGCGACAGCGGGATCGCGGACTCGATGGATTCGCGCAGCTTCGACAGGTCCAGCCCCGCGATGTCGGAAGCGGTCAGGACGGTGCGTACCGCGATCATGCCGCACCCGATGTCGACGCCGACCGCCGCGGGGATCACCGCGTCGCGGGTCGGAATGACCGTGCCTACTGCGGAACCTTTGCCAAAGTGTGCATCGGGCATCAGCGCGACGTGCGGGTAGACGAATGGCATCGACGCCGTCTGCTCGGCCTGCTTGATGGTGTTGTCGTCCACCATCGACGCGAAGTTGAGCAGCTTGAAGCCGTCTATCCGTTGCACGGTCATAACTGTCGATTCTCCTGTGGTCGTCGATTGATTTTTTGGTCATGCTC
>NZ_JBEVLO010000112.1:0-3588 GCF_040509115.1 Mycobacterium sp. | reverse complement strand
TCTTCGATCGTCGCCTTGCGGACAGCGGCAAAATTCTCAAGCGCGTTCTGGTACATGAATAGCTCCCGGCATGGTTACCGTCCCGATGACGCACCTCATGCGACACCGGTTCACGGCGTCGGATCAGCCTAGGCCCACCGCGCGCATGCAGTGAGTCGAATCGTCTATCCTGAATGCACGATTCTCTACCGCGTCGGTCCACGTGGCGTGCGAGACTCACCAACGGCCGGGTAAACTTCGTCCATGACCGGAGCCCGACGCAGCAGTGACAACCCCGAAACGGTCGCGGCGGCCAGGCTGCGCTCGTCCCTATCGGCGCGGATGCAGGCGTACGTGGACGGAAATGATGAACGGGCGACCGGCCTGGAAGGGCTGAGCATCGCGTCTCTTTACGCGCCGACGCCCCCGGTCGCCTATATGTATCCTCCGAGCCTGTCGTTGATCGTGTCGGGCAGGAAGCGTGTCCGCCTTGGCGGTGACGATTACACGTACGACGAGAAGAACTTCCTGCTGACGTCAGTGAATCTGCCCACGATCACCGAAGTGACCGATGCCTCACCGGGCGCTCCTTATGTATCGCTGCGCATGACCCTCGACGTACCGGTCGTGCGTGATTTCGTTACGAGAGCCGCCATCACCGCGACCGATGCCGGACGGGGCACCCCACTCGCCACGGGACCGACAACGGTCGACTTGCTGCGTGCAGTGGATCGACTCATCGACATCGTCGACGACCCGCAGGCACTCGATCACCTCGGCCCGCTGATACAGCAGGAAATCGTTTATCGGATACTGACCGGTTCCGCGGGTGCCCGGCTGCGTGACATCATGATCCCCGATTCGGGTAGCTACCGTGCAGCGAAAGCGCTGGCCTGGATCAGGGACAACTACGCCGTGCAGATGCAGGTGAAAGCGCTGGCGTCCCAGGTCGGTCTGGGCGTATCGACGCTGCACAAGCACGTTCGGCAGATGACCGGCATGACGCCGCTGAGCTACCAGAAGCAATTCCGTTTACTGGAGGCCCGACGCCTGCTGGTCATGGACAGGGAGGACGCTGCGATGGTGGGTTCCCGCGTCGGGTACGAGAGTACGTCACAGTTCAGTCGGGAGTATCGGCGCATGTTCGGTGCCCCACCCGCTCGAAACGCCGCGGAGATCAAGGCCCGGCTTCTTGCACGCGCGCATGGCCATCAAAAGGACCCCACAGAGTGAGTCTCTCGATCGTTCCCCATGCTCGAACTTCACGTACATCCGCGAGAACCAGATCAAGGGCGCAAAATTCACCCGCACCGAGGTTGCTGGCTTGCACCATGGACCGGGCATCGAACTGGTCGATTGACGAATGAGAAACGCGTGAGCTTTCAGACCGACGGTTTCGCGATCATTCCAGGTCTCGTGTCGCCAGCCGATTGCGACGCCTTGATACGGGCCGTGTCGTCGGGTACACAAACGACTCCGGGCACGCGAACACTGCTGGCCATCGATGCCGTGGCCCGCGTGGCCGCAACGTTGCGTACGCATCCCGCGGTTTCCGGTCTGATGAGCGACCGCCACCGGGTCATCCAGTGCTCGCTCTTCGCCAAGGGCGTCGCCAGCAACTGGTCCGTGGCCTCACATCAGGACCTGAGTATGCCCGTGCCAGAGCGGTTCGATGCGCCCGGCTGGACAGGGTGGTCCATGAAGGAGGGGGGCTGGTTCGTGCAACCTCCCGCAACGGTGCTGGAACAACTGGTTGCCATCCGCCTTCAGCTGGACGGTCACGCTGAGGAGACCGGTCCGCTCGAAGTGGCACCAGGCAGCCACGTACTCGGGCGACTCTCGAGCGCCGAGGCAGGCGACCGCGCGAAGAACAGGATTCGCTGCATAGTCCCGCGCGGCGGTGCGCTGGTCATGCGCCCCCTGCTCATCCATGCCTCCGGCAAGTCGAAGTCCGGCCTGGACCGCCGCGTGCTACATTTTGTTTATGGGCCGCCCGTCATTCCCGGGTCCGGCTACGGCACGCGGTAAGCACCCGTTGCCTTAGCCATCTGTGCGCTGGGTCGGCATCGAGGCGCGGGTGCCACATCAGCGACACGGTGATCTCCGGCGTTTTCACGGGAAGCTCGAATGTGTGCATGTCGCCCAGGGTCGGCACGTATGAGGCCGGTACCAGACCGATCAAACCCGACCCGCGCGTCACTGTCGCCACTGCCCGAAAACCCGGCACTACGGCGGCGACCCGTCGTTTGAGACCTATCGAAGCCAGGGCTTCGTCCACCGGACCTCCCGTCAACCCGCGACGGGACGCCACTACGTGGCCATGAGCGACGTATTGCTTGGCGGAGACAGTTTGCTGCGAAGCGAGCGGGTGATTCCCGGCGACGATACCCACGAAGCGATCGCGAAACAGCGCCTGTGTGCGAACCTCGGGCCCCATCCCGGCCACGACACCGATTTCCAGGTCGGCCTGCCCGTCGCGTAACGGCGCCGGCGACTTCTCGGCCTTGGGTGCGAAGCGAAGCCGCACCAGCGGCGCCGCTTCGGCGACCGCGGCGATCAGCGTCGCGCCGAAGACCTCGACGAAGCCGTCATTCGTGCGCAGCGTGAATGTTCGATCCAGCGTGGCCAGGTCCATGCCCTGCTCCGATGGGCGAAGCACCGTCCTTGCCTCGTGCACGAGCGCCGCCGTGCGCTCACGCAGCGCCACCGCATAGGGCGTCAGCACCATCTGCCGACCTGCCCTCACCAACAACTGGTCACCCGTCGAATCGCGCAGACGGGTCAGCGTCCGGCTCATCGCCGAGGCGCTCAGGCCCAGGCGCCGGGACGCCCGCGCGACACTGCCTTCCGCGAGCAGGACATCCAGCGCGATGAGTAGATTCAGATCCGGATCGGCCATGGCCCATGCTAGCCCAGCGTGGGCGCCATGGCGCGTCCGGTGCAGCTTATAACTGACCGCCATGCGCCTTCCGCCTTGTCCGGTCGGGCCCTACCTTCCGGTTACCCAACTGACGCTGGAACTCTCATGGAAACCGCTGCCCGACAGAAAACGATCCTCCTCATCGGCGCCTCGCGCGGCCTCGGCTTCGCCATGGTCGAGGAATACCTGCGCCGTGGCTGGCATGTGATCGCCACAGGACGAGCCGAGTCCACTAACGAGCTCGAACGCATCGCGGCCTCTTCCGCCAATGCGCTCGACGTCGAAACCGTCGACATCACGGAGCCGCGGCAGGTAGCCGATCTACGTAACCGTCTCAGCGGCCGGGCGCTCGACGTCTTGTTCGTCAACGCCGGCGTGACCAACGACCACCGCGAAACCATCGCCGACGTCTCGACCGACGAATTCATCCGCGTGATGGTGACCAACTCGCTCAGCCCGATGCGTACCATCGAGACGCTCCAGCACCTCGTCCGCCCGACAGGAACCATCGGCATCATGTCCTCCGGCCAGGGTAGCCTCACCAACAATACCAACGGCAACCACGAGGTCTACCGGGGCAGCAAGGCCGCCCTCAACATGTTCATGCGCAGCTTCGCCGCTCGTCACAAGGATGACCCGCGGACACTGCTGCTCATGGCACCGGGCTGGGTGAAGACCGACATGGGTGG
>NZ_JBEVLO010000111.1:0-3021 GCF_040509115.1 Mycobacterium sp. | reverse complement strand
GCCCGCGGGAACGGGTGGATCGTCAACGTGTCCTCGGTGGCCGGGCTTCTGGCGGCGCCCGGATTCGGCTACTACAGCGCGACGAAGTACGCCATCGAAGCCGTCACCGATGCGCTGCGCGACGAGGTCGCCGCGCAGGGCATCTCCGTGTTGGCGGTCGAACCAGGAGCTTTCCGCACGAACGCCTACGCCGGCTTCGCGAACGAACCCGTCGCGGAGACGATTCCGCAGTATCACGACATGCTGGAGCAGGTCCGCGCCGCATTCGTCGAGATGGACGGGGCGCAACCCGGTGATCCACGCCGCGGCGCCCGTGCGGTGATCGAGGCGATGGCCCAAGATCCGCCGCCCCGTCGGCTGGTCCTCGGCAGTGGCGGTTACGACGCCGTGATCGATGCGCTGGAGAGCAACTTGGCTGGCATCCGGACCAATGAAACTCTCTCTCGCAGCGCGGATTTCCCCACCTAGCCCGCCGTCGGATCGGGACCGAACCCTGCCAGCCGGTATCGGTGCGCCAGCTGGCAGGGTTGGGGTGTCGCGCGGCCCCACCAGGCAGGTCTCGATGATCGGCCTCGTGGCGGCCAGCGCGTCGCGTGTGTGTGCCTGTGACTTGTCACGTGCGATGTCCACCGTCGACGTTCTGAGCTGGCCCAATGGACCCTCTCATGCCGGAGACCCATAGTGATGATCGACGTGTCTGGCGAGTCGGCGGGCGATCGCAGCAAGCGTGGAGTGTGCGGGGTGGTCGGGGTCCCACCCTGCGAAGAGATGGATGTTCATTAGACCGCCGCCTGCTCGTATTCTTGTTCGAGCCAGGTCGAACCGCGGGTCATCGGTGACGATCGCTATCCCGCGCCCTGCAGCGGCGAGCGCCTGGGCCACGGCACCGCTGCTGGCTTCGATGTCAACGCTGACTGCCTGGTGGGTGTGCTGGACGGCAGCATCGAACGCCTGCCGCGCGCTGAAAGCCGTTGGCAACGAGATGATCGTCTCGACTTTGAGGGCAGTGAGGGTGATTTCTTTCTTTGCGGCCCAACGGTGAGCCTTGGGGAGGTACGCCCATACCGGGAGGACGCCAATGGCCATTGAATCCATTGCGTCAACCGGGCGGCCGTTGGTGATGACGAGATCAGCCCCGGCGCGCAGTGCCGAGCGTGCCTCGTAGCCGTCGCAGGCGAACGCCGATGGTGTGGGGTCGGTGTGTGCGAGGGTGGCAATGAACGGAGCGACGACCTCGGCCAGCGTGGTGGCGGGCGCGGCGAGCGTGATCCGATCGAGCCGTCCGGTCAAGAGCACCTTGGCGGCGAGGCCCAATTGCTCAGCGTCGCCCAGTATCTGGTGAACGCGCGGCAGCAGGGCTCGACCGGCGGCCGACAGGCTGAGCCGTCCGGCACTTCGCTCGAATAGCGCTACTCCCAGGTCTCGTTCGAGTTGGCGCAGCTGTCGCGACAGGCCGGGTTGGGTAACGTGGAGGGCTTCCGCCGCGGCGCTGACCGTGCCGGCCTCGGCCACCTGGGCGAAGTACCGCAGTGTGCGAAGCTCCATGACACATCCCCAATCGTATGGGTCCTAATTATGCCTGCCGGGCATGGCTTGCTTGCCATGCCGGTATTGGACGGCATGGCTTGGGCGGGACATTCTTGAGCGACTCGATCAGAGACCGGCCAACTACGGAGACCGCCATGCCCGTTCGCACCCGCCCGCATCGTTTGACCACGTCCGTCCCAGGGCCGCTGTCCGAGCGCCTTGGCGCGCGCAAGAGTGCGGCGGTCGCCGATGGCGTGTCCACGACGTTGCCGGCATTCATCGATCACGCCACCACCGGCGGCATCGTCATCGACGTCGACGGTAACGCGTTGATCGACCTGGGCTCGGGGATCGCGGTGACCAGCGTGGGCAACAGTGCGCCGCGCGTCGTCGCCGCCGTCAAGGCGCAGGTGGAACGGTTCACCCACACCTGTTTCATGGTGTCGCCCTACGAGGGTTACGTGGCGGTGGCCGAGGTCCTCAACGCGCTGACCCCGGGGGACCACGACAAGCGCAGCGCACTGTTCAACTCCGGCGCGGAAGCGGTAGAGAACGCCATCAAGGTGGCCCGCCACCACACCCAACGCACCGGTGTCGTGGCGTTCACCCACGCCTATCACGGTCGCACCAACCTGACGATGGCGTTGACCGCAAAGAACATGCCCTACAAACACGGTTTTGGCCCATTTGCCCCGGCCGTGCATCGCGCCCCGCTGTCGTATCCACTGCGCGACGGCGCCGAATTCACCGGCCGACAGGCCGCCGATCGCGCGATCGCGCACATCGAATCGTCGGTGGACGTCGCGGAACTCGCGGCGATGATCATCGAGCCCATTCCGGGCGAGGGCGGCTTCATCGAGCCAGCACCGGGATTCCTTCCTGCACTGTCGCATTGGTGCCACGACAACGGTGTGGTGTTCATTGCCGATGAGGTGCAGACCGGCTTCGCCCGGACCGGCGCCATGTTCGCCTGCGAGCACGAGGGGCTCGTTCCCGACCTGATCGTGACCGCCAAGGGCATCGCCGGTGGCCTGCCTCTGGCGGCTGTCACCGGCACCGCGGCCATCATGAACTCTGTCCACGCGGGTGGCCTGGGGGGCACTTACGGCGGAAACCCCATCGCATGTGCCGCGGCGCTGGCTGCCATCGAGACGATCCATGCCGACGGCCTGCTGGGCAAGGCGGTGCGTATCGAAGAACTCATGAAGCAACGATTGCACGCGGTGCAGTCCACAGACTCCCGGATCGGGCAGGTGCGGGGCCGCGGAGCGATGATCGCCGTCGAGCTGGTCGAATCCGGCACCCTCACACCGGATCCCGTGCTGACCGCCGCGGTGGCGGCGGAGGCGCGACGCCACGGGGTGATCGTGTTGACCTGCGGCACCGACAACAACGTGTTGCGCTTCCTGCCCCCACTGACCATCAGCGAGGACCTGCTGGACGAGGCGCTCGACGTCATCGCTTTCGCGTTCGAGGTGACCCGATGACCCAGGT
>NZ_JBEVLO010000110.1:0-4034 GCF_040509115.1 Mycobacterium sp. | reverse complement strand
GAAGTCCATGGCTGGTGCCTGTCTTGGCAACGGGGTCGAGATTGTCCATGAGAAGCTCGGCGCCGAGATCAAACTCGATGCCGACGTCTGAGACTCCGGTGATGACGATGGCCGCTCCACCGGGTGGCCACCGCTGAGCGAAACGGTATGTCCCCCTTGGAAAATAGAGCGTATCTCCCGACCGTAGCGTCGCAACGGCGGCCCGGATCGCCCCCGAATCGTCCGCGGCCGCATCTCCCTTGGCCCCGAACTTCCTGACGTCCACCACGCCACCGTTCATCTGACAACCCGGCAGGACGATCAAGGCGGCCGTGGCGGGTGCGCTGGCCAGCAGCTTGCGCCTCGACAGCGTCATCGTCGGTCGCGGAGCAGTTCGGTACATATCTCATCGGCTGCGGCGGTGGCGCAAATCCGTTGCTGGCGTCCCACCACGAAGGAGTGACCCCGCGCCGCCAATCGAGCTCGGGCCAGGTCGTCCGCGCAATACGTCCGGATCGCATCCGCCAAGTGGTTGGGGTCGTGGGGGTTGAAGAAGGCGGCACCGTCGCCGCACGTCTCTCGAAGAACGGGAATGTCCGAGGACAGCACGGGAGTACGCGAGGCCATGGCCTCCAAGGGTGGCAACCCGGCCCCTTCGTGGAGGGACGGCATGATCAGCAACTCCGCCGATGCGACCAGTGCCCGCAGCGCCGCGAAGTCGAGTTGTCCGGTCAGCACGATCCGGTCCGGGTTGCCTTCAGCCAGTCGGCGGACGCGGTCGTCCAGCGTGCGCAGGGTGGCGCCCCCTCCGGCGATCACCAGTTTGTGTGGAATGGTCTCGGCCAAACCGGAGAATGCCTCCAACAGAAGCGGAAGGTTCTTGTAACGCTTCGCGTTTCCGACGTACAGCAGGTATCGCCCGGTGACGGGCGACAGACTCGGATCGACGGGCTCGAACCAGATGTGATCCACGGGTATCGGCGTCACCGAGACTCGCGCGCTCCGCGTGATCCCCCTCAACGCCGCCGCGGTCGCTTCCGAGGGCGTGAAGATTCGGCGACACGACCGGGCATCGGCCTTGAGCATGACGCGCGCGTACCCGCGGCGGGCCCAGCTCTGACCGCTGATGCGCCGGGGGAGCAGCTGAATGGTGTCGTGCACGGTGACGTAGGCCAGCATGCCGCGGTTTCCTGGCAGCAACCGGGCCAATGGGTACGGGTAGTGGGGCAGCCACACGGCCCGGGGTCGCGTTGTCTCGAACGCGCGACGCCACACGAGCTGTTCGGCCGGAGAGTACATCGCGGCAGACGGGGGCGACGCGAGCACGACGCGGGTACTCGGGTGAAGCTCCGGGACGGTCTCGCGGTCTGCCAGGACCGCCAGGGCGATGCCGTGGCGGGACGCGGCCTCCTCCAGGTGGGGAAGCTGGGTGCGGATGTAGGTACCTATCCCGCTCTGACGCACGTGCCGAGCGTCGAACAGGAGATCGATGGGGCTAGTGCGCGCTTCCGACACATCCCCCTCCTCACGTCGACGTCGGCCCCAAGGCTACGTCGCCGATGGAGCCGATCGATCCATGCGTCATTCAGAGCCGCAAAACTTCGCCAGTCGGATACCGTTCGCAGTGTGACCACCGACATATCAGGATTCGACGATTCGCTCAGTCGTCAGCTCGAAGAGTGTGCGCGCGATGCGGGCGAGGACGTCGTTGCCTACGTCGCGCGTGCCGTGGGAACGCAAATGGTGACCGATCTGATACGGGCTGAGAGCCCGTCAGCCAAGGGTCTGCTGGCCCAGCTGACCACGGCAGGGGTCTTCGCCGCGGAGGCGATGCCGGACGTATCGGCTACGGTGAACGACCCCGATCGACTGCGCTCGCTCTATGACACGGGGTTGCTGGATTCTCCGCCGGAGGACAAGTACGACCGACTGACCAGGGCTGCCGCCGATGCGTTGGAGGCCCCGTACGCGGCGGTGTCGCTGATCGATGTGGACCGGCAATTCTTCAAGAGCACGTTCGGAATGGATGGGATGTCCGCGGAGGCAAGGCAGACGCCGCTCGATCAATCCATGTGCCAGTACGCTGTGGCAAACAGTTCGCCGCTCATTCTCGAGGATGCGCGCCTCGACCCGGTGTTCAAGAATCATCCAGCGGTCCTCGCCGGAGCCGTGGTCGCCTACCTTGGCATACCGCTGGTCGATGCGGATGGCAACGCGATCGGCACGCTGTGTGTTTTCGACACCGAGCCACGACTGTGGGGTGCCGGCCACGTGCAGATCCTGAGCGATCTGGCGTACCTCGTGGCTGAGCGCATTTTTGATTCCGGACCTGGTTCGGGAGGCTGAGCGCCACTTTTCCAGCTATGTCGACGGTTTTTTCACTGTTGATATTCGAGCAAACTCACAACGTCACAAATTAATTTGACTTATTTATCCCCCAGCACACATACAGTGGGCATCAAACTATCCGTCCGGGGGATGACGCATGCAGCTAGACGTGAAGGCGATGGGGCAGCCGCAAAGCCTTCGCCCCACCGTGGGGCGGGCGATTGCCGCGCTGCCGCCCATTCGCCACGAGGTGCTGACCCCACCCTGGATGGACCGTGTGCGCACCGACGGGTGGCACCTGTCGATCGTCGTGGCGTGTGATGTCTTCGCCGCCATGTCTGCGGTGGGGTTGGCGCAGTGGTGGATTTCAGGACCGGTGCACGAGCGCAACATCGCGCTGTATTCGTGGTTCTTCGTCCCCGTCGTGGTGCTCATCCTCGCGACCCGCTCCATGTACAAGCGCAAGCTGAGCTTCAAGTTCCTCGACGACGTCGAACCGGTGGAGACGGCCGCCGCAGCGTCCGCACTGGTGCTGTTGACCATCATGTTGGTGCTCGTCCCCCCGTTCCAACCCGGAGACGTCGTCGTTCCGTACGTCCGCCCCGGCGAACTGGTGGTGCATGTGTGGCTGTGTGCAGCCGTTCTCCTGCCAACGGTCCGTCTGACGAGGTCCGTGGTATATCGCTACATCCGGCGCAAGTACCGCGTTGCCGCTCCCGTGCTGATCATCGGCGCGGGTCCCATCGCCAATCAGCTCATCGCGCGGATGCGTCAGGTGCCCGAGTACGGTCTGCGCCCCGTCGGGGTGCTGGATGACGTGCGACCAGCCGCGACGGACGTGTTCGACGTGCCGTACCTGGGTGCCACCGACACTCTCGAAAACGCCGTGCGGACAACCGGCGCAGAGGAGCTCATCGTCGCGCCGTCGTTGATCTCCGACGAGCAGTTGGCGCATACCGCCCTCGTGGCGCAGAACCTCGGAATGCGGGTGCACGTGGTACCTCGATTGATGGACGCCGTCGGCGTGGGCGCCCGGGTCGAGCACATGGGCGGGGTGCCCCTGATCGTGCTCTTTCACGCCGATCCGAAGGGTTGGCAGTTCGCCGTCAAGCACGCCTGCGACCGGGTCGCTGCCGGGGTGGGGCTGTTGCTCATCTCGCCCGTGTTCGTCGGGCTCGCGCTGCTGGTGAAGAACAGCTCCCCGGGGCCGGTCTTCTACCGCCAGCAACGCGTCGGGCGTGACGGCGCAGTCTTCGACTGCCTGAAGTTCCGAAGCATGCGCCCGCTGGACGCGGCTGACGCGGACTTCAAGCCGCAGGCAGGGACGGCACCCGGCGGGGTGGAAGGCGACGACCGGCGCACCCGCATCGGGAAGATCATGCGCAAGACTTCGCTGGACGAACTGCCTCAACTGATCAACGTTCTGCGGGGCGAGATGAGTCTGGTCGGCCCGCGTCCCGAACGGCCGGTGTTCGTCGAACTATTCGAAATGCAGATACGCCGCTATGGCGACCGGCAAAGGGTCAAGGCCGGGGTCACCGGCTGGGCGCAGGTGCATGGCCTTCGAGGGCAGACCTCGATCGCCGACCGTGCCGAATTCGACAACTACTACATCGAGAACTGGTCGCTGCGGCTTGACTTCAAGATTCTGGTGCTGACCATGCTGGCGGTCTTGCGAAGCGTGGAAGAGTGACATCGCCAGCGCGTGACGTGCCGGTGCGCCACGA
>NZ_JBEVLO010000109.1:0-7240 GCF_040509115.1 Mycobacterium sp. | reverse complement strand
CGTCGCTCGACATTCCCAGGTCGCTTCGCTCCTGCCCGCCGATGTCAGCGAGCACCAGCTGGCAGTCGGCGCGCTCGATGTCGCGGGCCAGCGCGGCGCCGCGCCTGGTCGGGTTCAGCCCCACCGGCACCAGACCGCGGACGGCCGCGGCGACCAGAACGGACGAGAAGAACGGCGTATTACCCAGGAGGACACCGAAATGCGGCGGCTTCGCCGGGTCCATCCGTGCAGTCAGCGCGGCGGCGAGATCGGCGCCGGCTTGAATGTGGTCTCGCCAGCTGACGAACTCGTCCTCGGCGTGGACGCCGCGGTCGGAGACGTCGGTCAGCGGGGCGAGCAGTTCCCCGACGGTGTCCACTTCTCAGGCTGGGGTGTCGGCCAGCTCGCGGCCGATACGCAGCAGCTGACCCGTCGCTCCGCCCACCGCGAACTCGTTCTGCTTGGCGGCCAGGAAGTATCGGTGCACCGGATGGTCGGTGTCGATCCCGACGCCGCCGTGCACGTGCACCGTCGTGTGCGCTACTCGATGGCCCGCCTCGGCCGCCCAGAACGCCGCCGTGCCGACCTCGAGATCGGCAGGCAGATCCTCGGACAGTCGCCACGCGGCTTGGGTCAGGGTGAGCCGCAGGCCCTTCACGTCGATGTAGGCGTCGGCCAGCCGCTGACCGACGGCCTGAAAGCTACCGATCGGCCGGTCGAACTGCTCACGTTCCCTGGCGTACTCCGCCGTCAGCTCCAACGCTCGCTCCAGCACTCCAAGTTGAAAGGCACTGTGCCCCAACGCTCGTCGGGCGGTCAGCCACGACTGGACGTCGTCGGCACCAACGATCCGGCTGGCGTCGAGGTCGGTGCCCTGCAACTCCAGCAGACCCACGCTGCCGTGTCCCGTGGTGTCCAATGAGGTGATCGTGACGCCGGGGTCGCCCGCCGCGACGAGGAATACCTTGACGCCGGAGTCGGATTCGGCCGGCACCAGGTAGGCATCGGCGACCGGCGCATAGGCGACGAGCGCTCTGGTGCCGGTGAGGCGGAAGCCGCCCGAAAGGGCTTGAGCCTGCACCGCTCCCTGGCCCATCTCGCCGTCGGGTGCGACGGTCAGGATCTTCTCCCCCGAGACGGCGGGCGTCGCCCACTCCCGTTGCAGGTCAGCGGAGCCGAACTTGGCGATGGCGCCAGCCGCCAGCACGATCGATTCGAGGTAGGGCACCGCGGCGATCTGCCTGCCCAGCGCGACCAACACGGCCGTCTCCTCGAGCACCCCGAAACCGCCGCCGCCCAACGATTCCGGCGCAGCCGTCGAAAGGATGTCGGCAGCGGCGAGCTTCGACCACAGGTCGCGGTCGAAGCGTTCGTCGAGCTCGTCCAGTTCGCGCTGCCGCTCGGGAGTGCAGACCGAGTCGACGATCGAGCGGGCCAGGCCGCCGAGGTCTTCGGCGGCTTCCGTCGTAGAAAAATCCATGTGAACTCTCCGCGTCCCTTACCGGTTCACTCGGGGTAGCCCGAGGGCGACCATGCCGATGATGTCTCGCTGAATCTCGTTGGTACCGCCGCCGAAGGTCAGAATCAGGCACGACCGGTGCATGCGCTCGATGCGACCGCGCAGCAGCGCGCCAGGGGAGTTCGTGCGGAGCGTGGCCGACGTGCCGAGCACCTCCATCAGCAGGCGGTACGCCTCGGTGGCCAGCTCGGTGCCGTAGACCTTGGCCGCCGACGCGTCCGCAGGTGACGGCGCGGCGTCGGTGGCCGAGGCCAACTCCCAGTTGATGAGTTTGAGCACTTCGGCCTTGGCGTGCACCCGGGCGAGGTTGAGCTGCACCCACTGCGAGTCGATCAGCCGGTTGCCGTGCACGTCCTTGGTGTTCTGCGCCCATTCGCGGACGCCGTTCAGTGCGGAGAAGATGGGCTGAGCCGAAACCAGTGCGACGCGCTCGTGGTTGAGCTGGTTGGTCACCAGCTTCCAACCGCCGTTCTCCTCGCCGACGAGGCTGCTGGTCGGGACGCGGACGTCCTGGTAGTAAGTGGCACTGGTGTCGACGCCCGCCATCGTGTGCACCGGCGTCCAGGAGAAGCCGTCCGCCGTCGTTGGCACGATGAGCATCGAGATGCCCCGGTGTTTCTTGGCCTCGGGATTGGTGCGCACGGCCAACCACACGTAGTCCGCGTAGGCGATCAGACTGGTCCACATCTTCTGCCCGTTGACGACGTAGTCATCTCCGTCGCGGACGGCGGTGGTGCGCAGCGAGGCGAGGTCGGTGCCCGCGCCGGGCTCCGAGTAGCCGATGGCGAAGTGCAGATCGCCGGATGCGATCTTGGGCAGGAAGAACTTCTTCTGCTCGTCGGTGCCGAAGGCCATGATCGTCGGCGCGACACTGTTGATGGTCAAGAACGGCACCGGAACGTTGGCGATGGCGGCCTCGTCGTTGAAGATGAGCCCCTCCATGGGCGTGCGGGCCTGGCCGCCGAACTCCTTGGGCCAGCTCAACGTCAGCCAGCCGTCCCTGCCCATCTGAGCGACGGTGTCGCGATACACGCTGCCCCGGCCCATCTCACCGTCACTGGAGCTCAACGCCTCGGCCCGCTCGGGCGTCATCAGTTTGGTGAAGTACGAGCGCAACTCGCGGCGCAACTCCTCCTGCTCGGGGCTGTAGCCGATCCGCATCGCCGTTCCTCACTGTCTCCGGGGTACCCGTGGGCCTCCCCGGTTGTAACACGTTCTAGTCTTGGAATCCAGGCGCGGTTATTCTGAGCCGACGATGGGCGCGGACTCCGCACCTGGGTAACGAGGACTGGAGGGTGTCGTCATGCGAGTCGAAGTCGACCGCGATCGCTGCGAAGGCAACGCCGTGTGCGTGGGTATTGCCCCGGACCTGTTTGATCTCGATGACGAGGACTACGCCGTCGTCAAGGCCGACCCCGTGCCCGACGACCAAGCCGACGTGGCAGAACAGTCGGTGGCCGAGTGCCCCCGCGCCGCCCTGATTCGCAAAGACTAGAGGTATTCATAAATTGAGCCCGGACGCGAGGAGCGACATGACGGAATCGACCGCGATTGATCTCTCCGGACGAGTCGCGGTGGTGACGGGTGCCGCGGCGGGCCTCGGCCGCGCAGAGGCGATCGGCCTGGCGAGAGCGGGCGCGACCGTCGTCGTCAACGACATCGCAGGTGGGCTCGATCAGTCCGACGTGCTGGACGAAATCGCGGCGGCAGGCTCCAAGGGCGTCGCCGTTGCCGGCGACATCAGCGCCCGCAGCACCGCCGACGAGCTGGTGGCCACCGCGGATTCGCTCGGCGGTCTCTCGATCGTCGTCAACAACGCGGGCATCACCAGAGACCGGATGCTGTTCAACATGACCGACGAGGACTGGGATGCGGTCATCGCCGTGCATTTGCGCGGCCACTTCCTGCTCACCCGCAATGCGGCGACCTATTGGCGGGACAAGGCCAAGGCCGACGGTGGAACCGTGTACGGGCGCTTGGTGAACACCTCGTCCGAGGCGGGCCTGGCGGGTCCCGTCGGACAGGCCAACTACGGGGCAGCCAAGGCGGGCATCACGGCACTGACGTTGACCGCGGCCCGCGCGTTGGGCCGCTACGGCGTCCGCGCAAACGCCATCGCCCCGCGGGCCAGAACCGCGATGACGGCGGACGTCTTCGGTGACGCACCCGAGTTGCCGGACGGACAGATCGATGGGCTCTCGCCCGAACACGTCGTCACGCTGGTGCAGTTCCTGTCCTCACCGGCCGCCGAAGGCGTCAACGGCCAGCTCTTCATCGTCTATGGTCCGACTGTGACGCTCGTGGCAGCTCCGACGGCCGAGAAGCACTTCACCGCGGACTCCGCTGCCTGGGGTCTCGACGACCTGAATTCGACGATGGTGCAGTACTTTGCTAATCGCAACCCCGAGCTGGGTTTCTCGGCCAATGCATTGATGACTTCGCGAGACTGACAGAGTTCATTGTCAACCTGCTGTGAGGGCTAGAACACGTTCTAGAATGACGTTGATCACACCCGCCTTGACCTGGGGAAATGCCTCGACGATGACGGATTTCGCGGTTCTTTGACACTGCGAACGTGTTCTAGTTAATATGAGCCGGCTCACTTAGAGCAGCGCATTGCAAAGGGGCGAGAACGCCGATTTGACTGGTGGTCCCGGACTATTCGCCATATCGTTCACACCCCCGGTCAAGAACGGAGCCCAGGTTGATCGAACAGCTTGCGGCACCGGCCCGGGCCGTGGGCGGGTTCGTCGAGATGTCCCTGGAGACGTTCCTCAAGATCTTCCGTCGGCCGTTCCAGTTTCGCGAGTTCCTCGATCAGACGTGGATGATCGCGCGCGTTTCCCTGATCCCGACGCTGCTGGTCGCCATCCCCTTCACGGTCCTGGTCGCGTTCACGCTGAACATCCTTCTCCGCGAACTCGGCGCGGCCGACCTCTCCGGTGCGGGTACGGCGTTCGGCACCATCACTCAGCTCGGGCCGGTGGTGACGGTGCTCGTCGTTGCCGGCGCGGGCGCGACGGCCATCTGCGCCGACCTCGGCGCCCGCACCATCCGTGAAGAGATCGACGCGATGCGGGTGCTCGGCATCGACCCCATCCAACGGCTTGTGGTTCCGCGCGTACTTGCCTCGACGGTGGTCGCGCTGCTGCTCAACGGGCTGGTCTGTGCCATCGGCATCTCTGGGGGCTACGTCTTCTCCGTCTTCCTGCAGGGCGTCAACCCCGGCGCCTTCATCAACGGTCTGACGGTCCTGACCGGGTTGGGCGAACTGATGCTCGCCGAAGTCAAGGCGATGCTGTTCGGCGTGGTCGCCGGCCTGGTGGGCTGCTATCGCGGGCTCACCGTGAAGGGTGGCCCCAAGGGCGTGGGCGTTGCGGTCAACGAGACCGTCGTCTACGCCTTCATCTGCCTGTTCGTGATCAACGTGATCATGACGGCGATTGGCGTGAGAGTGCTGGCCCGCTGATGAGCGCTTGGGCAGCGATGAGCCTCTCGGGCGAAGAGCAGAGGGTGACGAGCCCCTCGGGCGAAGAGCAGAGGGTGACGAAGAGTCGAGGGCTCCGCTAGTGAGTTACGACGCCACTCTGCGCATTCGCCGCTTCTTCCGCGGCCTACCCAAGGCCGTCGACGTCGTCGGTGAGCAGGCGCTGTTCTACGGCGAGTCCGTGCGCTACATCCCCAACGCGATCACCCGCTACCGCAAGGAGACCATCCGCCTCATCGCCGAGATGAGCATGGGCTCCGGCGCATTGGTGATGATCGGCGGAACGGTCGGCGTCGCCGCGTTTCTGACCCTGGCTTCCGGCGGTACCGTCGCCGTCCAGGGCTACTCGTCGCTCGGCAACATCGGCATCGAGGCGCTGACCGGTTTCCTCTCGGCCTTCCTCAACGTGCGCATCATCGCGCCGGTGATCGCGGGGATCGCCCTGGCAGCGACCATCGGCGCGGGCACCACGGCACAGTTGGGCGCCATGCGCGTCGCCGAGGAGATCGACGCGGTCGAGGCGATGGCAGTGCATGCGGTGTCCTACCTGGTCTCGACCCGCATCATCGCCGGACTCATCGCCATCATTCCGCTGTATTCGCTGTCGGTTCTCGCGGCGTTCTTCGCGGCGCGGTTCACCACCGTGTTCATCAACGGGCAGTCCGCTGGCCTCTACGACCACTACTTCAACACGTTCCTGGTGCCCACCGATCTGCTGTGGTCGTTCCTGCAGGCCGTCGTCATGTCGATCGCGGTGATGCTGGTGCACACGTACTACGGGTTCAACGCATCCGGTGGCCCCGTCGGGGTCGGCATCGCGGTGGGGCAGGCCGTTCGCACGTCGCTGATCGTGGTCGTCACGATCACCCTGTTCATCTCCCTGGCCGTCTATGGCGCGTCGGGCAACTTCAACCTTTCCGGATAGGCGGCGACGTCGATGGACGCCAAGCGCAGTCATGTGAGGATCGCTGCGGCGATTCTCACGGCTGTGTTGGTCGCAGCGACCGTCTTCACCTACCTGTCGTACACCGCGGCGTTCACGTCCACCGACACGGTGACGGTCAAGGCGCCGCGTGCCGGTCTGGTCATGGAAACCGACGCGAAGGTCAAGTACCGCGGCATCCAGATCGGGAAGGTTTCCGCCATCGAGTACGCGGGCGACCAGGCCAAGTTGACCCTTGACGTGAACAGCAGCCAAATGCGTTACGTGCCTGCCAATGCCACGGTGCGCATTGCGGGCACGACGGTCTTCGGTGCCAAGTCGGTCGAGTTCCTCACCCCGGAGGACCCGATCGGCGCGCTGAGTCCCGGTGAGACGAAGGACGTCGCGGACGGGGAAGTGCAGCTCGAGGTGAACACGCTGTTCCAGACCTTGACCAACACGCTGCAGAAGGTCGATCCGATCAACCTCAACGCGACGCTGAGCGCGCTCGGCGAGGGCCTGCGCGGCAACGGTGACGATCTCGGTGCGACGCTCTCCGGCCTGAATTACTATCTGCAACAGTTCAATCCGAAGCTTCCCGCGCTACAGCAGGTGTTCCAGAAGACGGCCGTCGTCGGCAACATCTATGCCGACGCGGCCCCCGATCTGGTGACGGTCTTCGAGAACACGCCCACCATCAGCAAGACAATCGTCGACCAGCAGGACAACTTGAACGCGACGCTGTTGGCGGCCACCGGGCTGGCCAACAACGGCACGGCGACGCTGCAGCCTGCCGCCGACGACCTCATCGCCGCCATCCAGCGGTTCCGGGCGCCGCTGAAGGTGCTGGGTGACTACTCGCCGGAACTCGGCTGCATCTTTACGGGGACGAAGAAGGCGCTGGACACGTTCGCGCCCGTCATCGGCGGCATCCGGCCGGGCCTGTTCGTCGCGTCAAACTTCCTGCCCGGCGCGCCCGCGTATACGTATCCCGAGAGCCTGCCGATGGTCAACGCATCGGGTGGGCCCAATTGCCGTGGCCTGCCGAATGTTCCGAGTAAGCAGTACGGCGGATCGTGGTACCACACGCCGTTCCTGGTCACCGACAACGCCTACATTCCCTACCAGCCCAACACCGAGTTGCAGTTCGACGCGCCATCGACGCTCCAGTTCCTGTTCCACGGTGCGTTCGCGGAACGGGATGATTACTGATGAGCGCTTGCGCGAAGAAGAGAGTGCACTGATGAGCGCTTGCGCGAAGAAGAGAGTGCACTGATGAGCGCTTGCGCGAAGAAGAGAGTGCACTGATGAGCGCTTGCGCGAAGACGAGAGT
>NZ_JBEVLO010000108.1:0-16939 GCF_040509115.1 Mycobacterium sp. | reverse complement strand
CACGACGATCGTCAAGTAGGCATCCGATGGCGTTCGACGCACTCGACCTCTCCGAGCGACTCCTGATCGCCCGCCGCGGCACCGCGTACCTGGCGCAGCGCGTCGCCGAGCTGACCGATTCCGACTTCGACGGTGACACCCTGCTCGACGGATGGACGCGGCGGCATCTGGTGGCCCACGCGGCCTACAACGCGGTGGCGCTCTGCCGGCTGCTGGACTGGGCCGCGACCGGGGAGGAGACGCCGATGTACGCCTCCACCGAGCACCGTGCTCGCGAGATCGCGGAAGGCGCCACACTCAACGCGGGCGCGTTGCGAAACCTGTTCGCGCACAGTTGTGCACGGTTGGACGAGAAGTGGCGGCACTTGCCGAGTGCCGCCTGGCTCGAGACGGTGCGCACCGCGCAGGGCCGCCAGGTGCCCGCCGAGGAGACGGTCTGGATGCGCACCCGCGAGGTGTGGATCCACGCGGTCGACCTCGACAACGGGGGGCGGTTCGCCGACTTTCCCGTCCCGGTCTTGGACTCGCTGCTCACCGACGTCGTCGGAGCGTGGCGCACCAGGGGCGACGGGGCCGGCCGGGTCCTCGCCGTCGACGGTCGCGAACCCGTCGCGGTGCACGACGACGCCGCGCCGTCGACGACGGTGTCGGGTGCGCTGCCCGCCGTGGTCCGCTGGGCGACCGGTCGCGGCGCCATCGGCGTCACGACCGGCACCGCGGGGGACGCCGTCGCGCCGCGGTGGCTATAGCCGGGTCATCGCCGATGCTCGGCGACCGCGCGACGCACCGCGGGCACGACCTCCTCGGCGAACGTCCGCGTCTGGCCGAGGTCGTCGTCGGGTGCGGCGAAGATGAACGTGTCGATGCCGGTCTCGACGGCCAGTGAGGTCAGGTTGTCGGTCCACTGCGTGACCGTGCCCGTGAACGGATCGCCGGATGCGTTCGTACCGATCTCACCGAACACGTTGTAGGCCCGCACGATCGACGCGGGATCGCGGCCTGCGTCGGCCGCACCGCGGTCGATCTGGCCGCTCATTCCGGGAAGCGCCTCCGGCGGAAAGTAGGAGTTCGACGGTAGCCAACCGTCGGCGTGTCCACCGAGGTACCGAAGCAGCTTGGGACCGCCGACGCCGAGCCAGATTTGCATGTCGTGGGCCGGCTGGGGCCCCGGGTGCAGGCCCTTGAGGCGGTAGAACTCGCCGTCGTAACTGACCGACCGCTGGCCCGACCACATCAGCCGCGTCACCTCGACCGCGTCGCGCAGCGCTTGAGCGGCCTCCCCCGGAGAGCGCCGCGGCCCGCCCATGGCGACGACGGCGTCCCAAAAGGCGCCTGCCCCAAGCGCCAGTTCCATCCGGCCGCCGGAGATGACGTCGAGGCTCGCCGCCGCCTTGGCGATGACCGCGGGATTGTGCAGCGGGAGATTGGCCACGTCGGGCACCACCCGCACCCGGTCGGTGCGCGCCAGCAGCGTCGACATGAACGCCCAGGCATCGAGAAAGTGCCTCTGATACGGATGGTCCTGTACGCCAATGAAGTTCAGGTGCTCATCGGCGAGCTGGGCGATGGCATAACTGTTGTCGAGGAGCTCGGGACTCGGCGTCACGAAGACCCCGAACTGCAGCTCCCGTCCGTAGTCGGTCATCGCATCCACCCGCCTGCCACGTCGAGTGTCGATCCGGTGATGTAGGAGGCATTCTGCGACAGCAGGAATGCGACCGTGTCGGCGATCTCCTCGGGTCGCGCGAGTCGGCCCAGCGCGTTCATCGAACGGGTCACCAGGTGGGGCGCGACGTCGGCCAGCGCGGGATGGACGTAGTCCGCCCCGTTCTCGGCCGCCATGTCGGTGGCCGTGCCGCCGGGTGCGACGGCGTAATGGCGATGCCGACCTCGGCCAGCTCCGGTGCGAGGTTGAGCGCCATGGCGCTGACCGCAGCCTTGCTTGCGGCGTACAGCGTGTGGTGGTGCACGGCGATGCGCGCGCTGACCGACGACGTCAGCACGATGCGGCTGCCGGGCGGCATGACGGCGGCCGCGGCTTGCACCGCGAACAACTGGCCACCGACGTTGGTGCGGAACACGTTCTCGAAGTCGGCAAGGGTGATGTCGGCCAGCGGGGCGAAGTGCTCGATGCCGGCGTTGCTCGCCAGCAGGTGCAGGGCCCCGAACTCCTCGACCACCTTGGCCACGACGTCGGCGATCCGAGCGGGATCGGTGACGTCGCCGCCGAACGACTCGGCGCGGTGCCCGCGCGAGCGCAGGTCCTCGACGAGCTCGTCGGCGGCGCCGGCGTTGGACCGGTAGTTGATGGCGACCGTGGCGCCCGCCTCGGCCAGTCGCCGCGCGATGGCGGCTCCGATGCCGCGGCTTCCGCCGGTGATCAAGGCAACGCGACCCTCGAATGTCGTACTCATGTCTGTTCTCTCGTTCTATGGTCGGGGCTCGGAGTCACGCCGGGGTCGGTACCGCGTCGAGTGCCGGATAGTCGGTGTATCCGCGGTCGTCGCCGCCGTAGAAGGTGGCGCGGTCGGGCGCGTTCAGCGGGGACCCGGCGGCGAGGCGTCGGGGCAGATCGGGGTTGGCCAGGAACGCCGCTCCGAATGCCAGCAGGTCGGCGGTGCCGTCCTCGACGAGGCCGAGTTCATCCGGACCGGTGATCGCTCCCGGGGTGGCCGGATTGAGGATGAAGGTTCCGCCGAACCGGTGGCGCAGCTCGTGGGTGAAGTCGCGATCGCCCGTCTCCAGCAGGTGCAGGTACGCCAATCCCCTGGGTGCCAGCTCGTCGACCAATGCGAGATAGGTGTCGCGGTAGTCGTCTTCGCGAATGTCGTTGAGCGGATTGTTCGGTGAGATGCGAAGGCCGACACGATCGGAGCCGATCTCGGCCGCCACTGCATCGACGACGCGCAGGGTCAAGCGGATGCGATTCTCGACCGAACCGCCCCACCGGTCGCTGCGCAGGTTGGCATTGGTCGACAGGAACTGGTGCAGCAGATAGCCATTCGCGCCGTGCACCTCGACGCCGTCGAAGCCGGCGGCGACGGCGTTGCGGGCCGCCGCGGCGAAGTCGAGCACCGTCTCGGTGATCTGCTCCTCGCTCAGTTCGTCGGGTACGACGAAGGGCTGCATTCCGTCGAGGGTGAAGACCTCACCGGACGGTGCGACCGGTGACGGGGCGACGGGGACCAGGCCCGACGGCAGCAGGCTCGGATGGCCGATGCGGCCGGTGTGCATGAGTTGGGCGAAGATGACGCCGCCGTTGGCGTGTACGGCGTCGGTGACCGCCCTCCACGCTTCGACCTGCTCGACGGAGTGCAGTCCGGGGGTGTTCGGATACCCCTGGCCGATCACCGACGGCTGCGTGCCCTCCGTGATGATCAGGCCGGCGCCGGCCCGCTGGCCGTAGTACTCGGCCATGCTCGCCGTCGGAGACGCCCCCGCGCCGTACGCGCGGCTGCGCGTCATCGGTGACATCACGATGCGGTTCTTCAGTTCGGTGGCACCCACGGTGGTGGAGTCGAAAGCAGTGGTCATGAGCAATCCTTCGTCGTGTTCTCTCGTCGGCGTGTTCTCTCGTCGGCCACGGGCTCGTGACCTCATCGTCGCCTGCGCGCCGCTGCACAGCCGATTACCTGTCCGAACAGTTATATGCGCTTTCCCATTCCATCGTCGCCAAATTCCTTCTCTTGCTGCGATGATTGAAGGATCGTCCAGGGCGACCAACGAGTAGACTGCTCGGACATGAAGCGTTCGCCCGACCCCGACGGCCCGACCGAGGACCCGCTCGGTTCCAGCGTTCCGCTGCCCGCGGCCGCGCAGAGCGGCCCCATCAGTCACGCCATCTTCCGCGTGGCACGGCTGCACCGGATGATCGCCGGACATCTGTTGCGCGAGGTGGGTCTGCACCCCGGGCAGGAGATCGTCATGATGCACCTGTGGCAGGCCGGGCCCCAACGCCAGGTCGACCTGGTCCGGGTGCTGGACTCGGACGCCGCCACGATGACCAGGACGATCCGGCGGCTGGAGAACGCGGGGTTCGTCCGCCGCCTGGCGGCACCGGCCGACAAGCGCGCCTCGCTGATCGAACCCACTCCCGCGAGCATCCCGCTGCGCGAACGCGTCGAGGGTATCTGGGCCGAACTCGAAGATGCCGCCGTCGGCGGCCTCGGTGGCGCGCAGTGTCAGGTCATCGAGGACAGCCTCCTCACGTTGGAGGCTCGCCTGGGCCGCGTCGCGGACGGTTTGGCGCGCTAGGCCGTAGGCAGTGAAGTGCGTGCGGTGATGGGAGCCTCCGATCGTCGAAATGGCCTACCAAATCGGGATGTCGCGGCCGGTGCCTCGGTGCTCCTCGGGCCGGGGGCCGAAGTAGCGGCGTTCGGACTCGTCGATGGCCAGGTCGTTGATGCTGGCTTCGCGCCGGGACATCAGTCCATTGCCGTCGAACTCCCACAGTTCGTTGCCATAGCTGCGCCACCACTGGCCGCGTAGGTCACGGCACTCGTACTGGAAGCGCACCGCGATCCTGCTGCCGTGAAAGTCCCACAGGCTCTTGCGCAACGAGTAATCGAGTTCTCGCTGCCACTTCGCCGCCAGGAACTCGACGATGCGATCGCGGCCGGTGAGAAAGACGTCTCGGTTCCGCCAGACGCTGTTGGGGGTGTAGGCCAAGCTGACCCGGTCGGGGTCGCACGTGTTCCAGGCGTCCTCGGCGGCCTGCACCTTCTGCGCGGCCGTCTCCAAGTCGAAGGGCGGGAACGGCGGACGAGTCTCGGCCATCATCGGCTCGCGAAGGCCATCATCGAACTGTAGGCAGGAATCGCGTACTGGCCGAATATCGGTGCGATCTCGGATCCCCCATCGTTTCGCCAGTCGCGCAGCAACTCCGCGGCGATCGATACGGTGCTGGTGAGCACGACGCCCGCCCGCGACATCCGGTCGGACGCGGCGCTTGCCGCCAAGCCACTCCACGTTCCCGAGGCATCCAGCACTGCCCACACGCCGTACCCCTCGGCCACGGCGGACATGCCGCTGAATGCGACGCAGACATCGGTACTGATCCCCGAGATGATCACTTGATCGCGCCCGGTGGCGGCGACGGCCGCCTTGAACTCGTCGTTGTCCATCGCGTCGACCTCGCCCGGCCGCCGCACCACCAACGCATCCGGTAGTTCCGCGGCGAGCTCTCCGATCACGGGACCATTGGCGCCATCGTCGGAACTCGTGGTCACGACGGTCGGAAGATCGAACGTCTTCGCCATCTTGGCCAACGCAATCACGTTGCGGCGCAGCTCTTCCTGATCGTGATCCTTGACGCCCATCAGCAGACCGGCTTGATGGTCGACGAAGAGCATGGCTGCTCGATCCCGGTCGAGCTTCACGGTGGGGTACGAGGGGGACGACATGGTGCACTCCTAGGGTCGGGGACGACGAATGTCCGATCGAGTTCGGCGGCTCCTGCGCGGTCGCCGATTGCGACCACGCTGCCGAGCCTATGAAGCGTCGGCGGACGTTGCCTGCGCATTCGAGTTCGGCGGCACCAAGTTAGGTGGTTTTCACCGAACGGTGCCGACGCTACGAGCGTCGCGCGGGATGGCCGCCGGGCGCTGACCGTCCCTGGCCCGTCGGCGACACCGGAAGTGCATGACGAATGTCCCGACGCGAAGTGACGCCCAATTTCGAGAAGATGCTTCGTAGGTGCGCGTCGACGGTGCGTGGACTGAGCACCAGCTCGGCGGCGACCTCCTTGGAAGTCTTGCCGTCGGCCACGCGCTCGGCGACCGCGAGTTCCTGGTCCGAGAGCCCACCGATGCGGCCACGCGGCTGCGGCGCCATCTCACCGGCGGCCCGCAATTCCCGCGCCGCGCGCTTCGCAAACAGCGTCGCACCTGAGACGGAGAACGCATCGAAGGCCTCACGCAGATGGGTGCGCGCGTCGCTGCGCCGTTGGCGGCGCCGGAGCCACTCGCCGAAAAGCAGCTGACTGCGCGCCAATTGGATCGGCGTCCGACTAGCCCGCAGGTAGTCGACGGACTCTGCGAACAACCTCTCGGCGTCCGACTCCGCGCTCAGCAGGGCTTGGCAACGTCGGTGAATGCCCAGCGCCCATGGGGTGCCAGCAGCTTCTGCATGTGCCCCGAGTCGATCGGAGAGGTCGACCGCCATGTCCCTGCGATCGCCGAAGGCGGCCGCCTCCACGAGCTCCGGTGGAATGAACACGTGGAACCCGAGCTCGTCGAGGCCGGAGCCGGCCGCGGCCGCGGCGAGCGCCTGGCGATAGTTGCCCGTCCCGTTGTGCAAGAGCAGCCGCGCGTACGTCACCGCGGCCACTTGCCTGGGTCCCAGTCCCGTGGGCGCCGAACTCGTCAGCCGTTCGCCAAGCTGCTCGGCGGTGCGACGATCGCCGCGCCACGCGGCGACTCCGAGTTCGACGAGCTCGGGCACGACGTCGGAGAACTGCTTGGCCTCGGCGACGCGTGCCGCCGCGAGATCCAACTCACCGGCGTGCAGGTGAACCAAGGCTCGGGATGTCAGCGAAACGGGAAGCACGCCAACCCTTCCCGCGTCACGCACCGCCGTAAGCTGCTCGTCGACGATGGCGGCGAGAGCGTGATCGTCCCATGCGATGCTGCATACGATCCACGCCGACGCCGGGTCGAGACCCTCCGGGCGGGTGGCGTGCTCGAGCAACGCGGCCACGGCCCGGCGCGCGTGGGCAACGGCCGCGGCGCGGTCGCCGAACATGGCCGAGGCCAACGCGGGCGAGACGAGGTCGGCGGGCCCGGTGCCGTCGGAATCCGACGCCGGGCGTTCGAGCGCGGGGGCTTCCTCGTTCGCGTCAGTACCGCGGCCGGTCCAGTACTCGGCGACCAGGGCCTGCAAGTGAACTGGCGCCCCCGGGCCGAGTTCGCGCGTGTCCAATCGCTCCGCCGCAGCCACCAGTCTCCTGGCCTCGTCAACCCGACGCGTCCTGGCGAACGCCGTTTGGGCATCGACGGCATCGAGGCGCGCGACGTTCGTCTCGTCGGTGGCGTCGAGGCGCGCCGCTGCGCTCAGGTCGGCCGCGGCGTCGAGGTCGCCGGCGTCCAGCTTCACGGCAGCTGCGTGGACCGTCAGTTGGAAGCGTCGTCGCGGGTCGGCCGTGAGGGCGGCACCGCGTTCGAGAAAGGCTGCCGCCGCGGCGACTCCACCTCTGCTGCTGGCAAGCTCGGCATTGGCCTCCAGTTCCCGCGAGATGGCCTCGTTGGCGCCGACCACGGCCTGACCTCGATGCCATGCGCGGCGGTCGGGCGCGGTCACCCCATCGGTGGCCGACGCCACCACGTCGTGGCTTGCTCGGCGCTGCGACGCATCCGCACAGTGGTAGATCACCGACCGCACCAACGGGTGGGCAAACGCGACGCGTCTGCCGATGGTGATCGACAGGGCGTCGGCGGCCGCTGCCGCCGATCCGTACACGCCTGCCAATTGCGCTGCCCGCCACAGCAATGCGGGATCACCCGTGGGGTCACTGGCGGCGAGCAGCGCGAAGGTCCGCGCTGCTTCGGTGAGGCCGGCGAGGCGGTGTGCATAGTCGTCGATCAACGGCGTCGGGGGTGTGATGATCCCTGGAAGCGCGTAGCCGCCTGCCAGGTCGGAAGCGACGCGCACGCAGGCGATGTCCGCGATCGCCGCGGGTATGCCCCGCGCCTCGCCGAGGATCTGATCACGCACCGCATCGTCGAGCGGCGCAGGCAGAGTCGAGGACAGAAGTCGTCGGGCTCCGTCGTGCGACAGCGGCGTCAGCCGAAGTTGAGGCAGTTCGTCGAGGGCCACGATCCCGTGGTTCGGTCGGGCGGCAAAGACCACGGCCACCGGTTCGTGGCCCAGGCGCCTCGCCGCGAGGACGAGCGCCTCGGCGCTGGCCGAGTCGAGGTGCTGGGAATCGTCGATGAGACACAGGGTGGGGGTCACCACCGTCAACATCGCGACCACACCCAGGCCGACCTGGAACGGATCAGGTTGGCCGGGCCGCAGTCCGAAGGCCATCTCGAGTGCGGCACGACGTGGTCCGGGCAGGGTGGGCAGCAACGGCAGCCTCGGCGCCAACAGGTGCTGCAGCGCGGCGAAGGGCATGCGGGACTCGAACTCGACGGCCCGGGTCCTCAGGATGGCGAAATCCGCGGCCATCGTCTCGACTTCGTCGAGCAGTGATGACTTTCCGAGTCCAGCGGCGCCACCTACGACCAAGCCCGCCGATGCCCCGGTGCGCGAGGCGTCCAGGAGCTTGCGAAGCTCCGCGACCTCGGTGCGCCTTCCCATCTGCGCCAAATCCACGAAATCCTCCATGAGCGGTGGAGTCGCCGTGCCTGGACCGTCTGGTCGGTGTTCACAGCCTTCCAGAGCATGACACATCACGCTTGGCCTGAGGAAATCTTCGGCGCCTTCGCGGACCGTCGAACCTGCGGTGCCGTCAGTCGGGAGCCGCCGCGCCCAATCCGGTGCGCCGCAGGTTCGCCAGGACGAGCTCCAATGCCTCCGTCAGGGAGGACAGCACCTCCGTCGGCAGAGGATCGAAGAACAATCGGCCAACCAGATCGAGGTGCGCAGGCGCCGCCGCTGAGATCATGCGGCGGCCCTCGCCAGTCAGCAGTGCGTCGGTGGCGCGCCGGTCAGTCGACGAGGGGCGCCGCTCCGTGAGACCACGTTCGCACATTCGCCGAAGCTGGTGCGAGACGCGACTGCGTTCCCATCCGAGCTCGATGGCGAGGTCGGATACCTGCATCACCTCGCCAGGCCGGCCGCTGAGCGCCAAGAGGACTTCGTAATCGGCCAGGGACAGCCCGCTGTCTCTGACCAGCTGTCGGTTCATCTCGTAGTGCATGCGCAGCTGTACGTGCATGAACGCCGTCCATGCGCGCTCCTGTTGCGTCGTCAGGCATCGCCGGCCCCTGGTTGATGACACTGCGTTCTAACCTCCGAGTGACTGCGGCCGACCCGACACCGTCGGCGCAGACGTCGAGCACAATGGCATGACCCGATCCACCTTCGACGGGGTGTCGGCGGGATTAGGCAGAGTTCACCGATGCAAAGTCCGCCGCCGGTGGCGACCATGGGCCCGTGACACTCACAGTTCGACAGGAGCCTCGACCGCACGCCCCGCGGAATCGGCGATCCCGCCTTCTGCGGTCGGCGGCATGCCCGATCGTGATGCCGGCCTTGGTGATCGGTATGTCATTCGGGAGCTCGCCTGTCGCACAGGCTGAATCGACGGAGATGGCTCCGCAGCACTACGTGAAGAACACCCGCGACGGGTGGAGTCTTTCGATCGACATCGCCGGCGAACGGGTGAATTCGGTCCCGAACCTGGCGGCGGCGGCGAACTCGCGCGAGGCCTTCGTCACGTTCTCCGCGACTGCGCGGGCTACCGGAGGGGGAGCACCCATCACGGACAGCGTGTTCATCGCCGGGTATCAGTTGGGCTGCCAATCCGACGTGTCGAGCGGGTTGGGCGTCGGTGGCGCTGGTGCCTTCGGCGGTAACGCATCACTGACGGGCCTGCCTGCGGGCGCCGGTGGCCTGACGGGGTTCCTCCAGACCACGATCCAACCCGGTGTGATCGTCGACGTTCCCATGGCCAACATGGCGCTCAATGACGGCACCGCCATGTTGGACGTCGACAACATCCACATCAAGGCCGACGCCTGCGGCGGCGACGTCACCATCAGGTCCTACGCCTATCTGCGGACCTCAACTGCTGCAGCACATTCGGAATTCGCAATCTACGGCGACCCCATCAAGATCTGACGACGGGAGGGCACCGTGAAGACTCGTCTGACACAGTTCGCCGCGGCACTGGTGGCCTCGGGAGTCGCAACGGCGGCATCCGCCTCGGCCGAACCGAGTCCAGGCCCGCCGCCCTTCGTCCCGCCCAACTACGGCTACCCTCCGGTGGGCCTCCTCGCCCCCGGGGTCGTGGGCAGGCCCTACGGCTACGCGACGTTCTGGAATCCGATTCCCCCCGGGGGCGCGCAGGGTCTGTTCGACGCCGCCGGTGTCGGGATAGCCACCAATGCCGACCCCGGCCAAACGGACGTCGGCATGCCGGGGTCGCGACTGGGCAACGTGCCCAACAGGATTGGCCCGTACGGTCCCGCGCCCGGAGTGCGCACCTCCGACAGCGCAACCGGTGGGGTGAACGTCGACGCCACCGGAGTGTCCACCAATTTGGAGGACCCCTACGGTCGGCCGCCGATGGGGCCACCACAGGGCATCGAATCGGTCCTGCCCGGCCCCGTCCTCGGTCCGTGACGACCCTTGAAGACGATCGCCAGCGCAACGCCACCGCGGAGGTCCGCCCCTCACGAGATAGGCAGGTTGGCAGTGCTCATCGCGGTCACGGACTCCTGACGCCCCATCTCCAGGGCGCGCCGTGGATCGATGAGCACCGCCCATCGGTGGAGCGGCGCGGATTGCGCCATGGCGCGTACCGACCACGACCTTCGGCGATTAGGCGATTAGGCGAGGTTCACCGATGCGCGCATCGTCGCACCAGTCCATGATGGGCGAGGCGAGAGGACGCAACCATGAGCAATCGCGAGGAGTACGAAGCGCTGTATCAGTCCTACCTCGGGCTGTGCAACGCGCATGACTTCGACGGGATGACGGCGTTCTACACGCCGACCATCACCGTCAACGACGTCCCCATCCAGGCGAGTGCCGTCACGGAGCAGTTCGCGCCGTTGGTGCACGCCTTCCCCGACTGGCGTTGGGAGGTCCGCAGTCTGGTGACCGACCGCGACCTCATTGCCCTGCACTTCACGGTCACCGGCACCCATCTCGGCAGCTTTCAGGGCATCGAGGCGACCGGCCGCCGCATCGCGGTACCCGAGTTCACGCTGTACCGCGTCGAGGACGGGAAGTTCGCGCAGGTGTGGGATCTTCTCGACGTGGACGCCCTGCTGCGACAAATCGGCGCGGCCGACGCGCACTGACCAGGCCATGGCTGCTCGCCGTCGACGGGCGGTGCGGCGCCGTTGCCGGAACCGCTTACGGCTGAATGTTTTCCAGGTCGTCGAGGAGGTTCGGGCGCGTCGGCTGCCATCCGAGGGTGGCGCGGGTGTAGGCGCTTGACGCGGGCTGATCGAGGGCAAAGATGGGACCGAACGGGCCGAACTGGTCCTCCGGCGCCGACGCGACCGGCAGGTTCAGGCGTCTGCCGATGACCGTCGCGATGTCGCGCACCTGGTCGCCCTCGTCGTCGACGGCGTGCCATGCCGTTCCGGCCGGGGCCCCCTCGAGGGCCAGGCGGAAGAGGACCGCGGCGTCGAGCGCGTGCACGGCCGGCCAGCGCTGAGTGCCGTCGCCCGGATAGCCGGACACGCCGGTGCGGCGGGCGATATCGGTCAGCAGGCCTGCAAACCCGCCCTCGCCCTCGTTGTGCACGGTGCGCGGCAGCCGAATGGCCGTGCTGCGCACACCGTTCGAGGCAAGATCCAGCAGCGCCGTCACCGAACGGCTCCGACCACCCACGGGCCCGTCGGTCGGCAGTGGGTCGGTCTCGGTGGAGGTGCGGCCGGGCACCCAGGGCGTACCGGAGACCGTGACGATCGGGCGGTCACTTCCGATGAGCTCCCGTCCCAGCGCCTCGAGAGCTGCACTCTCCTCGGCAACTGCCTGCCCGAGCGCGCCAGGGCTGCCGTAGTCGCGTCCGAATGCCAGGCTGATCACGCCATCGCATTGCCGGGCGCCAGTCCGTAGAACGTCGAGGTCTGCCAGGTCGCCCCGAAGCGGTTCGGCGCCAGCATCTTTGACGGCGAGCGCGGAGCCGTCCGAGCGAGCCAGCGCGAGAACGGTGTGACCGTGGCCGAGAAGCTCGTTGACGACGGCAGAACCAACGACGCCGGTTCCGCCGGTGACGAATACGCGCATGGTGCTCCTACAAGTGATGGGACAGTTATCCCATCACCGTACACTCATGACGGGACATGTGTCCCATGACTAAGATCGGCTCCCATGGCGCGATGGGAACCCGGGGCGACCCAACGGCTCGTCGTCGCGGCCGTCGACCTGTTCACCGAGCAGGGGTACGACGCCACCACCGTGGCACAGATCGCCGAGCGTGCCGGCGTCACCAAGAGCACCTTCTTCCGGCACTTCTCCGACAAGCGTGAACTCCTGGTCGCCGGGCAAGAGACCTTGAGCAGGCTGCTCGCCGACGGGATCGGCGAAGCGCCCGAGGGCGCTAGTCCGCTCGAGGCGGTTGCCGCCGGTCTCGAGCGCGCGTCGAGTGCAATGGGCCCGGCCAACCGCGAGCTGGGCCCTCGGGTCAAGGCGGCCGTGGCGGCGAGTACGGAGCTTCAGGAACGGGACGCCCTCAAGAGCGTCGGCCTCGCAGCCGCGATGACGGCTGCCCTCACCGCCCGCGGGTTTCCCGAGCCGACCGCGCACCTTGCCGCCGAACTGGGAGTGCTCGCGTTCAAGCGGGGTTACGCCCAGTGGTCAGAAGGTGCCCGCGGCGACGCCGAAGACCTTGCGCCCCATGCGCTAGCCGCCCTGCAGGATCTGCGCTCGGCAGCCGCACTGCTCGGCTGACCCCTACGTGAGCTTGCTGCCCTCGCGCCACTGCGCCCACGGCACCGACCAATCGCCGTTCTGCCAAATCTGCAGCGGCTTGCCACCGGTGTTGCGTACCTCGACCACGTCACCCGGCACCGAGAAGTCGTAGAACCAGGCGGCGTTGTCGCCGCTGAGGTTCAGACAGCCGTGGGACACGTCGGTGTTGCCCTGGGCCCACACCGTCGAGTTCAGCTGGTGCAGGTAGATGCCGTCGGTGCTGATGCGCGTGGCATACGGGATGCTCTCGCGGTAGCCGAGCCGTGAGTTCGTCGGCAACCCGAACGTCGAGGAGTCCATGATCACCGGGTTGGCCTTGTCCATCACGGTGTAGACGCCCGACGGCGTCCAGAACGACAGCTCGGTGTTGCCGATGGTCTCGGTGCCGCCCATCCCCATCGACGTCGGCATCGTGCGCACCAACTTGCCGTTGTCGTAGACGCTGACCATCTTGGTGACGTCGTCGGCGATCGAAACATGGGCGTCGCCGATCTTGAACGACACCTCCTCGTCCTCGGCGCCGTACAGGCCTTCGCCCATCGCCATGCCGTAGATGTTGGCCGAGACCTTCACGGTGGTGCCCGGCGCGTAGTAGTTCTGCGGCCGCCAGTGCGCGGTGGTGTCGGAGGTCCAGTACCAGGCGCCCTTCACCGGCGGGTCGGTGGTGACCGACAGATGCCGTTCGGCGTTGGCCTTGTCCTGAATGGCCTCGTCGAAGTGCGCGACGACGACGGTGCCGACGCCGTAGGTGGCGCCGTCCTGCAACAGTCCGCCCGCGGTGGTCTCCAGGTACAGCTCGGTCTGGTTGCTTGGCTCGACGGTGGTGAAGCTCGACTCCTGGTGCGACGGGATGCCCGTGGTTCCGAGCGCGTCGACCGACAGCGTGTAGGTGCGTCCGTAGCCGAGTTGGCTCAGCGGCTTCCACGCCTGGCCGTCCGGCGTCAGAACGCCGTCGATCACCTTGCCGCTGTCATTGGTCATGGTGACGCCGGTGATGGCGCCGCCGGTCGCGGTGATCAACACCGGGCCCGCGGGGTTGACGTCCTGAGCCGACGGGCGCGGCATGATCGCCAGCGAGGCCGGGGCAGGCGGCGGCGCTGGAGCGGGCTCCGCCTCGGCGAGGTCACGCGGCGCGGCGATCACCTGGCAGGCCCCTTGGCACCGCTCGGATCCACTGACGAGGACGCCTCCGAGCACGACCAGCACCACCAGGGATGCGGCCAACCAGGGCCCGCGGACACGACGAGTGGACTGCAACAAGACTCCAGAGTTGTTCGGCGCCAGCTGGATAGCGAGCCACAATGGTAAGGGTTTCGACGGCCGCCGACCCGTCCGGCGAGCGCCGGTGCGGATTCGTGATCGTCTTGTTCCACGGTGTTGGCCGAAGCTACCCGCGGACTCGTCGACGGCCCCGTCGACGTCGGTTGAACTCTATCCCGAACGGCGCGGTTCGCGGACCACGCCGTGGCCGTCATTCTTGCGTCAGACACGCCGATGAACACCCGCTGAGCAGCAGAAAGCCTTGTGGCTCACAGCAAATGGACAGACAACTCGGCGCTGCGGCGCGGTTGAGGTGGTAACGCGCGGGTAAGACTCGCCGAGTAACCATTGAGACACGACTCCCGGCAGCCGATCAAGGACGCGCGGCCGCCGGGCCATTTGCACGCGATGCGGGCTCGACGAGAGATGGGCAAGACATGACGTTGTTGAACAAACTTCGAAGGAGTGGGCGCCGGGTCGCGGTCGTTGCGCTCGTCGCCGCCGTGCTGCCCGGCCTGGTCGGTGTCGTGGGCGGTTCGGCGACCGCGGGCGCCTACTCCCCGCCCGGACTGCCGGTCGAGGACCTGATGGTGCCATCCGCCGCGATGGGCCACCCGATCCTGGTGCGGTTCCAGCCGGGCGGCTCGCACGCGGTGTACCTGCTCGACGGGCTGCGCGCCCGCGACGACAACAGCGGTTGGGACATCGAGACCAACGCGTTTGAGAAGTTCAACAACTCGGGCGTGTCGGTCGTGATGCCCGTGGGCGGCATGTCCAGCTTCTACACCAACTGGGAGCAGCCTGCCGTCGGGAACGGTCAGACCCAGCCCTACCAGTGGGAGACGTTCCTGACCTCGGAGCTGCCCGCGTACCTGTCGTCGACCAAGGGCATCTCCCCCACCGGCAACGCCGTCGTCGGGTTGTCGATGTCGGGCAGCGCGTCGCTGATCCTGGCGGCCTATCACCCCGGTCAGTTCACCTACGCCGGCTCGCTGTCGGGCTTCGAGCACCTGTCCGACGGCATCTGGCCGACGCTGGTCGGCGTGTCGATGCGCGACGCGGGCGGCTTCGACGCGCAGGCCATGTGGGGCCCGGGCGGCGGACCGGACTGGCAGCGCAACGACCCGACGCTGCAGGCTGGCCGGCTGGCGTCCAACGGCACCCGGATCTACGTCTACACCGGCAACGGAACCCCCAGCGAGCTCGGCGGCGGCGACCTGCCTGCCACCTTCCTCGAAGGCCTGACCAAGGACAGCAACGTCGCGTTCCAGAACGCCTATACCGCGGCGGGCGGGCGCAATGGCACGTTCAACTTCCCGCCCAACGGCACGCACAGCTGGCCGTACTGGAGCGCGCAGCTGGACCAGATGAAGCCGCAGATCATCTCGACGATCGGCTAGCAGCCCATCACCCTGCCGAGGGTGGGGTTCTTCCACGCCTCCCACGCAGGAGCGTGGATCAACCCCACGCTCGGCGGGCTCAGCCCTTCAACCGCACCATCCGGGTGGTCGAGCTCTCGTCGAGCTCGACCACTTCGGCGCGTGAGCGCAGGAAGTCGCTGAACGACCGGAACCCCAGCGACTTCTCGCTGAACGACGGATCCATCCGCTTCATCTGGGCCTTGACCGCCGAGTTGTGCAGCCATTCGACGTCGTCCTTCTCCAGGCCGATGCGCAGCGCGCGGGTCAGCAGCCCCGTGGCGTCGGCCTGCGGGTCGGGTGCCTCGGGTTCCTCCTCGACGGCCTGCGGTCGGGTGGCGCGTCGGCGCGGGGCGCGCTTCTTGGGCTCGGGCTCCGGCTCCTCCTTGCCTGCAGGCACGTCATCGGGTTCGAAGACCGGCACGCCGGGGAGCGCGTCGTAGATGACGAAGTCGTCGCACGCCGCGGCCAGCGACCGACTCGACGAGCCGGCTACCCCGATGCCGACGACGTAGCGGCCCAGCCGCTTGCACCGCTGCGCAAGCGCGATGTAGTCGGAGTCGCCAGCGACGATCACGACGTGGGTCAGGTCGGGCAGGCGGAACATGTCCTCGACGGCATCGACCGCGAGCCGGATGTCGGCGCCGTTCTTGCCGTACGCGGCGGCCGGAAACAGCTGCACCAGGTCGACGGCGCGGCCGACCAACTGGCCGCGGTAGCCGGCGTTGACGTCGGCCGACCAATCGGCGTAGGCCCTGGTCAGCACCAGCGTGCCGAAGGACGACGCGAAGTCGATGATGGCCCCGACGTCGACCGTGGCGCGCTGCAGGCGGTCGACCTCCAGACCCTTGGTCTTGTCGCGCTGGAACGAGCTGCGGCCGTTCACCTGGTCGTACCGCGAGATCACGATGTTGTCGAAGTCCAGGTAGACCGCGACGCGGGTGTCCTCACGTTCCGTCATGCGTCCAGTCTGTGCGCTACCGTCCGCACCCGCGGCGGCGGGTCGCATTCAGTGCAATTCAGCAATTGCCTTCGGCGCAGGCGAGCAAAGAGCGTCGAAGCTACCGATCTTGAATCGGGTGCGCTCCCGCGGATGTCGCGGTTCGCAGACGCGACATCCACAGGTAACGTCGAACTGCCGAGGTGGTGAAGCAGATGCCGTGCGGCGCGACCGCGACCACGAATTTCGAATGCCGACAAGGTGGATCATGAGTTCTTCCAACGACACGCAAACCCCGTCACCTGCGCAGTCCAAGTGGCTGTCGAAGTCGGCTGCCGAGACACGCGGGTCGGACAAGAAGGAAGTCCAGTTCCACTACGACATCTCCAACGACTTCTTCAAGCTGTGGCAGGACCCGAACCAGGTCTACAGCTGCGCGTACTTCGAGCGTGACGACATGACCCTCGAAGAGGCACAGATGGCGAAGATCGATCTGTCGCTCGGCAAGCTCGGGCTGGAGCCGGGCATGACGCTGCTCGACATCGGCTGCGGCTGGGGTGCGACGATCAACCGCGCGGTGGAGAAGTACGACGTCAACGTGATCGGTCTGACGCTCTCGGAGAACCAGAAGCGACACATCGAGCAGCACTGGATCGCCAACTCGACGAGCGACCGCAAGATGGAGGTTCGCCTGCAGCCGTGGGAGGACTTCGACGGCAAGGTGGACCGG
>NZ_JBEVLO010000107.1:0-2679 GCF_040509115.1 Mycobacterium sp. | reverse complement strand
TTCTGTGGCCTCAGGACTTCCACTCCGCCAATCTGATGCGCGGTTTCGTCGCGTGCTGCGCCGACCGATCGTCCCTGCAGGGCGCACCGTGCTGAACCATCGATGAAAGGACACCCATGACCGGCCTCGACTTGGCGTTGACTCCCCTACGATTCCTGGAGCGCTCCGCCGCGGTGTTTCCCGACCGCCTCGCCGTGATCGATGGAAATCGCCGCCTCACCTACGCGGACCTGGCAGCACACGTCACGCGTCTCGCGCAGGCCGTGCGCGCCTCCGGAGTCCGGCCCGGTGACCGCGTCGCCTACCTCGCATCCAACTCCTCGGAACTACTCGCCGCGCACTTCGCCATCCCATTGGCCGGCAACGTCCTGGTCGCCATCAATACTCGGTTGGCACCGCCGGAGATTCAGTACATCTGCGACCATGCCGAGGCGAGACTACTGCTCGTCGACAGTACCCATTTGCGACGGGTCCAACTCCAGCGCAAAGACTTTCGTACCGTCACCGAGGTCATCGAGCTTCCCGACGGCACCGCGCCGATCGTCAACGGCGCCACGGCGTACGCCAGCCTGCTGGATCGCGGCTCCGACGAGGCGCTGTCCTGGGAGGTGGCCGATGAGACCGCCACCATCACGATCAATTACACCTCCGGCACCACCGGCAGGCCCAAGGGCGTGATGTACACCCATCGGGGCGCCTACCTCAACGCGCTGAACCAGATCGTGCACAACGGATTCACCTCGGACACCCGATATCTGTGGACCTTGCCGATGTTCCACTGCAACGGCTGGTGCCATCCCTGGGCCGTCACCGCCGCCGCGGGTGTGCACGTCTGCCTACGGGCGGTGCGCGCCGACGCGATGTGGCAGTCCATCGACGACCACGGAGTGACCCACCTCAGTGGCGCACCGGTGGTCTTGAGCACATTGACCAGCGCCGAACAGGCACACCCCCTGCAGCGCGCACTGACCATCACCACCGCCGGCGCACCCCCCAGCCCCGCCATCATCAAGAAGGTGCGCAGCCTCGGCTCGACGGTGAACCACGTATACGGCCTCACCGAGACCTACGGTCCGTATTCGATCTGCGAGGTCCAACACGACTGGGAGGGTCTGGATGCCGAGGACCAATCCGCGCTATTGGCGCGCCAGGGCGTCGGCATGCTCTGCTCGGACGAGATGCGGGTAGTCCGAACCGATACTGAGCCCGGTCACCCCCTGGTCGACGTCCGCCCAGACGGCACGGAGATGGGCGAGATCGTCATGCGTGGCAACATCGTCATGAAGGGCTACCATCTGGATCCCGAACTGACCAGTCAAGCCTTTTCCGGTGGCTGGTTCCACTCGGGCGACCTCGGCGTCCGGCATGCAGACGGTTACGTTCAACTGTTCGACCGCGCCAAGGACGTGATCATCTCCGGCGGAGAGAACATCTCCTCGGTCGAAGTCGAGCAGGCGTTGATGTCGCACCCTGGCGTGGAGGACGCCGCCGTGGTCGGCGTACCGGACGACACCTGGGGGGAGCGGCCGAAGGCCTTCGTGGTCGCCAACGCCGACGTGACCTCGACCGAGCTGATCGCTCACGTGAAGAGCCGGATCGCCGCCTACAAGACCCCCCGTGACGTCGAGATCGTCACCGCAATACCCAAGACGTCGACGGGCAAGACCCTCAAGACAGCACTGCGCGCCGACGAATGGCGCGATAGCACGGCACGCATCCAGGGCTGAACCACCGCCACCCTCATGACCGAAGCACTACGCAGAGAGGCATTCCCATGACGCAGACCCAGAATCGCCGGATGTTGCTGACCACCCGCCCGGTGTGGAAACTGAAGCAGTCCGACTTCACCGTCGAGACCGCACCGGTGGCCACGGCCGGCGCGGGGCAGATCGTGGTCAAGGTGCTGTGGCTGGCGTTCGACCCGGCCCAGCGCGGATGGATGAACGACGGCAAGTCCTACGCTCCCCCGGTTCCCCTCGGTGACGTCATGCGTGGTCACGCGGTGGGTGAGGTCGTCGATAGTGGTGACGTCGACTTCCCGCCGGGGACGTTGGTGCACGGCAACTTTGGCTGGCAGGACTACGCGCTGTGTACTACCGCCGCCGGGACCGTCGGCACTTTGGAGCACATCCACGGCAACGTCGGCGAACTGCCCACCGCACTTCGGGTTCCTGAGGGCATCGCGCCCACCTCGGTGCTCGGGGCGCTCGGAACCACCGGTCTCACCGCCTATTTCGGCATGCTCGAACTGGCCCGGCCCCGACCCGGAGACGTCGTGCTGGTCTCGGGAGCCGCAGGGGCGACTGGATCGGTGGCAGGTCAGCTCGCGCGATTGGCCGGCGCCCGCACCATCGGCCTCGCCGGTGGACCGGAGAAGTCCCGATGGTTGACCGACAACGCGAAGTTCGACGCTGCGATCGACTACAAGACCGACGACGTGGCGAGTCGCATCGCGGAGTTGGCCCCCGACGGGGTGAACGTGTTCTACGACAATGTCGCCGGCGAGATCCTCGAAGCAGGCATCCGCAACATCGCCCAGCGCGGCACCGTCATCCTGTGCGGCGGAATCCACAGCGGATACTCCGACGAAGCCACCGCGTACGGACCCACCAACCTGTCGACCATCACGGTCCGCAGCGCCAGCATGCTCGGCTTCATCGTCACCGACTTCCTCGACAG
>NZ_JBEVLO010000106.1:0-3029 GCF_040509115.1 Mycobacterium sp. | reverse complement strand
GCGGCGGCAAGGTGAAAGCCGACAGCGTCACGCACGCGTCGCCCGCCCCGGCTGCCCGGGGTCCGAAACTCGTGCGCCAGCGTGCACATCGGCGGGCTTACGCTCGTTTTCGTGGGTGATCTACGAGTAAGCACGGACGGCTTGGCCGACCTAGCGACGACGTGCGCCGAGCAAGCCGCCATCGCCGAGGTGGGCACACCGCCGTCAGCGCACAGCACGCTCCGATCGACGGCCGCTGCGGTGCAAAACGTCCACGACGTCGTGGCCGCCAGTGGCGTCCGTGTCGTCGAACGCCTCAGTTGGACCAGTGAGCAGATGACCGTCGCGAGCATGCGATATGACGCCATCGACGCCGCTCTTGCCCCCACCTTCGCCACCTAGGTGGCCGCACCGACTCTGTCAGGAGTCCGGGAGTGGACACCCGACTATCTCACCTCGGCTGCCGCGCACTGGGAGCACACCGCAGCAGCGTGGAACGATGCGTACGACCACGCACTGCGCGGGGTGCGGGCGCTAAGTGACACGGAATGGGTTGGTACGGCATCAGGTTCCGCGATGCACCGCATCGACGCCGACCGCCAGAGGGTCGACGCCGCCGTAGCGGACCTCCGAGCGGCCGCGAGTACCGCGCGCCTCGCCGCAAGTGAACTCGCGGACGGACGGCACGATCTCCTTGCTGCGGTCTCCGTCGCAGAAGCCGAAGCGTTCGTCGTCTGCGAAGACTATTCCGTTCGCGATCTGTCGTGGATCCTTTCGCCAGGCGCATCGCTGCTGCGACGACTCCGGGCAACCGCTCATGCCACCGCCATCAGAGCCAGGGCCCTCGCGCTCGGTGCCCTGGATGACGATGCATCACACGCGATCATCAGTGCCGGCAGTCGGCTGGACGATCTGCGGTTTGCAAGCCAGGTGGACGCGTTCACGCAAGCCGTCGACTTTCATGGTGTCCCCTTCCCCGAACGCCCACGCAGACCCAATCCGACACCGACTCCCCCGCCAGGAGGCTGGAGTGATGACCCGATCACGCGGGCGGCGCAACACATTGCCTACGGCCACGCCAATCTCAAGCACCTCGTGACGGAGTGGCCCCCTGGCACGACCACTGAGTACCTCGCGAAGGAGGTCGAACGGATGATGCGCGCGGCGGCTGATCCTCAGGGCGGCATGATCGTGGGCCGCACCGGCGACGGAGCGCCAACCATCTACGACCCGAAGACGAACACCATCGTCATACGCGATCCTCGGGCCGCCGATTACGGGACGGTGTTCAGGCCGCGCGATGGAATCGAGATCGTGGGCAGGAAGATGGCGACGCGGGTTCCCGCCATCCCGCTGCCCGAGCTTGCCGCCGCCCCGCCACCGCGCGTCACCCCCGAATCGCCCAAGGTAGAACCGCGACCTGCCCCCCGAGTGGGCTTGCCGCCCATCTTCGTACCGCCACAGATCATCCCCGGCCCGCCTACCCAGGGTGAGTTCCCCGTCATCGACGTCGACGGTATCCCTTAGCGCAGAACGGTGATCCACGGTGCAACACTGTTACAGCCCAACTGAGATTGGAAGCCCCATGACCGAGCGAGACATGTTCGAGTTCGACCTCTCCGACGACGAATACCTCCTGTTGCTCCATGGACTGAACGAGTATCTGGGGCCGGCTCATGGCAGCGAGGTGCTCGGACCGCTGATTGGTGTCGCGACACAGTCTGAGTTCTTCCGGGAGATAAAGCGCCTGCTCAACGCGATCGAGCGACGGGAGCCGCTGAGCGAACTGGACTGGTCGCGGGTCCTCGTACTCGCGGAGATCTCTTGGGCGAGCGACATCCTCGGTGCCGCAAGCGAATTCCAGACCAACCTGAGTGACGAACGAGCGCTTTACGCGCTGAGGTCGCTGCAGGGAAGGATTCCGACCGGGCGGTGGATCATGGCGTTGAACGCCAACGTACTGCGGCCAGCGTCGGAGTGATGATGGAATCGAACCCCATCGACGGCCCAATCGTCGATGACGAGTGTGCTTGGCGCGAGGTTCGCCTTGGTTGCGCAGAGATCAACGGTTGCTGCGTCGTACTTGAATATAGTCATGCGACTCCCTGCGTTAGTTCTTCATCCTAGGGCAGGTCACCGACAGGTTTGCTGAACGATGCCGACCCGGCTGGTGCGTTACGGGTGAGATCGAATAGTGCCGCGGACGGTCGCCGGCTGGACAGAGCGCATCAATTCTCGAAACGCTTGACCGCCCGATCGGAGTAGGCGGGCCGCGGAGGCAGCCTGACTGCGTTCGAGCGATGTGTCCCCCAAATGGGTGACACCCGATTCATCCCGCTTGGGTCCGTTCGGTGGACACCGCGCCGCTCACGTGTCCAGCACTCTTGCAGCATGGCCGCAAGATCCGCGGCTCGCTGCGAGGAGTAGCTGACACAGGCGATTTCATCGCTGTTCACGCACCGATGACGAGGACGAGACATGACCACCACCACCGACAAACCCGTGCACCAGGTACCGAAGCCAGTCGGCGCGGACTACGTCGCCCCGTGGCAATACGATCTGCCGATTCCGTCGCGGCCCTTCTTCGGGGTGGCGCGCGGCATCACCGGCAGGACGATCGTCGTGGGGACCGCGGGCCACCAATGGGCGGACGGGTCCGTCGCGTCGACCGCGACCATCGAGATCATCGGGCGGCCGGATGGCTTGACCAGTGGGCAAGCGCGTGAACTCGCCGCGGCGTTGCACCAGGCCGCCGACGACGTCGACGGGTGGTTCGCGGATCGATCAGGGGACGAGTTGGGCTATGCGCCGCGGAGGCGCAGCTGACGATCTGAAATGTGCGGTCCGAGCCCGCCTCCCTCATGCATACGTCGATGTCGGCCAGCGGACCGCTAACGGTGATTCGGCGCCGACCAGCTTGAAAGGCTTTGGGGCCCAGGTGCTCAGCTGATTGCACAGTCGTCGGCTGGACGAGAGAAGAATGAGGGATGGTCGACGACTGGTTCAGGCTGCGATCGCAAATGCGATCGCACCGACGATGATCAGGCCGA
>NZ_JBEVLO010000105.1:0-5508 GCF_040509115.1 Mycobacterium sp. | reverse complement strand
CAGCGGCACGACCACCAGCCACGCCGACACCGCGGCGACCGCGAACGCGCTGATCACCACCAGGCCGACACCGAGGCCGAGAATCGGCCTGATGTTCCGCATGAACGTGGGGAACGAGAAGTTCAACGCCGCGGAGTAGAGCAGCGGCGGCAGCACCACGGTCAGCAGGATGTGCGAATCGAGTTCCGGCGCTTCGAACTCCGGGAGGAACGACACCGCACCACCGAGTACCACCATGATCAGGGCGGGTTCCATGCCGCGCCGATGCGCAACGGCGGTGACGACGATGGCCCCAACGACGACGAGGATGAGTTCCACCCGCCGATTCTCGCGTCTATCGGCGCCCAGCACCCGCCGAGACCGTGAATCGGCCGGGGAGTGTCACCGGCGGGCAGGAGCGAAGCGACCGGGGAGTGTCACCGGCGGGCAGGAGCGAAGCGACCGGGGAGTGTCACCGTTGACAGGTGGGACACCAGAAGAGGTTGCGCCCCTCCATCACCTCGGTGCGGATCGGCGTGCGGCATACCCGACACGGCTCACCGGCACGGCGGTAGACGTACGACCGCGGCCTTCCCCGAATACCCTCCGGGCCGTTGTCGTCTTCACGTCGGATCGTGATGATCTTGCCGCGGCTCACGCCCACCTTCATCAGGGCAACGAGGTCGGTCCACGCGGCGTCGAACTCGGCTTCACTCACGTGGGTGCCAGGCCGGTGCGGGTCGATCAGGTGGCGGTACAGCAGTTCGTTGCGGTAGACGTTGCCGATGCCGGCGATCACCTTTTGATCCATCAGCAATGCACCGATTGGTCTGCGGGACTTGCTAATTCGAGTCCATGCCCGGGCGGGATCGGGCGCGCGCCGCAACGGATCGGGTCCCAACCTGGCAATGATGTCGTCGACCTCGACCTGATGAATGACCTCGCAGGCCGTCGGACCACGCAGGTCGGTGCCGTACTCCTCGCCCACCATCCGCATCCGCACCTGCCCGACGGGCGCCGGCATGGGTACGGGTTGTTCGGTGAACTTGCCGTAGAGGCCGAGGTGGACGTGCACCACCGCACCGCCCTGATAGTGGTGGAAGAGGTGCTTGCCGTAGGCGTCGGCCTTGCGAAGCACCCGCCCGCTGACGGCTTCCGCGGCGTCGGCGAAGCGCTCCTGCGGGCTGGTCACGATGACCGGCGCCCCACCGAACCGCCTCTGGTGCAGCCGGGCCAGCCGGTGGATCGTGTGCCCTTCTGGCATGCCTCAGGCGCCTGGCACCGGCGGTGCGACGTGGGTGGCCTCGTACTCGGTGAGGATGTCGATGCGGCGCTGGTGGCGCGGCGCCTCGGACCACGCGGTGGTCAGGAACGCGTCGACGAAGGAGAGGGCGTCGGCGACGGTGTGCATCCGCCCGCCGATGCCGATCAGCTGCGCGTTGTTGTGCTGACGGGCCAGGGATGCCGTCTCGACACTCCACGCCAGGGCGCACCGGGCGCCCGGTACCTTGTTGGCGGCGATCTGCTCGCCATTGCCCGAGCCGCCGATGACGATGCCGAGACTCTCCGGATCGGCAACCGTTCGCTCGGCGGCGGCGATGCAGAACGCGGGGTAGTCGTCCTCGGCGTCATAGGTGAAGGCACCGCAGTCGATGGGCTCGTGGCCGCTTGACTCGAGGTGTTCGACGATGGCCTGTTTGAGTTCGAATCCGGCGTGGTCAGAGCCGAGGTAGACGCGCATGGCGGTCACCTTACTTGGCGCCTAGCGGGTCTTCCTCAGACCGTCGACGAGGAGGTTGCGCATGCGATTGGCCTGGTCGGTCGAGCTGCTCGCGATGGCGATTCCGATGAGGCTGGACACGACGTCGTCGGCGCTCACGTCAGACCGCAGCGACCCCTCCGCTCGCCCCGCCGCCAGCAGTGTCTCCATGGCGCCGAGGATGCTCGCGCGGGTGTCACCCGGCTCGACGGCGCCGGAGGCGAACATGACGCCCAGCGACTCCGCCATGCCCTGTTTCGTGGCGACGAAGCTGGCGTATCGGTTCATCCAGTGACGCAGCGCGGCGACGGGGGCGTGATGCTCCAGCAGGTCAAACGCAGATTCGGACACCTCCGCCAACTCGGTGCGATACACGGCTTCGATCAGCGCCTCCCGGTTCGGAAAGTGCCGGTAGAGGGTGCCGATGCCGACGCCCGCATCGCGTGCGATGGCTTCGAGCGAGACGGTGGTGCCGTCAGCCGCCGCGAAGGCCGCGGTGGCCGCCGCCAACAGCCTTTCTCGGTTGCGGTGCGCATCGGCTCGCACACTTGCCATAGCGGAGGCTCCTCCGTTTCTGCTATCGTCGGATTAAGCGGAGGATCCTCCGCCTTGTCGAGTATCGCATCTAGGAGCGTCATGGCCAACGTACTTCTGCCAGGGGGTTTGGCACGGCTCGGTTCGTCCGAGGTCGCACGCATCGGTTACGGCGCCATGCAACTGGAACCCGACTCCATTTCGACCGACGACGCCGTGGCCCTGCTGCGTCGCGCCGTGGAACTCGGCGTGAACCACGTCGACACGGCCTCGTTCTACTCGGACGGCGAAGTGAACCGGCGCATCCGGGCCGCCCTCACCCCGTACCCGGACGATCTGGTGATCGTCAGCAAGGTGGGCGCCAGGAGCGTCACCGGCGGACGCATTCCCCTTGCCCCGGCGCAGAAGCCCGCCGAACTCCGGGCGGCGGTCGAGGCCGACCTCGCCCAGCTTGGACTCGACCGGGTCCACGTGGTGAACCTGCGCCGTCTCGACCTGGGACCCGGACTGCAGGCCGAAGGCGATCAGATCGTCGATCTCGACGACCAGCTCGCCGAGATGGTCGCGCTGCGCGACGAGGGAAAGATCGGCGCGATCGGTATCAGCAGCGTGCCACCCGAGATCGTTCGCCGGGCACTCCCGGCGGGCATCGTGTGCGTGCAGAACGCCTACAGCCTGCTGAACCGATCCCAGGAGGAGCTGCTCGAGCTGTGCGTCGTCGAGGACGTCGCATGGGTGCCGTACTTCCCGCTCGGGTCGGCGTTCCCCGGCTTCCCCAAGGTGAGCAATGATCCGGTGGTGCGCGAGATCGCCAACGAAATCGGTTCCACGCCATCGCAAGTCGGCCTGGCGTGGCTGCTGGCTCACACCCCCAACACCTTGCTCATCGCAGGCACCCGTTCCATCGACCACCTCGCGGAGAACCTCGCCGTCGGTGACATCACGCTGAGCGCGCACGCGCTCGCCCGCCTCGACGCCATCTACGATCCGGAAACCGATCCGCTGGCCAACGGCGTAGGCATCGAGGCGTTCCTCGACTAATGAACCGTCAGTCCGTCGAGCAGCACGGCGAGTAGGCGCGGGGTTCGCTCGGCCCATTCGTCCTCCTCGACGTGGGCCAGGAACCAGGACAGCAGGATCACGTCGCGCGAGTCGACGTCAGCGCGCAGCACGCCGCTTGCCCGACCCGCCGCAAGCAGCGCGGTGAGTGCGTCGCCGAGCTTGCCGAGGGTCTGCGCCCCGATGTCCTGCCACACCGAGGCCTCGACGGCGGCGATCACTCCGAACTTCACCCGCGCGTAGGCCGCGAGCTGGGTGAACCACTGCGCGAGGGCCTCGTCCGGTGGATACGCGTCGAGCAATTCATAGGCGAGGGCCACGAGTTCGTCGATCTCCCTGTCGTACAACGCGCGCACCAGCTCGTCGCGGGTGGCGAAGTGGCGATACAGCGTGCCCTGGCCCACTCCCGCTCGTTTCGCCACCGCGCTGAGCTTGAGCTCGCCCGGTTCGGTGATGACCTGACGGGCGGCCTCGATGATCACGGCCCGGTTCCGTGCCACGTCGGTGCGCTCCGACACCACCCCTCCTCGCCCTCGTCGACCCTGCACGCTTGCGCACGGGTTGAAAGTGGACATATTGTCCGTTTTGATGAAGTGGACACTTTGTCCGCATTGACTCAGGAGGTTAACGATGGTTTCGCTCGACGACAAGCGCGAAGACAGGCTCGACGACAAGCTCGAAGACAAGGTGGTGGCGATAACCGGCGCCAGCGGCGGTATCGGCGCCGCGACGGCGCGACGGCTCGCGGGCCGCGGGGCCGCCGTAGTCCTAGGAGCGCGCCGCGCCGACCGCCTCGACGCGCTGGCCTCGGAAATCCGCGCTGCCGGAGGCCGCGCCTGCGCGGTCACCGTGGACGTCACCCGCGCCGACGACCTACGGCAGCTCGTCGAGACCGCCGTGTCCGAGTTCGGCAGGCTAGACGTGTTGGTGAGCAATGCCGGGATCGGTCCGATCTCACCGATGACCGCGCGCCGCCGGGCGGACTGGGACGCGATGATCGACGTCAATTTGCGCGGCGTCCTGCACGGCATCGACGCCGCGCTTCCCGTCTTCGAGCAACAGGGCCGCGGACACTTCGTCACCATCGTCTCGACCGCCGGACTCAAGATCGTGCCGACGATGGCTGTGTACGCCGCCACCAAGAACGCCGTCCGTACGGTCCTCGAGGGATTGCGCCAGGAGTCCACCGACGGGACGCTCAAGACCACGGCGATCTCACCGGGGTATGTGCGCACGGACTTCGGCGACTCCATCACGGACCCGGCGATCCGCGCCGAGATCGCAAGCGGCATGGAAGCATTCGCCCTCGACCCGGACGCGATCGCGAGGGCCGTCGAGTTCGCCGTCGACCAGCCCTGGGAGGTCGAGATCGGGGAACTCTCGATCCGACCGACGGTGCAGGGATAGCGACTGCTAACCGACGGTGATCGCCTCGAGACGCTCCTTGATGAAGTCCGCGGTCGTCACCGGTTCCAGACCGGCCACCTGGCCGATCGGCGGATCCAGTGGTGCGACGAGCGCGTCGTGATTGGCCTCGTAGAAGTAGATGAGCGACACCAGATCCTCCTCCGGCGCTTCGGGCTGCGGCGGCAACACCCGATGCCGGCCCGACGGCCAGCGCCTGCCACTCCAATACTCCAACAGGTCACCGATGTTGACCGTCAACGCCGCGGGATCGTACGGTGCGTCGGCCCAGCCCTCGGCTTCCGAATAGACCTGCAGCCCACCAGCTCCCGGCTCGCGATCGAGCACCGTGACGGTGCCGAAGTCGGTATGCGGGCCGATGCGGAACTGGCCCGGCTCCGGTTCGCCGACCACGCTGACGGGCGGATAGTGGTTGATGTTCATCGTCCACGTGGGACGGCTGGCGAGCTCGGCCCATGGATTGGACGCCAATCCGAGGGCATGCGCGAACAGCGCCAGCAGATCGTCGGACACGCGTCGCACCGCAGCCGTGTACTCGGTGACCAACGCCCGTAGTTCGGGCACTTCGGCGGGCCAGACGTTGGGCGCGAACCAGATTCGATCAATCTCGGCGTTTCCCGTCGCCGTCTCGGCGCCCAGACTGTAACTCTCCTTCAGGTCCGGCGGCGTCTCGGTGCCCTCCGCGTAGCCGTTGGCCTCGGCACCCGGTCCGATCCACCCGTGACCACCGACGGGCACCGAGTAGCGCTGCT
>NZ_JBEVLO010000104.1:0-2522 GCF_040509115.1 Mycobacterium sp. | reverse complement strand
GCGCGACGTCGCGACCGGTCCGTACCGGGAGGTGTTGATCGACGGCGCGGGGCACTGGCTGCAGCAGGAGCGGCCCGCCGAGGTCAATGCCGCGTTGATGGAGTTCCTGACCGGCCCGAACTCCCCGTGAACTTGCGGAGGAACGCCGGGGTTGATCTCTCGATTTCACCCGGTCGGTCAATCCTCCACGCTCGCAATGAAATAGGACTGGGCACCGCCACCGGCGGATGCCCCCAGTCGCGTCGAATACCTTGCAACACAGGGCAATTGCCGCATCGGCCCACCCGCCGCTAGATTCAGGATTCCCTCGACCGGTCCGGCGGCTACGACGCCATCGCCAAGGCGATCGCCGATCACACCGAAGAGGTCGAGCGGAACCGAGACCGATCCGCGCCCTGCTAAATCCTGGAGACCGCCTGAGCCGAAGGTATGGTTCGTGGAATGCCGAATCCACCGAAGCCACGGGTGCCTTCGAAGGTTGCGAAGTCCCTCACCAAGCTGTTCGTCCTCACCACCGCGGCCCTCGCCGTCGCAGGCGTTGCGGCCTGCGACGCCACGCCGACGGCCGCGCCTGCGCCGGTGCCGGGCACGTCGGCTCCCCGCCAGGTGACCGTGGTCGGCGAGGGCAAGGTCGACGGCAGGCCCGACACCCTGGTGATCGGGTTGTCCGTGCAAGCCACCGCGCAGGACGCGCAGACTGCGTCCAATCAGACCAGCAGCCGGATCGCCGACGTGACCGGCGCGCTGACGGGGCAGGGCATCGACGCGGGAGACATCAGCACGACCCAGGTGACGTTGCAGCCCCAGTACGGCGGCTCGGACAACACGACGATCGTCGGGTACACGTCGACCAACTCGGTCGACGTCAAGGTCCGCAACGTCGACTCGGGGCCGCAGCTGCTCGGCGTGGTCGGCACCGCCGGTGGCAATGCCGTCCGCATCAACTCGGTGACCTACTCGATCAACGACGATTCGCAGCTGCTCAAGGACGCCCGCAGCCGCGCGTTCGAGGATGCGAAGGACCGGGCGCAGCAGTACGCGGAGTTGTCCGGTCTGGACCTCGGCAAGGTCGTGTCCATCTCGGAGACCGGTAGCGGTCCACCGCCGCCGACGCCGATGCCCCGCTACGACATGGCCACCGAGGCCATGCCGATGTCGCCGGGCACGCAGACCGTCGGATTCTCCGTGACCGTGGTGTGGGAGTTGGGCTAACCGCTCAAGCGCCCTCGTAGACCTTCGGGTCCAGCGTGCCGATGTAGTTGAGGTCGCGGTAGCGCTCGGCATAGTCCAAGCCGTAACCGACCACGAATTCGTTCGGGATGTCGAAGCCGCACCACTCGATGTCCACGTCGGTGCGCACCGCGTCCGGCTTGCGCAACAGCGTGCACACCCGCAGTGACTTCGGGTGCCGTGTCGCGAGGTTGCGCAGCAGCCAGGACAGCGTCAGACCGGAGTCGACGATGTCCTCGACGATGAGCACGTCCCTGTCGTGGATGTCGCGATCGAGGTCCTTGAGGATGCGCACCACGCCCGATGACGAGGTCGACGACCCGTACGAGCTGACCGCCATGAACTCGAGCTGGGTGGGCAGCGGGATGGCGCGGGCCAGGTCGGTGACGAACATGACCGCGCCCTTGAGCACCGTCACCAACAGCAGGTCCTCGCCGTCGTCGCCAATCGCGTCGCGGTAGTGCGCGCCGATGGCCGCGCCCAGCTCGGCGACGCGCGCCTGAACCTCGGCCTCGGATAGCAGCACCGACTTGATGTCGCCGGGATAGGGGTCCGCGGCAGATGGCTCGGGCACCGCAACAGCGTGCCACGCCGACGCGTCGGCGACCAACACCTGGCGCATTCTTCGGCGACCTACACGTCCTCGCTGCGAAGGATCAGGGTGTCGCCGCGCCGATCGGCGAAGAGCCTCTGATTGCGCAGCGCCGAGCCGACCGCAACACCGCCGCGTCCTCGCCAGTCGGTGACGAGCCGGTCGACGCCGCGGATCTGGACGTCGGTCAGGCCGCTCGCGCCACCGGCCAGGAGCCAACCCCGGATCACCCTCCTGCGGATCGCCGCCGGGACCGAAGCGATCTCGGGAATCGCCAGTTCACCGCCCGTGATCGCCGCCGCGGCAGCCAGCTCGTCGAGGGTGTCGGTGTCCTCTCGCAGTCCGACGGCCGTGCGGGCCAACGCCTCGGCGACGCCGCCGCCGAGGACGTCCTCCAGAAGGGGAAGGACCTCGGTGCGCAATCTGACCCTGGTGAACCTCGGGTCGGCGTTGTGTGGGTCCTCCCATGGCGTGAGTCCCAGTTCCGCGCACACGCCGCGAGTGTCGGCGCGCCGGACGGCGAGCAGTGGACGGCACCATGGCGGGTCGTGCGGCCGCATCCCGGCGATCGAGCGCGCGCCCGACCCGCGGCCCAGGCCGAGAAGCACCGTCTCAGCCTGATCGTCGAGGGTGTGGGCGATCAGGACCGGCCTGCCGTCACGGGCGGCGTCGAGCGCCGCGTAGCGCGCCGCTCTCGCCG
>NZ_JBEVLO010000103.1:0-10472 GCF_040509115.1 Mycobacterium sp. | reverse complement strand
GCCCAACGTGGTGATCAAACGCAACGGCTTCGCGGACTTCTGGTCGACGGTGCGCAAGGTCAGAGTCTTCGACGCCGCCGGACACGTCTCGGCGAACAGGTACGAACCCGCCGTTGAGACGGCCGCGGAGCGGGAGGAGCGTTTGGCCGCAGATCCCGATGTCAACGAGAAGCGAGATGCCCGGAAGGCGAAGGCTTCGGCTGGTCCCGTCGTCGACGACGACTTCGGCTTGTTCGGTGCGTTGCTCGACGAGGAGCCGCCGCAAACCCACCCGGCGACCACCCCGGAACGGTTGAGCGGTCTGCTATCTGGGTTGGAGGTCACCTCCACCTGGGCGGACACCAAGTCAGGCGGCAGCCACTCCGACGTCGAGCAGGCGTCGAGCACGTCGACATCGGTCGACGATTCTGCCCCGGCCCCGCGGCTGCCTGCCCGATCGGGACCGAACCTCGTCCTCGGCGGAATGGACGTCGTCGAACGCTTCCATTCCGGGAATGAAGGCCTCGACCAGATCCGGCGACTGGTCACCCAACACGGCGGCGAGAAGACGTGGGATGCCAACCGCGAGCGCCTGACGGCGTTGTTCGCCGATGACGGGCTCAAGCCGAAGGTGCCCGGCATGTTGCGCGGCGGCAAGCCCGTGAGCCAGGTGGTCGAACTGGGATCCGGGCGAACCCTGAGTATCGACCTGCGGCTGGACGGGTCTTCGGCCGCGTCCTCGCTCGAGTTCAAGGACAGTGTCGAGGGCTACGAGTTCGAGCACAGCTCCGACCCGAGCAGCGTCGTCGGTTCGTTCGACGAGGGCCGTCGAACCTACGTCGCCGGTGCCCAGGCCAGCCTCACGCACGCCAACGCAAGCCACACCACGGGATTGTTCGGGGTGCGCGAGCATCAGTGGTCGGAGTCCACGCAGCGGACCGACCGCCAGATCAGTGGAGGCCAAACGGTCGAGCCGGCTACACGCTTCGCGGGCCGCATCCAGGCCGTCGTCTCCTACCGGTTAAGCAGTCCGGTGAGCCGCGTGACGGGCACGTCCGATGAGGGCGGTAGTCTGCAGGCGTTCTCCTTCCACACCGAAGTGGCGGTTCCCACTCGCGCGGTCACCGACGCGGCCAACCCCGCCGCGGCATCCGATGGTCCACCGCGGGTGACGAATTCACGCGCACTGACCGGCTCCGACGTGGTGACCAACCTGCAGTTGCTGCCCGACGGCATGGGACCCCATCGTGGTCCGAAGTCCACCACCGAACTCGTGTCGAGCCCGGCGATGCGTACCGCATTCGAGTCGGCCTACGGCCCGCAGGCCGCCCGGGCGATGACCGAGGTCGACGAATGGCTGAGTGTCGAACTGCTGCAGGCCAATCTGCACGGGATGACCAACAAGCAACCGCTCGTGCACCATCTCGAGGGCATTCCCGGTGCCCGGGTGGAGGTACACGCATTCGTAGAATCGCTCGGCACTCCCTCGGATGCCACGCCGGCATTCGGTGAGCAGCCCCCGAACTCTGGGAACCCACGAATGCGCGCCACCGGCGAGACGAGCAAGACCGAGTTCCACCACGGCACCGAGACCGATTCGGCCCGGGCGCGGCAGGACCAAACTACCTACACCGCCCAGCTTCCGCTCCCGGGTCGCAGTCGCGGGCAGGGCGGGACGCCCACCGGAGAAGTGGTGGGAGGCTTGGACGGTGGGCTGAACGTGGGGCGCAGCACCAACGAGGTAAACGTCTCGCAGTTCCGCAACCGCAGCACGCTGAAGAATCCGGTGGCGGGTCAATCGTGGAACGGGCAGGTCCGGTTGCGGTTCGTCATGCATGCCCCCGACTCGATCTCACCCACCCAGCGCAACGGTGCCTTCAAGGGCGCGGTGCACGAGACCAGGGCCGAGTTCGATGCCCTGATCGAGAAGTCCGAGACCACCCCGACCACGAACTACCGCGGCACGGAGGTCCATGCGCCACCCGCGCGCATCTGGGGTCGCGGTGGGCCATCCGCGGAACGCAATTCCACGACGCCCCGGGCACGTTGGCAGTTGGGCAGCCGACCTCGCCCGGTCGTGACGAACGACTCACCCGTGCGTCGGGAGCGTGGTGTGGCCGCCGAGCCGCTGGCCGGGCTGGGCAGCATGGATCGGGTCACCAACCTCGATCTGAGTGGATTCCACGGACTGCTGGATTCGATGGGACACCGGGCTTTCGGTAGCAAGTGGAAGGAGGTCCGCCCGACCGTTGCGGCTTCCAGCCACCTGAATCGGATCCGCAGCGGACTGCCGGGAATGACCCAGCACAGTCCGCTCACCACTGCCGAGCTCTCCGGACCTGGATCCTCGAGCACGCTGGCGCTGACCGCCGACATCGAGAACCTGACCTACCGCCGCACCATCGACAAGGTCTTGTCGTCGCCCAGCATGGAGAACACCGAGGGGGCGACGACCACGACGATCAGCACCAAGCAGATCTCGGGGCAGGCCGCGCTGGGTGGGCGCGGCGGTGACGTGGCCGGCGGTCCGGTGCTCGGCGAGGTGATCGCCGGAGCCAATCAGACCGTGCGGGAGGGCAACCGGGTCCGCGAACAACAGCGGGTGGTGGTGGCGACCAAGTTCGAACAACCCATGGCGATCTTCGACGGCTGGGTCCGCATCGACGGCACGATGACCGGCTCGAAGGCCACCGTCCACGAATCGGGTCTCTTCCCCATCGAAATCGCCATTCCGCTCAGTGAATTGCAGGGCTCGCGCACCCATGACGCGGTGCTGCCACCCACGTTCGACAGGTCCCACCCCGCGGGATTCGTGCAAGCTCAACCCGGCGAGCGAAGCGGCGGGGAGGCACGCGGGGTGGCGGCCGACGGCGGGCGGGCGACGCCGGAGCGTGCGCCGCTGGCGTGGACGCCGCCCACCGTGGCGAGTGAACCCCCTTCGCCCCCGGCCCATGTGCTGCTGCAGACGTGGCACCCGACGGACATGCTCGTCGGCCTCGACCCGGCGAGTGGCTTGGTGGAGGCGATTCGGGCCGACCTCGGGCCCGCCCTTGGCAAGGACGTCGACAAGGCCATGGTGGGGGTGACTCAACAGTTCGGCCCGCAGCTGTTGCAGACCCGCCTGGCCCACCAATCGGGCCAGCAGTGGAGCCACGACATTCCGGTGACCGGCGGCAAGATCACGGTCAAGGTCAAGGCAATTCGAGAGGCCAGCGCCGAATACGTCGGCCCGTCAACGAAGTTCGAGACCGATCTGTCCGTGGAGTCGCAGTCGTCGACCGCACGTTTGCAGGACGACCTGACCCGCCACGTCGAGGGAGGGCGGCTCGTCGTGCCGTTCCCGCACGGCTCGGCATCGGTTCAGGTCACCCACAGCGGTTCGGTACTGCCAGCGGACGCACCCGCAGCCAGCGGTGATCTCACGACCCCGCGCGCCGAGACCACGGTCACCGATACCGAGCACCGGGTTCCGACGCGGGTGAGGACCACTGAGGCACACGAGCTCTTCCGGCAACCCATCCGATTCGAGATCAGCTACGAGAAGCACAAGGGTGCCCGGCTGCTGTCGAAGGTGCCCGAGAACCCGGCGGACGTGCGCATGACCGGTGTGTTCTCCTACCCACAGGTGGCGCCCGCCGCCGACACCGCGGCCAGCCGCCAACCCAGTTCATCCGCGGACGGTCCAGGCATCCGGCTCGAACCCGACCATGTCGTCACCGAGGTGCGCCCGCCGGCGCCTCGACAAGATGCACCTCGGCAAGCTGCGCCCGCCCCGACCCCCACGCCCACCGAGGACGCGATGGCGGCACACGTGCTCGATTCGATGACCGAGCAGGGCCGAGAAGTGTTCGGCGACGATTGGCAGTTGGTGCGGGCCGAACTCGCCCCGCACGTCAACACCCGCGCGCTGCACGGTGACCTGGGTTCCTACAGCCGCAATGGTGAGAGGGCCGTCGAGCTGAAATCGGTCAGAGGCGCCAAGGTGGTGCTGAGTGCGCGGGTGGACGACATGACGCACCCGACGCCAGGGACGGCGCGCGAGGCCGAGTTCTACACCGGCGGCCAGACGATCCACACCACCACCGACACCAACACCAAGACCGACAACTGGCAGGTGACGCTCCAGGCGCAGGGCACCGTATTGCCCGTCGACGTCGGGGTGAACGCCTCTCTGCTGGGCCGTGTCGACGTCAACCGAGCCACGGACAGCAGCGCTACCCGGACCAAGAACTCGGCCACCGGCGACGTGTTTCGCAAGAAGGCGGCCTCCAACGTCCAAGCCGGCACGGCCACGGTGCGCGCCAGGATGAGCCGTCCCACCGGGCTGTTGGGCAGCGGAGGAACGCTCGAGCGCGACGGCGCGGCCAAGATCGACTTCCGGACTCGGCAAGCAAGTCCCGATGCCGAGCAGACAAGCTACGAACCGCGGCCGGAAACCCTCGCCGGCGGCCCCAACTCGGACGCCCCCGACGCTTCGACCGACGGGAGCAGTCAACGAGGGTTACCGCGAGGGGCGATGGTTCGCAAGGTCGTCGACGGCGACCAGTTCCGACGCCGAACGCAGGACAACCTCAAGGCGCCGGTGAGCGGGATCGCGGCGTCGCGACTGAGAGATCAACTACCCGCGGCGCTCAGCGACGTCAAGTTGCAGCGCCACCTGCCTGCGATGACGCGCGGCGAGGAAGTCGAGCTGTTCCGGGATGGTCCCCTGCGGGTGACCGGCCATGCCGACCTGATCGGGCTGAATCGCACCGGGGTCGAGAGCCAAGGCGGGATGACCAACCTCCTCAACGAGGTCAATCAAGGTGATTCACACCAGGATTCGTCGGCATGGGAGGCGGGTCCCCGGTTCATGGCGGGCCCCCACGGCAACCTGGGCGACGTCTTGCGCGGGAACGTCATGTTCGGTGGAGGCGCGTTGGGCCGTAGCCGTCACGGCACCACCTACGGGCAGAGCGCCAAGGTGTCGGCCAACGCGAAGTTCGCCGGCTCGCATGCCGTCTTCGACGGCGCCGCAACGATCGTGCTGACCGTGCACGACGGCGACACCTCGCACACGCTGTCCGGGGTGGACGTGCACGGGCCGATGCTGATCCCCACCTCCAGCCTCGACCGGGTCGAGACGCCTTCTGCACCAGCAGATCTCGACCCACTACCGCCGCCGTCTGCTCCCCGCCCACCGAATGAGCCGCCCGCGGTCGGCACCGGTGCGACCGGGGCCCGGTTGACGTCGTCGACTGGACCTTCCGGCGAGCCCGCCGGATTGCCGATCGCCAGGAGTCGCCTCCTACACCGGCTGTTCGGTCGGAGTCGAGGTCCGACCGCCGCGCCTGCGAACGGCACCAACCTGCTTCGTCCGGCCACCGAGGGCGATCGTTCGACCACCCCGCACGGACCGGCACCGGTGATCGAACTGACTGGGCTCGGCGCAGGTCCGAGCCTCCAGGGGGCACTCGACGACGCCTTCGCCCGGTTCGGCGAACAGGACTCCCGTGCCCCCGACGACGCCGATCGCGGTGACGCGAGTTGACCCGACGCGCTGCGCTTCGCGCCGCCCGTGGCGCGGGGCGCCGAACGCAATCTACGATGGGCGCGTCAATGACGTCGATACGTATGTCGATACGCCGTTTACGACGTACGCCCACCGGCGGTCAGCACTGAATCAGGCGGTGACGGACGATGCAACCTCCCGATGACGGAGGCAGGCTCGGCAACGGGACGATCCAGCTCCGGACCACCGAGCGTGGCCTCCCGATCGCGCTTGCGCTTGCGCCGCAAGCACTTTCGGTTCCACCCAGCGAGTTGGCGCGCCGCATCCTGGCGCTGTGCGAGGTTTCGGCACGCCGCATGCAGGTCGCGCGGCGGCGCGAGCTCCTCGCAAGCGGCTGCGCTCCCGACGTGGTCGACAGCCTCAACCTCAGCACCGAGGAGGAACTCCGACGCGTCGAAGGCGACGTGCCCGCAGTCGACACGGGCGAGGAACACGACGAGCTTCCGGAGACCTGGCTGCGAAGACTGTGACGAGACGCGTTGCCGTTTCGGGTAGTCAACTCCTCCGAACGGTGTGACGAGAGTCTCGGACGTGGGTCTGACAAGTACGCCCGTTCCAAATTAGGCTTGGCTAACCTAATGCGGAAGGGCAGGTCATGAGGCAGATTCGAGTCGCAGTCGTCGGCGCAGGCCCGGCAGGCATCTACGCCGCCGACACTCTCACCAACGACTACGAAGGTGCCCGAGTCGACCTCTTCGACCGGCTGCCCGCGCCGTACGGCCTGGTCCGCTACGGGGTGGCGCCCGACCACCCGCGCATCAAGGAGATCATCAAGGCGCTGCGCCGGGTGCTGTCCCGCGACGAGATCAGATTCATCGGGAACGTTCACTACGGCACCGACATCAAGCTGTCGGACCTTCAGCACTTCTACGACGCCGTGATCTTCTCCACCGGCGCGAGGGCCGACCGGGATCTCGACATCCCCGGCATCGACCTGCCGGGCAGCCACGGCGCGTCGGACTTCGTCTCCTGGTACGACGGGCATCCCGACGTGCCGCGTGACTGGCCGCTCACGGCGAAGAACGTCGCGGTCCTCGGCGCGGGCAACGTCGCCCTCGACATCGCCCGCGTGCTCGCCAAGCCCGCCGACGAGCAGCTCACCACCGAGATCCCCGGCAACGTGTACCGCGGCCTGGCGCTGAACCAGGCCACCGACATCCACGTCTTCGCCCGCCGCGGACCGGCGCAGATCAAGTTCACCCCAATGGAGTTTCGCGAGCTATCCCACTCGCCGAGCGTCGACGTCGTCGTCCACCCCGAGGGCTTCGAGATCGACGAGGCCAGTCAGGCGGCGATCGGCAAGAGCAAGTCGACCAAGCTCGTCGTCGACACGTTGATGCGGTACCTGGAGAAGGAGCCAACGGGCGCCCCGCATCGCATCCACATCCACCTGTGCCAGGCACCTGTCGCCATCCTCGGCACCGACCGCGTCGAGGGGCTGCGCACCGAGCGCACCGAGCTGATGGGCGACGGAAACGTCAGGGGGACCGGTGAATTCATCGACACTCCGGTCGAAGCCGTGTACCGCGCAGTGGGCTACATCTCGTCGCACCTCGCGGATCTGCCCTTCGACCACGGTGCAGGCACGGTGCCCCACGACAGGGGCCGCGTGCTGGACATGGATGGCGTCATGATGGAGGGCACCTACGTCACGGGGTGGATCAAGCGCGGGCCCATCGGGCTGATCGGCCACACCAAGTCCGACGCCGCCGAGACCGTCACCAGCCTGCTCGCCGACCTGCCTGGCATTCAGCCGCCCGAGAATCGCGACCCCGACGCGATCCTCGCCCACCTGTCCGGCAACGGGATCGACTACACGACCTGGCAGGAATGGGAGCGCCTCGACGCGCACGAGATCGCGCTCGGTGCCGAACAGGGCCGCGAGCGCGTCAAGGTCGTGCCCCGCGAGGACATGATTCGCGCCGGACGCCCCCAGTGACCGAGCGATTTGTGCACGCTTGACCGCGCTCACCGCGGGTAAACGTGCACGAATCGCAGGCTACGAGAGGTCGGCGGACACCTCGAACGAGGCCCGATCGGCGCGGTAGACGTCCCTGGCGAACTCGACGCGGCGACCGTCGGCGTCCAGCGTCGTGCGGGTCAACAGCGTTCCCGCCGAACCCGGCCGGACGTTGAGCTGCGCACTGGAGGCGTCGTCGAGCACGATCGACTCCAGCACGGCGGTCGACCGGCTCAGCGCAATGCCATACCGGTCGCGCAGCGTCGCCCACAGCGAGCCCTCGTCGGCCAGTTCGAGGATGCCTGGGGTCAGATCGGCGGGGAGGAACGTCGTCTCGAGCGCGAACGGCACGTCGTCGACCGTCCGCAGTCGATGGAAGACGTGGACCGCGGCGGTGTCGTCGAGTTCAAGGGCCAGCCGGACCGACGGCGTCGGATCCTGATATTCGGACCACAGCAGTCGGGCGGCCGGCTGACGGCCCTGCCGGGCGACCTCCTCGGAGAAGCTCCCGATGTGGAACCGCACCCGCGGTTCGGCGACGAACGTGCCCCGCGGCGGCTTGCGGTATACGACGCCCTCGTTCTCAAGCAGAGAGAGCGCCTGTCGTGCCGTCATGCGGCTGACCTGGTGCTGCTCGGCGAGTTCGCGCTCCGAGGGCAGCAGCGTGTGCGGCCCGAGCTGCTCGACGACGATTCGGTCGCGGACCTGGGCGGCAATCGCGATGTAGCGCGGAGTGGCCGGGGTGTTGCGGTCGACCCGCGAGGTGGTCACCCGTCGAGCGTAGCCGGGTAAGCCCGCTCGCCGGGGGACCAGTTGGTATAGACCAGGGTTGGTAAACAGTGCGTTTCTGGGGTTGACCACGGGACCCGCCGCTCGCATACTTTGGTCCAACCACATGGTCTATACCAACTGGAGGGTCCCGATGTCCGAGCCGCAGCCCGTCACCCGAGGGGTGGGTGACGAAGCCGAACTGGCCCAGTTCGGCTACAAGCAGTCGATGGAGCGTCGCACCGGACGGTTCGCATCCTTCGCGGTGGCGTTCGCCTTCGTGTCGATCGCCACCGGAATCTTCACCACCTACGGCGCGGTCCTGAACTCGTCGGGCCCGGTCGGCATCTGGACGTGGCCCATCGCCGTCGTCGGCCAGCTGGCGGTGGCCCTCGTCCTCGGCACCATCGCGTCACGCATGCCGGTGACCGGGTACGCGTACCAGTGGATGTCACGGCTGGCCAACCCGGTCCTCGGCTGGATCATCGGGTGGATCTCCTTCACCTTCCTCGCCATCGTGGTCGTCGCCGTCGACTACACGATCGCCTCGACCGTGTTGCCGGTGCTGCTCGACTACGAGGGCACCGCCGCCATCACGTGGGCCGTGACCGCATGCGTGCTGCTGGCGCAGGCCACCCTGTTGGCGTTGTCGACCAAGTGGAGCGAGCGCGTCAACAACGGCGCCGTGTCGCTCGAGCTGATCGGCATGATCGCCCTGACCGTGCTCTTGCTCGTCGTGGCCGCGGTCCGAGGCGACATGGATGCGGGCAACCTGTTCAGCAAGGGTGCCGTTCCCACGGATGGATCGATGGGGTTCTGGAGCTTCGGCGACTGGACGTCGGCTGGGCCGTGGATGCTCGGCTTCCTACTCGGCGCCTTCACGATCGTCGGCTTCGAGTCCGCCGCCAACCTCGCCGAGGAGACCAACGATCCGGAGCGGGTAGTTCCGCGGGCCATGTGTCAAGCCGTAATTGCCTCGGGTGCACTGGGATTCGTCTTCCTCATCGCCGTCACCCTGGCCGCGGGTGACCCCGTGGCCCTCGCCGAGTCCGGCACGCCGATCGCCGACGTCATCAAGCACACCCTCGGCTCCGCGGTCAGTACCCTGCTGCTCCTCATGGTAGTCATCGCCATCTTCGCCTGCGGCCTGGTGATCATGATGACCGGAGTTCGCTTGACGTGGGCCATGTCTCGCGACGAGCGCTTCCCCGGCTGGCAGCAGTGGAACCAGATCTCCCCGACCTTCCACACCCCGCTGCGGGCCACGGTGCTGTTCGTCGTCCTTGCCGAACTGATCCTTGCGATCTTCTCCCAGTCCGAGACCGCCCTGTTCACGTTGTTCGGCGCCGCGACCCTGCTGCCCGCCATCATCTACGCCTCGACGGTGGTGTTGTATCTGGCCAGGCGCAAGCAGCTGCCCGTCAACGGCAAGTTCGACCTCGGTGCGTGGGAGAAGCCGGTCCTCGTCGTCGCGGTGGTCTGGCTGGTGTTCGAGCTGGCCCTCTTCCGCGATGCGAGCTTCAAGGACGCGTGGCTCTATGTCATCGTGATGGTCGTGATCGGTGCGAGCTACCTCGGTTATCTGCTGGTGCGACGCGGAGCCGACGGCTTGGCCATGCCGGACCAGCATTCGATCGACGCGGTACTCGACCACGAAGCAGGCAGCAGGAGGCCATGACCTACGTACTGGCCATCGACCAGGGCACCTCGGGGACCAAGGCGATCGTCGTCGACGGCGGCGGGCTGGTGGTCTCCATCGCAGAGGTCGCACTTCGGCCCGACTACCTCCCTGGCGGCGGCGTCGAGCAGGATCCCGAAGCGCTCTGGAACTCGGTGGTCGACGCGGGTCGCCAGGCGCTGCACGCGGCGGGCGTGCCGGTCGCCGCCGTCGCGCTGGCCAATCAGGGCGAGACCGTCCTGGCATGGGATCGCAGCACCGGAGCGCCGCTGACACCGGCGATCGTCTGGCAGGACCGCCGCGCCGAGCCCATCTGCGCGGACCTCTCGTCGGCGGCCGACGCGATCGCGGCCACGACCGGACTGGTGCTCGATCCGTACTTCTCGGCGCCGAAGATGGCGTGGATCCGGGCCAACCTGACCGGTGCCGGCGTCGTGACGACGACCGACACCTGGCTGGTGCACCGGCTGTGCGGCGCGTTCGTCACCGACACGTCGACGGCCAGCCGGTCGCTGTTGCTCGACCTGGATGGGGCG